>NZ_CP159992.1:707500-1024807 GCF_040702995.1 Paenibacillus sp. AN1007
AGCTAAGGTCCCCAAGTGTGTGTTAAGTGGGAAAGGATGTGGAGTTGCACAGACAACCAGGATGTTGGCTTAGAAGCAGCCATCATTGAAAGAGTGCGTAATAGCTCACTGGTCGAGTGACTCTGCGCCGAAAATGTAACGGGGCTAAACACACCACCGAAGCTATGGCTTGATGCTTGCATCAGGGGTAGGGGAGCGTTGTATAAGGGTTGAAGGTGTACCGTAAGGAGCGCTGGACATTATACAAGTGAGAATGCCGGTATGAGTAACGAAAAGATCAGTGAGAATCTGATCCGCCGAAAGCCTAAGGGTTCCTGAGGAAGGCTCGTCCGCTCAGGGTAAGTCGGGACCTAAGGCGAGGCCGAAAGGCGTAGTCGAAGGACAACAGGTCGAAATTCCTGTACCACCGTAAATCGTTACGAGCGATGGGGGGACGCAGTAGGGTAGTGACGCAGGCTGATGGATGCCTGTCCAAGCAGTAAGGCTGATGTGTAGGCAAATCCGCACATCATAAGGCTGAGCTGTGATGGGGAGTGAAAATTACAGTAGCGAAGGTCATGATCTCACACTGCCAAGAAAAGCCTCTAGCCAGATGAAGGTGCCCGTACCGCAAACCGACACAGGTAGGCGAGAAGAGAATTCTAAGGCGCGCGGAAGAACTCTCGTTAAGGAACTCGGCAAAATGACCCCGTAACTTCGGGAGAAGGGGTGCCCCGGTAGTGTGAATAGCACGAGGGGGCCGCAGTGAAAAGGCCCAAGCGACTGTTTAGCAAAAACACAGGTCTGTGCGAAGCCGTAAGGCGAAGTATACGGGCTGACGCCTGCCCGGTGCTGGAAGGTTAAGGGGAGTGGTTAGGAGCAATCCGAAGCTGTGAACCGAAGCCCCAGTAAACGGCGGCCGTAACTATAACGGTCCTAAGGTAGCGAAATTCCTTGTCAGGTAAATTCTGACCCGCACGAATGGCGTAACGACTTGGGCGCTGTCTCAACGAGAGATCCGGTGAAATTTTAATACCTGTGAAGATGCAGGTTACCCGCGACAAGACGGAAAGACCCCATGGAGCTTTACTGCAGCTTGATATTGAATTTGGGTACGATCTGTACAGGATAGGTGGGAGCCTTTGAAGCATGAGCGCCAGCTTGTGTGGAGGCACCGTTGGGATACCACCCTGATCGTATCTAGGTTCTAACCTGGTGCCCTTAGCGGGTACGGGGACAGTGTCAGGTGGGCAGTTTGACTGGGGCGGTCGCCTCCTAAAGAGTAACGGAGGCGCCCAAAGGTTCCCTCAGAATGGTTGGAAATCATTCGAAGAGTGCAAAGGCATAAGGGAGCTTGACTGCGAGACCTACAAGTCGAGCAGGGACGAAAGTCGGGCTTAGTGATCCGGTGGTACCGCATGGAAGGGCCATCGCTCAACGGATAAAAGCTACCCTGGGGATAACAGGCTTATCTCCCCCAAGAGTCCACATCGACGGGGAGGTTTGGCACCTCGATGTCGGCTCATCGCATCCTGGGGCTGAAGTAGGTCCCAAGGGTTGGGCTGTTCGCCCATTAAAGCGGTACGCGAGCTGGGTTCAGAACGTCGTGAGACAGTTCGGTCCCTATCTGTCGTGGGCGTAGGAAATTTGAGAGGAGCTGTCCTTAGTACGAGAGGACCGGGATGGACGTACCGCTGGTGTACCAGTTGTTCCGCCAGGAGCACCGCTGGGTAGCTATGTACGGACGGGATAAGCGCTGAAAGCATCTAAGCGTGAAGCCCCCCTCAAGATGAGATTTCCCAGTATGTAAGACCCCTTGAAGACGACGAGGTAGATAGGCTGGGGGTGGAAGTGCAGCAATGCATGGAGCTGACCAGTACTAATCGGTCGAGGGCTTATCCAATAGCAAGTTTTAAGTCGCGTAAGTTTCGTTTCGAATCTAGTTTTCAGAGAACAATCACTCTGATGAATGGAAGAAGCTATGCTTCGACCAATCGCGTTTGGTGGCGATGGCGGAGGGGTTCCACACGTACCCATCCCGAACACGACCGTTAAGCCCTCTAGCGCCGATGGTACTTGGACCGCAGGGTCCTGGGAGAGTAGGACGCCGCCAAGCGAACTCTTTCATCATACATAGAAAACAGGTTATGCATGTGGACGTTGTACGATGAATTGCATTTGTTCAGCAGATGCATATTATTCCCTGATAGCTCAGTTGGTAGAGCACTCGACTGTTAATCGAGTTGTCACAGGTTCGAGTCCTGTTCGGGGAGCCATTAAGGCCCGTTGGTCAAGGGGTTAAGACACCTCCCTTTCACGGAGGTAACAGGGGTTCGAATCCCCTACGGGTCATATATATGGAGGCTTAGCTCAGCTGGGAGAGCATCTGCCTTACAAGCAGAGGGTCGGGGGTTCGATCCCCTCAGCCTCCACCATATATTTTTATTAATGACGCGGGGTGGAGCAGCCCGGTAGCTCGTCGGGCTCATAACCCGAAGGCCGCAGGTTCAAATCCTGCCCCCGCAATTTAACTTTCTAATCGAGAGTGATTTGGAACCGTGGTGTAGTTGGCCTAACATGCCTGCCTGTCACGCAGGAGATCGCGGGTTCGAATCCCGTCGGTTCCGCCATTTTATACTTTTTTTCATGCGGAAGTGGCTCAGCGGTAGAGCATCGCCTTGCCAAGGCGAGGGTCGCGGGTTCGATTCCCGTCTTCCGCTCCAATATTTGCGCCCTTAGCTCAGCTGGATAGAGCGTTTGACTACGAATCAAAAGGCCGGGAGTTCGAATCTCTCAGGGCGCGCCATTATTTACATAGTTTGCCGGCGTGGCGGAATGGCAGACGCGCTCGACTCAAAATCGAGTGGGAAACCGTGGAGGTTCGAGTCCTCTCGCCGGTATATATAACGGGATGTAGCTCAGCTTGGTAGAGCACCTGGTTTGGGACCAGGGGGTCGCATGTTCAAATCGTGTCATCCCGATTCAAGAAAGCACTATCTAATCAGATAGTGCTTTTTACTTTTTAAAATAATAAATTATACATATAAGGTTCCAGAAAAGGATAAATGCTCACCGAGTAAGGCTTTTATCCTTTTCAAGCAGGCTTGGTTATGCATAAAATTTCATCCATTAGGTCACAATAGCTTTAAAAAAGTGATTGAAGGGGTTTATGTGAACAGGTTCAGCTTCAGAAAACAATTAAAGAAACGATGGCGGCGCTGGAAACGGACATTTTGGATGACTGCAGCGGTATGCGCAGTTATGATACTAGCATATCGTGGTTTATCTATATCTGCAGCAGTTGAGCGGTTATTAACGACTAATTTTGGTGAGGCTGTAAGCGTTATGGGTACAGTTAAAAAGGATACACGGTCGGATCAAGAGATTCAGCGTCTTGTCACACAGCTTAAAGCTGACAAAGAGCAGCTGATACGTGTTGTTTTACAAACGGAATATATTTGCGGTGTAGAGACGGAACAGTTGGGGAGAATGGATATTCCGCGGCTTAAAATACTGCTTGCTCAGCATCCGGAGTGGGAAGCGAAGATTACTTCTTCGGATACGATGCAGCTGAATCAGAGGGTTGAGGACCTTTCACCGATATGTAAACAAGAAGCATATATCAGCATTGATGCTGCTGGTAATCTTAAACTGTATGAGGGCAAACCTGCTGAAGAGAACGTCATTCGCACGTTTTTTCAACTCGATGTAGGTACGCTGGAAAGTTCACTGCCCGAAGGGGTGTTAGAGCAATTGCAGGAAGGCATTCGCATACAGGATAAAGATGAGTATGATAGTGTAATCTCGACATTTAGTGATTTTGCAGTGGATGAAACACACCGATTGCTTCGTAATGGCGGATAATTGGTGAAACAGGAAATTTTTAAGAATTGAATCGTAAAGGTAAAGGATATGCTAAAAAAAGGCTAGGCCGTATAAGTAAGAATTTTGACTCATGCCTTTCAACTAAGGACATCAAGAGGATGTCCTTTTTGTCGTTTTTAGAAAAGGCATCAAGGATATAAGTGACATGAAGAAAGAATACGCTCGAAATAAAGCAAGCTTTAGCATAGACAAAGTTTTTCCTGCCGCAAGGCGTATCTAATGTTATAATGAAATGAACGATACATATGTTCGCTTTTGTAAGGGAGAGATGGTTTTGCGTTTTTTGGGAATTGACCCGGGGATTGCGATTGTTGGGTTTGGCTTTGTGGACAAAATCGGGAACAAAGTAGTACCCGTACAATATGGATGTATTCAGACGGAGGCTCATACTCCTGATGAGGAACGGCTTCTTCACGTTTATGAGGGGATGGTGCAGCTGATCGATAAATATAAACCCGATGCAGTAGCACTGGAGAAGCTCTTTTTTAACCGTAATGTAACTACAGCAATGTCTGTCAGTCAGGCCAGAGGGGTCATGATCCTTGCTGCTGCTCAGAAAGGTTTGCCGATTGCAGAGTATACTCCGATGCAGATCAAACAGGCGATTGTGGGTTACGGCAAGGCGGAGAAGAAACAAGTGCAGGAGATGGTCAAAATGTTTCTTCGCCTGCAGGTTGTGCCTAAACCGGATGACGTTGCAGATGCGCTGGCTGTTGCCGTTTGCCATGCACACTCATATACATTAAATTCCAAATTGAATGAGGTATTGCGAAAATGATCGATTTTCTAAGAGGACAGTTTATACATGTCGAGAGTGATTATATTGTGCTGGACGTTCATGGCGTAGGTTACCGCGTATTCTGTCCTAACCCTTATGCGTTTGCCAAGCAGGAAGGCGAAATTATTGTATACACTCATCACCATGTGCGTGAAGATGCAATGTTTTTGTTTGGATTTGTGACGAGAGAAGAACAGCGTCTGTTCCGCAAATTGATTGAAGTGTCGGGAATTGGGCCAAAGGTGGCATTAGGTATTCTTGCTGGAGGTACACCAGATCACGTGGTTACGGCGATCTATCAGGAGAATCTGACATTCTTGACGAAACTGCCGGGCATCGGCAAAAAAACAGCACAGCGTATGATCCTTGATCTGAAAGACAAATTGGACGGCTTTGGAACGGCAGCGTATGAAACGGGGCTGTTTGCACCCCCATCGGAAGAGAAGGGAAGCGGGTCTGCGTGGGATGAAGCACGTGAGGGCTTGAAGGCGCTTGGATATACGGATAGTGAATTGGATAAAGTATGGCTCAAGTTGAAAAAAGACGTAACGACTGCAGATTCAGTTGATGTCCTGATGAAGCGGGCACTGCAGATGTTGTTTACGGGATAAGTTCAGGTTTCATAGTATACTAGAGGTGCAGCCTGCAAGAAAAGGTAGGGATAGACATGGATGAACGGATTATATCCGCTAACCTGATGATGGAGGATCAGAACGTTGAACTCAGCCTCCGTCCCCGGTATTTAAATGAATACATCGGGCAGAATCAGGTCAAGGAAAATCTTAAAATATATATCGAAGCTGCCAAGTTACGAAATGAAGCACTGGATCATGTGCTTTTATATGGTCCGCCGGGACTTGGAAAAACGACTCTCGCTAATATTATAGCAAACGAACTTGGTGTTAATCTGAGAACAACTTCAGGTCCTGCGATCGAGCGTCCAGGTGATCTTGCGGCTCTGCTGACCAATCTGCAGGAGGGGGATGTCTTGTTTATTGACGAGATTCATCGACTTCACCGTACTGTTGAAGAGGTCATGTACCCGGCTATGGAAGATTCTGCTCTGGATATTATGATTGGCAAGGGGCCGAGTGCACGTTCCGTTCGTTTGGATCTGCCCCCATTTACATTGATTGGGGCTACGACGCGTGCTGGACTTCTATCCGCCCCCCTTCGGGACAGGTTTGGTGTAATCAGCCGTCTGGAGTTCTATACCGTTGATGAGCTGGCATACATCGTTTCACGCTCGACAGAAATTTTGGGTGTCGAGATTGTAGGCGATGCTGCAGAAGAGATTGCCCTGCGTTCGCGCGGGACACCACGGATTGCCAACCGATTGCTAAAACGGGTGCGTGATTTTGCACAGGTGCGCGGTGATGGCATTATTACACAAGCTCTGGCAGAAGAAGCACTGCAGCGTCTTCAGATTGATCCGCGCGGATTGGACGAAATCGACCACAAGATGCTTAAATCCATGATTAACAGTTTTCGTGGAGGGCCGGTTGGACTGGATACCATTGCGGCTACGATTGGGGAGGAGTCACAGACAATTGAGGATGTTTATGAACCCTATCTGCTGCAGATCGGTATGATTCAGCGTACACCGAGAGGTCGGGTGGTAACAGATCTGGCATATCACCATCTTGGTCTGCCCGTTCCGCCAAGAGACGGCAAATAGCGCCTTACCTTCTTTGGTTATGGAAGTGAATCGAGGGAGTTATCATCAAATGAAGTGAATTCTCTATAGAATCTGACCGATATAAACGAAAGACATACGTGGAGAGGAGTCTGATTGTGGGAAAAGCAATACGAACGAAAAAGTGGAGTCGTCGATTGAAGGTACTGGCGGCTGCTCTATTAACAGCGGGATGTTTGCAGGTGCCTGCTTATGCGGCTGGTAATGATGGACAATTAATCAGAGTAGCCTTGTTTGCCAATTTAGGGAGCACATATAAATCAACGACTCCTATGATTACACTTGAATCGGCCGGAGAATGGAGCCTTCAGTCGGGGGGCGCTGCGAATGCTTCACTTCCTTCCGGACAGGCCAGATTTAGTGCGGATGGATTTCGAGTAAAAGTGTTAGAAACGGCTGATTTCAAAACAGCCGCAGCAGCCGCAAAATTGCTGCAGGCTTCAGCTGATAAACCTTTGCTGTACACCGCATCGTTTAATGGCAAGACGCTTTATCAGCTGTATACAGGTAATTACGGGACAGCTGCACTTGCCGCACAAGCTGTGACACGTGTTCAGAAAACAGCCGCAGCACAATTGGCAGGACAGCAGCCTGTTGTAACAGGAAGCGAACGTTTGTCGACAGGCACGTACAGTTCACTTCAGGAGGCAGAAGCTGTACAGGCAAATCTGCTTTCGGCAGGATTCACTGCATATCCTGTGCTTCTGTTGAATGGAAGCAGTCAAGGATATACAGTATGGGTTGGCGAGGCCTCATCCGCGGCGGAGTTGGACTCATTAAAGCAGCAGGTCGAAGCAAGCGCAGCCGGGATCAGTCTCTCCCCTGTAGGAAACAGTGCAGGTCTGATTATCCGACAGGATGCAGGATTGAGTCTGGATGCTCTCAAAACGGCTCCACACTACACTATTGCAGGCAGTGATGCCAAAGTACTCGTACAGGGGACAGGCAGCGGTATAAAAGTTGTGGAGCGATCTCAACGGATATACCGCGGAGATATGGAGGTCAGCATCGTAAATGGGGACTTGGCTCTAGTAAATGTTGTGCCGCTGGAAAAGTACCTGTACTCGGTTGTCGGTGCAGAAGTCTATTCTTCCTGGCCAGCAGAAGCACTTAAGGTACAGGCGGTAGCAGCACGTTCCTATGCGCTTCAGCAGGGGGAACGATTCAAGATTGCCAATGTGGTCGATACAACACTGAGTCAGGCTTACAACGGAATGAATTCGGAGAATGACAAAGTAACGAGTGCAGTAAATGCGACTGCAGGAGAAGTGATCAAAAGCGGCGGCAAAATTGTAGAAGCCGTATTTTCTTCCAATGCGGGAGGACAGACTGCTCATCCTTCTGAAGTATGGAACAGTGGAAACGGTCTGTTTACCAATGTAGACAGTCGTGGGGATCAGTCTGCGCAGGCCGGACTCCATACATGGTACCACGTTCTGCTGAATACAGGTGTGAGCGGATATATTCGTGAGGACAACGTAAAAGAAGTAACAACAAAAACAGAGGCGGGCCTTTCCAAAGTGACGGTTACAGCTCAAAATACAAATGTAAGACCCATACCGCTAATTCAATCCAATGTAGAGCCGGTTGCGAAAATCAATCCGGGCACTGAAGTTGTTGTACTGGCAAAAGTCGCTCAGTCCAATGATTACGCTTGGGTGAGAGGGCCATTTACTTCGGCACAGTTGGTCAAAACGCTGCAGGGCAAAACGACAAATGCCGTTCCTTCCTCCATCTCAACACTGGAAGTAACCAAAAGGGGGCCTTCAGGACGGGCCCTTGAAGTGACAGCCAATGGGCAGCCGTTGACGGTCAAATACGGAGATACGTACCGTTCTGCCTTAGGGGGATTGCCGAGCACTTTATTTGATATTGCGGGGACCGGAAGTTATACTGTATTAGGCGCTGACGGCAAAAAAGTCAGCAAAACCGGATCGCAGGGTGCTCCTGTTTTATCTGCTTCAGGCACAGGAAGCTCTTCCAGTAATGCACTGGTTGTGATGAGTGCGGATGGACAGGCCAGAGCCGTTACACAAGGTCAGACTTTTATGTTTATTGGTCAGGGTAACGGTCATGGACTTGGTTTATCTCAATGGGGAGCCAAGGGTATGGCGGATGAAGGGTATGATTACCAGACAATATTGAAACACTATTATCAGAATGCCACTATTGTTAAGGAATGAAATGAACATGAATGTGAACTTATATGATTTTGAACTGCCTGAAGAATTGATTGCACAGACGCCGCTGCTGGACCGCACAGCGTCTCGTCTGCTTACGTTGAACAAAGAGACAGGTGAGATTGGTCATCACCACTTTCCTCATATTATTAATGTTCTGGAGCCTGGGGATACGCTGATCTTAAATGATACACGTGTACTGCCTGCCCGCCTTTTTGGTACAAAAGAGGACACGGGAGCGAAAGCCGAGGTGCTGCTGCTTAAAAACCTAGAAGGTGACAAATGGGAGGCGCTGGTCAAGCCGGGTAAAAAACTGCGGGCTGGTTCTGTGATTGTGTTCAGCGATGAGTTAAAGGCCGTCATTAATGAAGTTGGCGAAATGGGGGCACGTACATTAACATTTGAGTACAGCGGAATCTTCCAGGAGATTCTGGATCGATTGGGAGAAATGCCGCTGCCGCCTTATATCAAAGAAACGCTGGACGATCGGGAGCGTTATCAGACGGTATATGCCAAACATGAAGGCTCAGCCGCTGCACCGACCGCAGGTCTGCACTTTACCGATGAGCTGCTTGATCAGATTCGAGCTAAAGGTGTGCATGTCGGCTTCATTACTCTCCATGTTGGCTTAGGCACTTTCAGACCGATGTCCGTGGATGTGGTGGAGGATCATGTAATGCATGAAGAATACTATTCTTTGTCTCAGGAAACAGCTGATTTGATTAACCAGACCAAAGAGCGAGGTAATAAAGTTTTTGCGGTAGGTACCACCAGCTGCAGAACGCTGGAGACAGTGGGAAGTAAGTTTGAAGATGGCATACTGCAGGAAAGCAGCGGCTGGACGAGTATTTTTATCTATCCCGGATACTCCTTCAAAGTCATTGACGGAATGCTTACCAACTTTCACCTGCCAAAATCCACACTAGTGATGCTTGTTAGTGCACTTGCAGGGCGAGAACATATTATGCGCGCCTATGAGGAAGCGATCAAAGAGAAATACCGTTTCTTCAGTTTTGGGGATGCGATGCTGATTTATTAATAAACGATTAACTTTTAGAGGATGATTATAACCAATGGCAGCAATTACGTACGAACATATCAAAACGTGTAAACAATCCGGTGCGCGTCTGGGACGGGTACATACACCTCATGGAGTTATTGAGACACCAACCTTCATGCCGGTAGGTACGCAGGCAACGGTAAAAACGATGAGTCCTGAAGAGTTGAAAGAAATGGATGCTCAGATTATTCTGAGCAATACCTATCACTTGTTCCTAAGGCCCGGACATGAAATTATTCGTCAGGCTGGTGGGCTGCACAAATTTATGAACTGGGATCGACCGATTCTGACAGATAGTGGTGGATTTCAAGTGTTTTCCCTCAGTGAGATGCGTAAGATTACGGAAGAAGGCGTACACTTCCGTTCCCATCTGAACGGAGACAAAAAGTTTCTTTCCCCGGAAGTAGCCATGGAAATTCAGAACGCACTGGGATCGGATATCATGATGGCTTTTGATGAATGTCCTCCATATCCAGCTGAATATGAATACGTTAAGAAGTCGCTTGAAAGAACGAGCCGCTGGGCAGAGCGCTGTCTTGAAAGTCATGCTCGTCCGCATGATCAAGGTTTGTTCGCCATCGTACAGGGAGGCATGCATGAGGACCTTCGTCGTCAAAGCGCGGCTGATTTGACTTCCATGGATTTCCCGGGGTATGCTATTGGTGGACTGAGTGTTGGAGAACCGAAACATTTGATGTATGGTGTATTGGACTATACAGTGCCTTTGCTGCCTTCCAATAAACCGCGCTATTTGATGGGGGTAGGTTCACCCGATGCATTGATTGAGGGATCGATTCGTGGAGTGGACATGTTTGACTGCGTGCTGCCGACCCGAATTGCCCGTAACGGAACAACGATGACAAGCCAAGGACGTCTGGTCGTTCGCAATGCCAAGTTTGCAACCGATTTTGGGCCGCTTGACCCGGAATGTGACTGCTACACTTGCCGCAACTATTCCAGAGCTTATCTGCGCCATCTGATCAAAGCAGATGAAACATTTGGCTTGCGTCTGACAACGATCCATAATCTTCATTTCCTACAGAACTTAATGCGCAATGTGCGCAAAGCCATAATGGAAGATCGTTTGCTTGATTTCCGGGATGAATTTTTCGATCAATATGGTCTGCATGATAATGACAAAGGTTTCTGATTAAAGGTTTTTGCGGAACCGATGCAACAAGCAATATCTGTATGTATAGTCGATAAGGGGGAGTTTTGATGTTTCAAGCTATGACTGCTCAAGCTGCAAATCCTGGTGGTGGAATTTTTTCGTTGATCGTACCTTTGGTACTGATGGTCGCCATTTTCTACTTCCTGATGATTCGTCCACAGAACAAAAAACAAAAGGCTCGTAATGCGATGCTGGGTCAGCTGAAAAAAGGCGACAAAATTGTTACGATCGGTGGTCTTCACGGTACGATTGCTGAAATTACAGAGGACATCGTGGTACTGCGTGTAAACGATGTTACCAAGCTTACGTTTGATCGTAATGCGATCAGCAGTGCTGTAAGTCGTGAAACGGCTGAATAATCGAATATATATTGAGAATATGCACCCGCATATTCCCGAACAGAGAATCGGATCTGAGCAGATCCGATTCTCTTTTTTTTATGGCTTTAGCCAGTTGAGTGCGTGAAACGCGCGAAACAAAAAACCACCCGCTATGCGGGTGGAGGGATGAAGGGTTTGACCATTATGACCATTCCAATACAATTGAGATGTTCAGGCTCAAAAAGAAAGGAATGGTCATTCATGGCAACCAAGAGCTACAGCCTAGCTCACACAAAGTGGATGTGTAAGTACCACATTGTGTTCACCCCGAAGTATAGACGGAAAGAAATCTATAATCAAGTGAGAAGAGATTTAATCGAAATCTTTAAACGTTTGTGCAAGTACAAAGGAGTCGAAATCATAGAAGGTCACATGATGCCCGATCATGTCCATATGTTAGTAGCCATCCCTCCAAAAATTGCGGTCTCCACGTTTATGGGATATCTAAAGGGAAAAAGTTCGCTCAAGATCTTCGAAAAACATGCCCAGCTTAAGTATAAATACGGAAATCGAAAATTTTGGGCCGAAGGGTACTATGTGAGCACAGTGGGTCTAAATGAAGCAACCGTAAGAAAGTATATTCGTGAGCAAGAAGCACATGATCAGGCGGTAGATAAGCTGAGTGTAAAAGAATACGAAGATCCATTCAGCAGTAATCGAAGCAAAAAGAAGTAAAACCAGTTTACTGGTAAGTGAAAGAGACAAATTACACTGAGCCTGAACAGCCCTGCTGTCAGGCTAGCGTCTTTAGGCGCAGTTTGGCAACAGGGGGTTATACCCCAAGAGCAAACCACCCGTTGGACGGGTGGTCCTGATTATGGGAGTTGATCACGATTAACGCTGTGTATTGACACCAAAGATACCGCCTAGAGCTGAGAGCAGAAAGGCACTAAGCAGCTGTAAGCTGTCCTTCCAGTTAAAAGAAGCGTCAAGGGCCAGAAATCCAATAAGCAGCACGAGGAGCCCATAAACGATGCCTGTAACTCCGCCATAATACCATCCCTTCTCACCAGACCGTTTCCCCGCAATGAAACCGCCAATGAGCAGTGACAAACCATGAACGACATAGGTATAGGTAGATAGCTCCTGTTCCCGTAAGCCGCTCATCCACAAGAAGAAAGAAAGAACTAACGCTCCAATAAACATCCAGACAAAAGCATGGCAGAGACCAGACAGAATCGGATTGGACATCCGAAATGAGAACAAGCGGCGAATCAATTGCATGAAGCAACCCCCTTGTACAAGTTTGAAATTATTACAGTGTATGGTCAAGCCTTCTCACTTATGAACTGATTTCCATTAAATGAACGGTTTATTTCTGCATGAGCATTTCAGGTTCAGGTCAAAATAGGGATTGCACTTAAAATATCCCCAGATGCTGAAATTCGAAGGAGGTCCTGTTATGAATTTCACGGATATCGGCCCCCATGTTTACCGAACCGTACTCATGTATTTTCTGGTCTATTGTGCGATTCGTGTTATGGGCAAACGTGAGATCGGCAAGCTGTCCATGTTTGATCTGGTCGTGTCGATTATGCTCGCTGAAATGGCTGCTTTTGTCATTGAGGATATTAAAAAACCGCTCTCTCATGGTATAGCTCCGATGCTGACGGTAATTGTTATGCAGATTGGGATGGCCTATGTTGGCTTGAAAAGTAGAAAGCTTCGCTTGATGATTGATGGGAAACCTACGGTGTTAATCTCTAAAGGTAAACTTCATCGGGATGAAATGCGGAAACAGCGTTATAATTTGGATGATCTGCTCCTCCAGCTGCGTGAACAGAACATAGACAGCATAGGTGATGTAGATTTTGCGCTTCTGGAGACGACGGGCAAATTAACCGTTTTTCCAAAAGATCAAAGTTCCGAAGGCACTTCTTCCGGGTCAGGTTCAGGTTCCAGCAGCTCATCTTCACGAAAAAAAAATCATATTCACTTGAAAGGTTTCCCCGACATCAAATATGAGGGCCTGCCTGTACCGCTAATTATGGATGGGAAAGTGCAGGATGAGAATCTGGAAATGATTGAGAAAACACGTTTCTGGTTGAAAAATCAAATTCAGCAAAAAGGCATCATGGATTTCAAAGATGTGTTTATTTGCTCAATTGACCACAATGGCAAGTTATATATCAGCCCTCGCGAGGACAAAAAGTAAATTACTTGCGGCGTTTAAACCATGAACCAATGAGCGGAGCACGGGATAAATCATGGAAGTCAATCATTTTGGTGATGCCCATAATGAGAAAATAAACGAGTAAACCTGTCGCTGGGGCTAGGATCATTCGCAGCCAAAATGGAAGAAGGGCAGCTGTGTGCTCGTAGACGAGAAGGGTCGCTGCACCCATAATGAACATGCCGGCTCCTGTTTTGACCCAATCCATCAACTTAAATCGGAAATTTAACAGCTGACGTACACTTCGCGCATGTAATAAGGTCACAATCATGGAATTAATACAGATGGCAATGACAGCACCAAAAATACCATATTCGGGCTGCGAAGCCAGCATCAGAATTAAAGAGATTTTGATGACAGCGCCAATAAATGTATTCAGCAAAGCTTTACCTGGACGATCAAGTGCCTGCAGCGCTGCCTGCAGCGGGGCTTGAATATAGATAAATAAAGCAAAAGGTGCCATCAGTTTCAGCATGCTTCCAATCGATGCATCATCATAGAGCAGCAGACACATCGGTTCGGCAAGCACATACATAAATACAGAAAACGGTGCACCAGTGACCAAAGCAAGCCGCAGAGCCTGATGCATTCTTTTATGAATGAGCGCACGATCACCCCGGGCAGCAGCTTCAGACAAAGACGGGACGAGTGATGTCGCAAGAGATGAGGTCAGCGCACCAGGAAGCAGCAGTAACGGGATGACCATCCCCTGTAATGCACCATATTGAGCTGTAGCGAGCCCTTTGGCGATACCGGCAATAGCAAGACTCTGGGCTGTTACGATTGTCTCAGCGAGGTAGGATAGAGAGCCAACAAGACGACCTGCTGTAACAGGGACAGATATAGCCAGCAAACGGCGGATTAATCCTCTTTGGGCATGATTCTTCCCCTCAGACAGCTCTGCTTCTGTTAACAAACTGGATTCCGGTTTCACTGACTTGGATGAAGGAGAGGGCTCCTGTTCTATTTTTATAGAAAGGGGCAGCTCTTTTTTGATTTTGCATAATTCCACAGTAGAATCAGCATTCCACCCAGCTCCCCGACCATTGCCCCCAGCATTGCGCCGGCCGCCGCATGTTCAATTCCTTTAGGAAGCAGCAGCCAGGCAAACCAGATCACACAAATGATGCGGATAATTGTTTCTGTAATAGACGAAATCGCTGTTGGCATCATGTTCTGCCTGCCTTGGAAATAACCTCTGTATACAGCGGAAACAGCGATGATAGCAATCATAGGACTCATGCTGACAAACGTATGATATACCCGTTCATCGGTGAGAACATACTGAGTGATCCAAGGGGCAAACAGAATGCAAAGAAACATAAAAACGACACCGAGAGTGAGTGTGAAACTGAGGCTTATCTGTAAAATACGCTGGGGCGAATAACGATTGGCACCCGTTTCGGCTTCCGCAACAAGTTTGGCTACGGCTAACGGAATCCCTCCGGTAATCAGCGTCACCAGCACGATGAAAAAGGGATAGCTCAGCTGATAGATGCCAACACCTTCTGCGCCGATCACTCGAGGCAGTGCGATACGCGGAATGAAGCCCAGAATACGGTTGATAATGCCTGCCGCGAGCAGAATCATGGCCCCCTGAATAAATGTCTGTTTCTTCAAAACTACCCCTCTTTCCCGGTTGAAGGTACAGGTTATCCTCATTGAAAGTACTGGTTATCCTCATTAATGGGACAAAGCCGTTGTACTTCATCCTATGCTGGCCTTTCATCATCTCATGACAACTTGGACACGATTAACAAAAAGAACCATATCCAGCAAGAAGGAATATGATCGGGGAAGGTCGAATGATGTAGTACTGATGCCGCATAAAGGCTTGTAAGCACGAAGGGAGGCTCCCCGCTTGGAAGAAATGAATGATGTGGAGTTGGAACAGTCCATAGAGATACTCTGCCGAAGCAAGGCAGAAGAATTAAGGCTTGTCGGTTACGAATATGTCACCAGCAAAGATGTTTGGAATTGCGTCAGTCATAAATACGAAAAACAGGGTATTCCACCGCTTCATCAACTGGTGAACGACATATTGTCACTGAAAGCAACAAGCTTTATGAACTTTATGACCGTGTCTGCATACCGGGGGTCCTCTTTCTAGACGAAAGGGATCTTTTTTGTTGAAAATTGACTGCTTTTTACGGCATCGCTATAATAGGAATATTGAGAACGAAAGGGGATCTAGGAACGGCATGAAAAGAATTATCAGTTTCATTCTGGTCGTGCTTGTCACCACAGGGGTTATGGTGGGTACAAGCCCGGAACTGCTCAAAAATATACGCTTGGGCCTTGATTTAAAAGGAGGCTATGAAATCCTGTATGAAGCAGAACCGCTCGATTCAGGGCAGCAGGTGAACAAAGCCTCCTTGGTGCAAACTGCCAAAAGCCTCGAAAGCCGTGCCAATGCACTCGGAACAAGTGAGCCGGAAGTAACCACGGAAGGAAGTAACCGCATCCGGTTGAAATTGGCAGGTGTTACG
Organism: Paenibacillus sp. AN1007; assembly: GCF_040702995.1. NCBI lineage: Bacteria > Bacillati > Bacillota > Bacilli > Caryophanales > Paenibacillaceae > Paenibacillus > Paenibacillus sp. AN1007. The sequence continues at coordinate 723,292 of NZ_CP159992.1, forward strand.
GATGAGGCGGAGGTTAGAGCCAAAATGAAAGAACCTGCGGTTCTGACTTTCCGTAGTAAAGCTCCGGGTGACAAAGACGGGGAGTTCAGTAAAATTGAGCTTCGCGGTAATGAGTTTGTCGAAAATGCGGCCAAGGTTGTCTTCACTCAATTAAATGAGCCGATGATTGACATTAAAGTAAAGGATAAAGCGAAATTCTCTGAAATCACCAAACGTTTGATCAATAAACCCCTTGCTATTTATCTGGATGATCAGCTGCTTTCAGCACCAGAAGTTAGGCAGCAATTGACCGACGGATCTGCTCAAATCTCAGGTTCTTACACGCGAGAAGAAGCAAATCAGCTCCGTGATACCATTAACCTGGGTGCACTGCCATTGAAACTTACGGAGAAATACTCCCAGAGCGTAGGAGCAACCCTCGGTAAATTGTCTCTGGATCAAACGATCAAAGCAGGCTTGATTGGCTCTGTTATCATCCTGATTTTCATGATTGGACTGTATCGCATACCGGGTATCATCGCGAGCTTTGCACTGATTACTCATACGTGGTTAGTGCTTGCGATTTTCTATTTGGGCGAATTCGTGCTCACCCTACCAGGTATTGCGGCTTTCATTCTAGGGATAGGTATGGCGGTGGATGCCAACATCATTACGTATGAACGGATTAAAGAAGAGATGCGCAGCGGCAAATCAATCTTGTCGTCCGTCAAGGCGGGAAGCAAACATTCATTCCGTACAATTATCGATTCTAATATTACGACGATTATTGCTGCGGCTGTAATGTTTTTCCTCGGTACCGGTGCGGTTAAAGGTTTTGCACTCGTACTGATTTTCGACATTGTGACCAGTATCATCACGAATATTTTCTTCTCCCGCTTCTTGTTGACCCTGCTTGTACGGGGGAACGTAGTCAAGAAGCCTAAGTACTTCGGAGTGAAGGAGAGTGAAATTCGTGCGCTTTAATTGGAATTATGATTATGTAAAAGGCAGTAAGATTGCCTATATTTTCTCGATTATTCTTACCGTTACGGGAATTGTCAGTATCCTCGCATTGGGATTGAACTACGCTGTTGATTTCCGTGCAGGTTCCAACGTTGATATTACGGTATCCAAAGCTATCAGCACAGAGCAAGTTAATCCGATCATCAAGGATATGGGTGTCAATGAAGGTGATGTACACATCACACCAGGCGCAGATCGGGTAAATGTTCGTTTCTCCAATGTATTGGACGAAAAACAGGAAAGCAAATTCAAACAAGAGTTCAGCAAGCTGGATGCAACTGCTTCCTACGATGTCAATACAGTAGATCCAGAGATGGCTAAGGAATTGGAGCGCAATGCGATTTATGCCGTTCTTATCGCAAGTATCGGGATTATGATCTATGTGGCCATTCGTTTTGAATGGCGCTTCGGTCTTGCAGCCGTTATTGCACTCTTCCATGATGCATTTGTTGTTATCAGTGTATTCTCCATTTTCCGTCTGGAAGTGGATCTGACCTTTATTACAGCGGTTCTGACGATCGTTGGTTTCTCGATTAACGATACCATCGTTATTTTTGACCGAATTCGGGAAAATCTGCGTTTTGCCAAAAAGACAAGCAAAGCCGATTTGCGTGAGGTCGTCAATCACAGTCTGGCTCAAACCATGACCCGTTCCTTAAATACAACGTTCACGGTATTTGCTGCTTCAATCTGTTTGTTTATTTTTGGGGGAGAGTCCATTCGCATGTTCTCACTTGCCATGGTAATCGGAACTTTGTTCGGTGCCTATTCTTCAATCTTCATCGCTGCTCCGCTCTGGCTTGTGCTCAAAGGCAAACAAATTAGCAAACCAAAAACAGCAGCTGCGAAAACAACTAATTAAACATCGGAATGTAAAGCCGCGTCTGCCAGGCGCGGTTTTGCAGCGTTAAGTACAGAATGAAGGGGGAATCAACATGACAAGAGCACCTGGCCCGTCTGCACATGCGGCTGCATGGAGCGGGATCGTCGGAAACATGGCACTTGCAGTCATCAAAACAGGAGTAGGATACATGGCAAACAGCAAATCTTTGCTTGCTGATGGCTTGTACTCTGCTTCTGAAGCTGCCTCTTCCTTGGTTGGTCTTTTTCCCTCAAGGTCTGTACATTCCAAAAGTAAAGTTCATAAGGAGCGTCTCAAGGAACATGCACGGGCTGCGAAACCCGGTATGACGGTGCTGTTAGCAGTGCTTATTCTGATGGGTGGCCTACAGCTGGCAATCTCGGCGTTAAGTAGTTTATCTAGTGGTGAACTCGCTGCACCAGGAAAGTCTGTACTTTTGGTCGCTGTTGCGGCACTGGCTGTAAAAGAAGCCATATTTCAGTTCCAGTACCGATACTTCCGTAAACGAAATCAGTCTCTAGCAATGTCGTATGCACTGCAGCATCGGCGTGCGCTGTATTGTTCGCTTACCGTTTTAATCGGCATCATTGGCGCCATGGCGGGTGAAGAAACGGGTCTAGGTCTGCTTCTCTATCTTGATCCCGCCGCTGCCCTCATCGCTTCTGGCTTTATCTTGTATAAAGGGTACAGAATGATTGTAGATACGGTGTATGGTTCCCTGATTCAAGAACTGGAGCAGGAGGATGCCGCTGATTACAAGGAAACCGTACAGCGGGTATACGGCATTATCACGATTGAACATCTCGTTGCTCGCGAACAGGAACATGATGTTACCATTGAACTGACTATTAGTGTGAATCCGAGAATCTCCATTCTGGAGGCGCAGGAAATCGCGAATCGGGCCAAGACCTTGTTATTAACACGTTTCAGTCATGTCAAAGAAGTTCAGATCCAGGCTGTACCTTATGATCCCGGATATCCTTATAAATCCAATCATGAACTGCCCGATCATGAAGCGACATTAATTCAGTAATGGCGCGCGCGGATCTTGCAGGTCAGGAAAGGAGCGTTATCATTGCTTTATTCGCAATATCAGTGGAATACACCACATATTAATCTGGAGGCGGCTGCGGGACTTTCGCAGGCGCTTTCCGTTTCCCCTCTCGTTGGACGTTTGCTTGCAAGCCGAGGTGTGCACAATGAAAAGGAGGCAGAACGATTTTTGCATCCTGACTTGAATCAGATGCATGATCCGTATCTGCTGCTGGGCATGAGTGAAGCGATTCCTCGAATTAAGCAGGCATTGGAACGGGAAGAACATATTTTAATTTATGGAGATTATGACGCAGATGGAGTATCCAGTACGTCACTTATGATACATCTGATGCGTCATTTGGGAGCTTCATATGATATCTATATCCCTCACCGCTCGAACGAGGGGTATGGTCTTCATAACCATGCCTTGGATTGGGCGCATCAGCAAGGAGTTACTTTGATTATTACCGTCGATACCGGAATTAGCGCTGTAGAACAGATTGCGTACGCTGCATCACTGGGCATCGAAGTCATTGTGACAGATCACCATGAACCTCCTGAAGTATTACCCGAGGCCTATGCATTAATTAATCCGAAACTGCCGGGCTGCCCGTATCCATTTAAGGGTTTGGCGGGAGCAGGTGTAGCTTTGAAAGTTGCACAGGCCCTGATCGGTGAAGTGCCGGGTGAATGGATGGAAATCGCCGCCATTGGGACAGTAGCGGATCTGATGCCGCTTGAAGGCGAGAACCGCGTAATTGTTAGTTATGGTATAGAATCCATGCGCGGTTCGAAACTGCCAGGGGTTAGTGCCTTGCTGGAGATTAGTGGTGTGGATCAAAGTCAAGTGACATCAATTAATATTGCCTTTGCCATGGCTCCACGGATTAATGCCAGCGGTCGGTTGGATCATGCCGGAAGAGCAGTATCACTGCTCACAACTGAAAACCTGGATGAGGCCCATACCCTTGCGGGACAGCTGGATCTGCTGAATCGGGAGCGACAGCAAGTCGTTGAGGGCATACTACAGGAAGCCACAATGCAGTTAGAACAGAAAATTGAGCAGCGTTCCGGTTCCGTGCCGGATGTGATCGTACTGGCTGGTGAAGGCTGGAATGTGGGCGTGGTTGGTATTGTCGCTTCCAAATTGCTGGATCGGTATTACAGACCCACACTGATTCTGGGTATCGACCCGGAAAGCGGCGTTTGTAAAGGCTCTGCACGTTCAATTGAAGGTCTGGATATCTATGAGGCACTTACAGCGAACAAACATTTCATGGATCATTATGGAGGACATCCTGCAGCAGCTGGAATGACTCTTCATCGTGATCAGTTGGAAGAACTTGAATCAGGTTTGAACGAATTTGCCGCAGCTGTGCTGACGGAGGAAGACTTTGTTCCGCAGCGGCAGGCTGATGATGAATGCAGCATCAGTGATGTTCCGCTCAAAGTAATTCAGGAAATTGACAGATTACAGCCATTCGGTATGAGTAATCCATCGCCGCGTTTTGTATTAAGAAACGTGACGATTAAGGAGATCAGGACGATGGGGCGTGAAAAGCGCCACTTGAAGCTGGTCCTTGAACAAGATGGACAGCAGCTGGAGGCTGTTGCTTTTGGTAAGGGAGCACTGGCTGAATTTCTGACTGCAGGTTCGGTCATTGATGTCATGGGTGAACTGTCGATAAATGAATGGAACGGTATGAGAAAGCCGCAGATGATGCTTCAGGATATCCATGTTCCCGGGGCACAGGTATTCGATATGCGAGGACATGCTGACCCGGTAAACGCCATGAGACACTTCCTGAGCACGCTTGATGTGCATCTCCGTTACAAAGCAGGTTCGATCGGAGCGATTGTAAGAAATGAAGCAAATGTTTCTGAAGGAAATTCATTGTATGAACCGTGCCTTTGGGTATATGATAGAAAGGTCGGGTTATTTCCGTGTAATGCTGCAGCAGAGCAGTATGGACAGGAACAAGTCCGGACGTTATTTGTGTTTGATACGCCGGAAACCCCGGAACAACTTGATGCAATGCTGGCTTTATTCAGCGGAGCCGAGAATATCATCCTTCTGCACGGATCAGGCAGCCTTCGAGATCGACTTCAGATGCCCTCCAGAGAACTGTTCAAGCGTATTTATATGCTGGTGTTTAAATGGAAAGCGGAACCCGTGGACGAGCAAGAGATAACTCCTGTGCTCAGTCGTCAGTGTGGTTGTTCTGCGCGAATGATTACGATGATGCTTGATGTATTTGAAGAGTTATCCTTCATTTCGCGTGAGGACGGCAAAATTACCGTTATGGACAATCCTCCAAAACGTGATTTGACCTCAGCACGTCAGTATCAGGCGCTGGAACATATGGCCGAGACAGAACAGGTGATGCTGGATGCATCTACACCTCAGCTGACACAATGGATGATATCCCGGATGAAGGGCGTATCTTAGATGGAAGTTTGTGTATTTATTTTAGGAGGAGATTATTTTGGATTTTAAAGAGTATATTCGTGTTATTCCTGACTTTCCACAACCGGGAATCAGCTTCAAGGACATCACAACATTGCTGAAAGATGGAGAAATGTATCGCAATGCAATCAATGAACTGAAACAAATGGTTGCAGAGCTGAAAATTGATGTCATTGCCGGACCTGAAGCACGCGGTTTTGTGGTAGGTGCACCATTGGCATACGCTCTCGGTGTTGGTTTTGCTCCAATTCGCAAAAGTGGGAAATTACCTGGTGCGACCATTGAAGCGGGATACGATCTCGAATATGGCAAGGACACACTGGCAATGCATACAGATGCAATCGAAAAAGGGCAGAATGTCCTGATTGCAGACGATCTGCTCGCAACGGGCGGTACCATTGCAACTTCCATCAACTTGATTGAGCAGCTGGGCGGTAATGTCGTTGGTGCTGCTTTCCTGATTGAACTGACAGATCTGAACGGCCGTGCCAAACTGCCTGAGAACATGAATGTATTCACATTGATGAACTACTAGAAACAGAAATCGCTTTGTACTTTACAGTGCTGCTGTGAATAATGAATTACAGCTTCCCCAGTTTCCCGGGAAATAATATACAGCATGAATGATTGGCAAAAAAGCCTGTTTCTCCAACGCTATGTTGGGAGACAGGCTTTTTGAGTTGTCTTTTACAAAGGTAACTGTCGATGGTCGAGAGAAGCTTGTGCAAATAAAATGTCGCGCTTCTATAACTAGTCTGGATTTTTTTCTGTAATCGGTTGTTTTTGTGTTTCCTCATTCAACAAACCAAGCACATCAAACAGTTTGAACAGCAGGCTGAGAAGCATTCCGGCGATCGTAGCCAGTGCCATGCCTTTCAGATGTACACCATAGAACGAAATTTCCGTACCGCTCAGACCGATCACAAGTACAAGTGTAGTCAGGATCAAGTTCGTCGGTTTGGCAAAATCCACTTTTTGTTCTACGAGAATACGCAGACCAGATGCTGCAATAACGCCGAACAGAAGCAGGGAAACACCGCCCATAACGGGTACCGGAATGTTGGCAACAAGGGCCGAGAACGTGCCGGAGAAGGAGAGAAGAATGGCAATGACAGCAGCACCGCCAATTACATAGATCGAGTAAACCCGAGTCAATGCCATAACACCGATGTTTTCACCATAGGTTGTATTCGGTGTTGATCCGACGAAGCCGGACATTATTGTAGATACACCATTACCAAGCAGGGAGCGATGCAGACCAGGGTCTTTGGACAAATCCTTGCCCACAATACTGCTTGTCACGAGCAGATGTCCAATATGTTCAACAATCACGACGAGTGCGACGGGTAAAATCGTGAGAATCACCGACCAGTCAAATGAAGGTGTTGTGACGGTTGGAAGAGAGATGAAATCAGCGTTAGCAATTGCACTTGTTTTAACGAGCCCCATGGAGTAGCCAAGCCCGTAACCGACCACAATACCAATGAGGATATGAATGATTTTAGGGAAGCCGCGGAAAGTTACAGCCCCAAGCACAGTGACTCCTAGAGTGACCATGGATAAGATAATAGGTTTGGCTTGAGGAAACCAACCGGGGTTGTTTACGGGGTCTGAGTTAATTAATCCAGCCATTCCGGCAGCGACAGGAACAAGTTCCAGACCAATCAAAGCAACGATGGCACCCATAACTGCTGGGGGAAAAACAACGTTGATCCAACCTGTTCCGGCATATTTAATAATGAGCGCCACGAGGCAGAATACGATACCTGTTACGATGAATGCTGCGAGGGCCATGGAGTAACCATTTTCAGGGTGTGCTTTTAATACCGCCATGACTGGAGCAATAAAAGCGAAGCTTGATCCGAGATATGCAGGGATTTTCCCTTTACACATCAGGATGTACAGCAGGGTACCAATTCCGTTCATTAAGAGAATCATGCTTGGATCGACCTTGAAGAGGTTAGGTACCAATACGGTACTTCCAAACATAGCGAACAAATGCTGCAGACTCAATAATACGCCGGGGCCCAAAGGCATCTTTTGATCAACCTGAATTTCACGTTGCAAAGCATCTCATCTCCTTTTTCCGATACACAAACTTTCAATAGATTACAGAGTTTCTTTCAAATAAGCAATAACAATTTTCAGGTTTGGGGTGCAAATCACTTATTTTCTCAAAATTCCCTTCTATTTCAGCAAATATCGGCAATAATGCATAATAACTGAATGAATTCAAATATTGGATAAACGGTCTTATTCGTCAGCAGTTGACGGGAAACGGGTGAGGCGTCATAATTATAGGAAATTACTTTTACGGGGAACCTGTGTTGATATATTGTCACGGGTTCCATTTTGTATAGAAAGGACACGGAACAGATCAGAATGGGCATAGAGCAATTACTCGAGAAGGCCGGGGCATATATCAAAGAACCCGATTTGGTGCGCATACGAGAGGCTTATGAATTTGCTGATCAGGCCCACCATGGACAGACGCGAAAATCGGGAGAACCGTATATTCTGCATCCGCTTGCGGTTGCCGACATTGTTGTGAATATGCAGATGGACACCATCTCCATTATAGCAGCACTTCTTCATGATGTAGTCGAGGACACTACGGTGTCGCTTGATGAGATCCGAACTCATTTCGGCAATACGTGTGCCATGCTTGTTGACGGCTTGACGAAGCTGGAACGTATCCAGTTTCGCTCTAAGGAAGAACAGCAGAACGAGAACTACCGCAAAATGTTCATCGCCATGGCGCAGGACATCCGTGTCATCGTGATCAAATTGGCTGACCGTCTGCATAACATGCGGACCCTCAAGTTTCAGTCAGAAGAAAGCCAGCGCCGGATCTCGTACGAGACGCTGGAGATTTTTTGTCCGATTGCAAACCGTTTGGGAATATCAGCAATCAAATGGGAAATGGAGGACATCGCCCTCCGTTATTTAAATCCGCAGCAGTACTACCGTATTGCAAATCTGATGCACAAGAAACGTGCAGAACGCGAGCAGTACATCGATACTGTAATGGACGGCATTACAAGTAAGCTCGAAGAGATGGGCATTCAAGCAGACTTGTCCGGCCGCCCGAAACATATCTATAGTGTGTTCAAAAAAATGACGACCAAGAACAAGCAGTTTAACGAGATTTATGACCTGCTTGCAATTCGTATTATTGTGGATAATATCAAGGATTGTTATGCTACACTCGGCATTATCCATACGTTATGGAAGCCCATGCCTGGACGGTTCAAGGACTATATCGCAATGCCAAAAGCGAATATGTATCAGTCCCTGCATACAACCGTGGTCGGTCCTAACGGTGAGCCGACTGAAGTCCAGATTCGTACATGGGATATGCATCGTACGGCTGAGTTCGGTATTGCTGCACACTGGGCTTATAAAGAAGGAGCTGCGGCTGGACCTCAGTTTGAAGATAAAATCACCTTTTTTCGGGAGATTCTTGAGCTTCAAAATGAAGCACAGGATGCTTCCGAATTTGTGGAATCGCTCAAAATGGATTTCTTCTCCGATCTGGTGTTTGTCTTTACACCAAAAGGTGAAGTCATTGAACTGCCCAGCGGCTCGGTGCCGCTAGACTTTGCCTATCGTATTCATACAGAAGTGGGTAACCGGACTATCGGTGCCAAAGTCAACGGACGAATTGTTCCACTCGATTATCATCTCAAGACGGGCGATATCATCGAAATTTTGACTTCCAAGCATTCTTATGGGCCCAGCCAAGACTGGCTAAAGATCGCGAAATCTTCTCATGCAAGAGCGAAGATTAAACAATGGTTCAAGAAAGAACGCCGTGAAGAGAACGTGGAAAAGGGCCGGGAAAGCTGTGAGCGTGAACTGAAACGGATGGGACTTGATCCTTCTGCGTGGATGACTGACGACAAGCTGATGGAAGCGGCGAAAAAATTCGCGTTTAACGATATCGATGATATGCTGGCGGCGGTTGGTTTTGGCGGAATTACAGCCGCTCAGATCATCACCAAAGCAACGGAGAAGCTCCGCAAGGAGCAGGAAGAATCCAACCAGCTGGAACTAAATTCCGAGATGCGAGAGCTGAAACCTGCGCCTGAACGCAGAAACAGACCAACCAACGGCATCCGTGTCAAGGGAATCGACAATCTGTTGGTTCGGTTTGCACGATGCTGCAACCCTGTGCCTGGGGATGACATTATCGGTTATGTTACACGCGGTCGCGGCGTTTCTGTGCATCGCAGTGACTGTCCAAATATCCCTTCAAGTGCGGATGGAGAAGAGGCAGCGCGGGTCATTGAAGTCGAGTGGGAAGAGAATATCGAATCCAGCTACAGTGTAGATATCGAGATTACAGGACATGATCGCAATGGACTGCTCAATGAAGTGCTTCAAGCTGTTTCGGAAAGTAAAACCAATATATCTGCGGTCACCGGACGGACCGACAAAAATAAATTAGCATTGGTGCACGTCACCATTCTGATTCGCAATACAGACCATCTGCATTCCGTCGTGGAACGAATCAAACGAGTGAAGGACGTTTATTCTGTGCACCGAATTATGCAGTAAGGAGCCCCTGTAGGATGAGAGTGCTGGTACAACGCTGTAAAGAGGCTCAGGTAACCGTGGGAGATGAATTGACAGGCAGCATCGAATCTGGGCTGATGCTGCTTGTGGGGATTACCCATGAGGATACCGAAAAAGATGCAGTATATCTTGCTGATAAAATTAGCGGGCTGCGTATATTTGAGGATGAGCAGGAGAAGATGAATCTCAGCCTGCTCGATGTGGGTGGAGCTGTTCTTTCGGTTTCACAATTCACCTTGTATGGCGATTGTCGTAAAGGCAAACGGCCCAGCTTTGCTGCGGCAGCCCGTCCAGACACCGCTGAGCGGTTGTATGAGACGTTTAATCAGCTGCTTCGAGATAAGGGGATTCAGGTGGAAACAGGACGTTTTGGAGCCATGATGGACGTTTCATTTACGAATTGGGGTCCTGTAACCCTGATGCTGGAAAGTCCGCTGCGGGATTGAACCTGCGCATAATTATTTTGTAAAAAGGCCATAATGGGAATGATTAAACGTTATTGCAGCGTTGTATCCTCTGATAACCAAAGGAGTCCTTATCTATGCGCCAATCTGCAAAATTAACCAAGGCACGGATCGAACCGCTGCTGATCCCCGGCAGTATGAGCGAGTCGCTTCATCTTGCCCGTTCTGCGGCATCGTGTGTTTCGACGTTATGGATGCTTCAAACTTCAGATAAAGACAGGCAGGATTATCTACCTCGTCCATAGAGTACGCTTGTTAAATGAATGGAGTACGCCGTAAAATGAATTATTGCGTGTTTTTCTAGGGCGTGTCTGAAAACGCTGAAGAGAGCAGATTTTGCCGAATTTTCGTTCCAAGCAAGGAAGTTTCACGCAGGTGTGCCGGGGCACGTCAAAGTAAACTGATGCAGCAGGGGGCGAAAAGAGGGTAAAAGATGCTCTTCAGTAGGTTTCAAGACACGCCCTAGGGCAGCAGCGCTGTAAGCTGCAAAGTTGAGAACACAAACGAAAGCCTCGATTGTTAAACAATCTGAGGTTTTTTTGCTGTTCACTGCCTCGGATAATTGGTCTACCTGACACATGATTGCAAAATCAATTGAACCTCGATTGTTATAAATCAGGCTGCCCGGGGTAATAACAAAGCGAGGCACCAATGACGTGCCATAGAGCAGCAGTGCTGAGATTCAAACCAAATTTTCGATTACGGAAAGGAGAACATACATTATGAGTAAAGTTGCTTTTTTACTTGCAAATGACTTTGAGGATTCCGAAATGCAGGTACCGTATGAAGAGGTGAAGAAGGCTGGACACGAGGTGCAAATTATTGGCTTGAAAGCCGGTGAAACGCTTCAGGGTAAGGGAGGCAAAGTCTCTTACACAACGGACAAAGCCATCTCGGAAGTGCAGGCTTCTGACTATGATGCCGTTGTGATTCCAGGCGGATCATCCCCCGAAAATTTGCGGACTGACGCAAACATTCTGAAATTCGTGACAGAAATTAACGATGCCAAGAAACCGATCGCTGCGATCTGCCATGGGCCGCAAATTTTGGCCAGCGCCGATCTATTGAAAGGACGCACCATCACATCTTACCCGCCGCTGAAGGATGACATGGTTAATGCTGGGGCGGAGTTTAAGGATCATGAAGCTGTGGTGGATGGCAATTACATTACATCTCGCACACCGGAAGATGAGCCGGCATTTGTCCGCGAACTGCTGAAAGTCATTTAAGGATACAGAGGTTAAAATCAAGGGTACGATGGCATTCTATTCATATATAACAACGTATCTAACATTGGTTACATCGTGCCGCCTCATGAGGTGTCACGCTGCATTTCATTCCATAAAGGAGGGTTTGACATGGCAAAGCATATTCAGGCGTATTTTCGAACGGAAGACGAGGCAGAGGGTGCAAGAACTTCACTACAGGCATTTCGTACCGAACAGCTGGAAGTAGGTCAGCTTGATGCTGCAATTGGCAGGGATACAAAAGTTATGGTACCGCTGGTTCCTTATAATACAGCTGGCGGTGTAGGTACGAACGGTGCGATGGGTGTAGGTGCAGCTCCCGGGGTTCCAGCAAGTGAAAATGTCATTCCGGTTGTCACCGACGTAGATCGTAATGCTGAGCGTGATCCACGGAACAGAGTGAATGAGGATGGAGACATGCTGGATGCAGCAGATGTGACTTCGGCCGATTATGATGACCTGCATTATGTTCTGTCTGCCAAAGTTAGCGATGAGGACTATGATGCCATTGTTCATAAACTCCGCTCCAACCATGCTTACGTGGAAGAATTGGATTAATATATAGATACGAGTATGCCCTTACACAGCCTGATATCATTATCAGACGGTGTAAGGGCTTTTCGATATATCATTTTTTAATGGTTAATGCCAAATAAACTGACGAAGAACCGAATACAATGTAAAAATATAAATTTTTAAAGCGCTATCATTTTTGTAATATTACTGTAATATTAGTAACACAAGCCTTTAACATACTGCGTTTATAATAACACACATGACCCCCTTTTTTTATATATCCTTTGAACCTGCACACCGTGTGCAGGTTATTTTTTTTCTATCTTTGCATGTTAGCCCTTGACTTTAGTACTGCGGTTCATTACAATCAGAAAATAATACGTTGACTATAGTCAACTAAAGTCGTTTTTTGAATAATATGACTGATTTGATGACGGGACCAAGTACTCCGTACCCACGTGACTAGAGAGGAATCCCTTAGGCTGCAAGGATCCCCATGATGAGCGGATGAATGACTTCCCCGAGAACAGACGGCGAACAAGGCAGAGAGAATCTGCGGATAATAGTAGCCGGCCTGCGCATGACGTGCGTTACACGTAGAGCGGAAGAGCTGTCGACATGGGTGCATTCTTGAATCATCCTGAACGAGCAGACCAACCTGAACGGCTATAGGATCAGGCTTCCGGAATGTGGGTGGTACCACGGGTGAATGTCTATACAATCTCTCGTCCCTTTGTTTGCTGTATATGAGCAAACAGGGCGAGGGATTTTTTTGTTTTTCAAGTTGAGATATCAGATTACACGAAGAACGGAGAGGACAGAAAGAACCTGGAAAAGCGAAGTGCTCGCCTTTATCACCGAATTTTATACATTTATAAATGTAGATCAGAAAAATTCGGGGATAACAGCGATTGAAAGGTTTTCTGTCCGCGTAGTGGGACTCGTGGAATATCTTAACGTTTACAAAGAAAATCAATGCTGGAGGGATACAGATGGCTTTTCAGAAACCAACAGGAACGCAGGATTTGCTGCCTGGAGTAGTCGAAAAGTGGCAGTATGTAGAAGAAAAAGCACGTGATCTGTGCCGTCGCTTTAATTATCGCGAGATTCGTACGCCGATCTTCGAGCAGACATCCTTGTTTGTACGCGGAGTAGGAGAAACCACGGATATCGTTGAGAAAGAAATGTACACCTTTGATGACAAAGGCAACCGCAGCATGACACTTCGTCCAGAAGGCACAGCGGGTGTGGTTCGGGCTTACGTGGAGAATAAACTGTATGGCGAACCCGATGTGAGCAAGCTTTATTACATCGGACCGATGTTCCGGTATGAACGTCCGCAGGCGGGGCGGCAGCGTCAGTTCCACCAGTTCGGTGTTGAAGCTCTGGGTGCGGTTGATCCGGCGATCGATGCAGAAGTTATTGCACTTGGTTACCAGTTATGTGTAGAGCTTGGCCTGAAAGACGTTAAAGTGGAAATCAACTCGGTTGGTAATGCGAAGAGCCGGGCGGAATACCGCGAGACACTGCTTGGGTTCCTCAGACCCATGAAGGACACGCTTTGTAAGGATTGCCAATCCCGGATGGAGCGTAATCCGCTCCGTGTACTGGATTGTAAAGTGGATCAGGACAAATTCGTGGGTGCTCCGTCCATACTGGACAGCCTAGACGAGGAGTCATTGAGCCATTTTGCCAAGCTTCAGAGCTATCTGGACGATTTCGGTGTCGATTACGCGGTGAATAATCGCCTGGTGCGGGGGCTGGATTATTACACCCTGACTGCATTTGAGTTGAAGGCCCAGGGCATTGGCGCTATCGATACCGTTGGCGGCGGCGGCAGATACAACGGTCTTGTCGGCGATATTGGCGGACCGGATCAGCCGGGGATCGGCTTTGGAATCGGTCTGGAGCGTATTCAGCTGATTCTCGAGCACCAGAATATTGAAGTAACAACACTGGCTCCGCTGGATGTGTATTTTGTCGCTCTGGGTGAAGCTGCGGATCGGGAAGTGAATCGCCTGCTCTTCAAACTTCGTCAATCCGGGTTATCCGGTGAACGCGATTATCTGGGCCGGAAGATGAAAGCACAGATGAAATCGGCAGACCGCTTTAAAGCCCGTTACACAGCAATCCTTGGGGATGATGAACTGGAACGCGGCGAGATTGCACTGAAGGCAATGGATACAGGTGAACAGCAAACCGTGAAGCTGGATGATCTCGTGACAGCGGTACGCGGGAACAACGAAATGTATAAATAACCGGGATCGTGTTAGAAAGGGCATCAGCCTGACTGCACAGAACGGAAATTCACATATTGAGGAGATTAATTATGAAAAGAAGTCATCATTGCGGCGCATTAACAAACGCACATATCGGTGAAACAGTAACATTGAACGGCTGGGTACAGACTCGCCGTGACTTGGGAGGCGTACTTTTTATCGATCTGCGGGATCGCAGCGGTATTGTACAAGTTGTTTTTAACCCGGCTTACTCCGGTGAAGCTTTGCAGATCGCAGATCGTGTACGCAGTGAGTATGTCATCGCGGTAACGGGCAAAGTAGTTAAACGTGATGCAGAGACTGTAAATAAAAACCTGCCAACAGGCGAGATCGAAGTTCAAATTACGGAAATCGAAGTGCTGAATGCAGCGAAAACACCTCCGTTCTTTATCGAAGACGGTGTTGAGGTGGACGAGTCCCTTCGTTTGAAATATCGTTATCTGGACCTGCGTCGTCCGGAGATGTTCGAAACATTGAAACTGCGTTCCAAAGCGTCTAAAGTATTCCGTGACTTCCTGGACGGAGAAGAATTTGTTGAGGTGGAAACACCAATCCTGACCAAGAGTTCCCCGGAAGGTGCACGTGACTATCTCGTACCAAGCCGTGTGCATGAAGGTGAATTCTTCGCCCTGCCGCAATCCCCGCAAATTTATAAACAATTGCTGATGGTTGGCGGACTTGAGCGTTACTACCAAATCGCACGTTGTTTCCGTGACGAGGACTTGCGTGCAGACCGTCAACCGGAGTTCACTCAAGTCGACATCGAGACATCCTTTTTGCAACAAGATGACCTGTTGCCGATGATGGAACAGTTGATGGCAAAATTGCTGCGTGAAACAAAAGGTATTGAGCTGGAATTGCCATTCCAACGGATTACGTATGCTGATGCAATGGGCAAATACGGTTCCGACAAACCGGATCTGCGTTTTGGCATGGAACTGGTGGAAATGAACGATATCGTTGCAAACAGCGGCGTGAAGGTATTTGCTTCCGTCATCGAAAAAGGCGGCGAAGTGAAAGTACTGAACGCCAAAGGCTGTGGTACGTGGAGCCGTAAAGAGATCGACGACCTCGGACCATTCGCTGCCCGTTACGGCGCTAAAGGTCTGGCGTGGATTCAAGTAAAAGACGGCGAGTTCAAA
Organism: Paenibacillus sp. AN1007; assembly: GCF_040702995.1. Classification (NCBI taxonomy): domain Bacteria; kingdom Bacillati; phylum Bacillota; class Bacilli; order Caryophanales; family Paenibacillaceae; genus Paenibacillus; species Paenibacillus sp. AN1007. The sequence continues at coordinate 738,884 of NZ_CP159992.1, forward strand.
GGGCCAATCGTGAAGTTCTTCACGCCGGAAGAGATTGAAGCTGTTAAAGAACGTACAGGCGCTGAAGAAGGCGACCTGCTGCTCTTCTCCGCTGACAATAAAAAAGTGGTTGCTGACGTTCTCGGTGCTCTGCGTCTGAAAATCGGACGTCAACTGGGCCTGATCGATGACAGCAAGTTCAAGTTCGCTTGGGTTGTGGACTTCCCGCTGCTCGGCTATGATGAAGAAGCGAAACGTTATGTGGCAGAACACCATCCGTTCACACGTCCCAAAGATGAAGATGTACATCTGTTCGACACGGACCCGGGTGCAATCCGTGCTCAGGCCTATGACCTTGTGCTGAATGGTTATGAAGTCGGTGGCGGTTCGATGCGTATCTACAAACGGGATGTACAGGAAAAAATGTTTGCTGCACTTGGACTTACACCAGAAGTGGCTAACGATAAATTCGGTTATCTGCTCGAAGCATTCGAATATGGTACACCACCACATGGCGGTATCGCCTTTGGTCTGGACCGTCTCGTGATGCTGCTGGCAGGACGCACGAATCTGCGTGAAACGATTGCCTTCCCGAAAACGGCAAGTGCAACTGATCTCTTGATGAATGCACCTTCCGAAGTGGATGGATCACAGCTTGAACAGCTTCATATCCGTGTAGCCCGTAAACCGGTCGCGGAAAAGAAATAAAGGAGGCATCGATTCTCAATGCTCCATCAATTTTCAAGAACAGAGCTAGCGATCGGACCTGAAGGTCTGAATACGCTCAAAAATAGCACGGTAGCCGTACTCGGTATCGGCGGTGTTGGCGGGATTGCTGTAGAAGCGCTTGCCCGCAGCGGTGTTGGCCGCATCATCCTGATTGACAAAGATGTAGTTGATATCACGAACATTAACCGGCAGATTCATGCACTTACCACCACGGTAGGTCAGAAAAAGGCCGACTTGATGGTAGAGCGTGTGAAATTGATTAATCCGGAATGTGATGCCATCGCGCTCAACATGTTTTATACCGAAGAAACGTATGAGGAATTGTTTAAGTACGATCTGGATTACGTGCTGGATGCATCCGATACGATTATCTACAAAATACATCTCATTAAAGAGTGCCTGAAACGCAAAATTCCGATCATCTCAAGCATGGGCGCTGCCAACAAAATGGACCCGACGAAGTTCCAGGTTGCGGATATTTCAAAAACCTCCATGGACCCAATTGCTCGTGTGGTTCGCACCAAGCTGCGTAAAGATGGCATTAAAAAAGGGGTGAAAGTGGTATTCTCCACGGAGGAGCCGCTTAAGCCGCGTGCAGACGTGACGCAGAAAATCGTTCCTGAGAATGCGCCCGAGATTCGTAAAGCGAAACAGCCGCCAGCTAGCAATGCCTTTGTTCCCCCAGTAGCCGGATTAATTATGGTCAGCGTAGCTGTGAAAGACCTGCTTGAAAAAGCAGAGAAAACACAGGCATAAGGGGAACAAAACCAACAACATGGTATAAGCTCTACGCATGAAAGCGCGGGTGCATATGTGCACCTGCGCTTTTTGCTGTATAATATTGCGTATATGCTGTGATAACCGAACTGAAGTGCTGTGGATATATCATCACTATGTCATGTACTTCACTTTAAAAACGGTGTAAGATATGGGGTGGTGCGTGAATCGCAGTCAGAGAGGGGAACAGAACGAATGAAACACGGATGGTTGTCCAGACAGCTGGGCATGGAACCAGAAGATCAGTGGAAAAAGGAAATTGTTGCGGGAGCAATTTCTTATTTTGCTGTTGTATATATCGTAATGGTTAATGCAGCTATTCTTTCCGATGCAGGAATGCCGCTGCAGGCGGCTATGGTGGGCACACTGCTCACGTCCATTGCAGGATGTCTGCTCATGGCATTTGGCGGTAAATCCCCAGTTGTGGTGGTACCCGGCATGGGGATTAATGCTTTTTTTACATATACACTCGTGCACTCGATGAAACTGACATGGCAGGAAGCGTTGGCTGTGGTAGCTGTTACAGGCCTGCTGTTTGCTGTTGTCGCTTTTACATCATTATATAAAATGATCAGTGAAGCCATTCCGAAAAATCTGCAGCACGGCATTACCGTCGGGATTGGACTATTTCTTACCTTTATCGGTTTGCAAAAAAGCAGTATTGTAATCGCTCACCAGACAACCTTTGTTGCAATCGGTCATTTTAATGACCCCAATGTAATTACAGCCTGTGTAACACTGGTATTGTCTGTTATTCTATTTATCCGAAATGTGCAGGGCGGACTGCTCATTAGTATTCTGATTGGAACAGGACTTGCTTACATACTCGGTGCAGTGCATCCCGGGGAAGCCGTATCTGCGATGGATGCACTGCGGCAGTACAGTGGTTTGTTTGGCCAACTGTCTCTCATGAAGCTGGCAGACATCGCGTTCTGGATTGCCGTGTTCCTGCTGCTGTTAATTGTGGTATTCGAAAATATCGGACTCATTACCGCCCAGACGAATATGATTGGCCGTCCGGCACGGTTCAAGGGCAGTCTGCGCGCACTATCCATCAGCACGGTGCTGGCAGGGGTTTTCGGCAGCAGTCCGCCAGTGGCGGCGGCGGAGACAACAGCAGGTATTGCGGCAGGCGGGCGCACGGGATTGACCCCGCTTGTGACAGCTGTGCTGTTCGGAGCAACTTTTTTCTTCATTCCGCTGCTCGGGTATATTCCCGACAGTGCTATTGCTCCTATTTTGATTATCATTGGCGGTTTGATGGTGCAGGGTGTTAAGGATATGGATTTTAGCGATTTTACCGAGGCATTTCCTGCTTTTTTAATTATGGTCATGATTCCTTTTACTTACAGCATTGTGGATGGCATGGCTTTTGGATTCATAGCATATCCGCTGGCAAAACTGGCTGCAGGGAAAGGCAAGCAGGTACCGCTGGTCATGTATGGCATTTCCATTCTGTTTCTGGCTAACTTTGTCCTGCATGGTATGTTGTAAAACAAATACGAAAAGATCGAGAACGGGAGGAATGGGGAATGGAAGAACAGATGTTAGAGTCTAATGAGCCAAAAGTAGGGAAAAAGGGGTTTAAGGATTTTGTTAAACTGATTGCCTCCACGAACCCGCCAAAACTGATCCTGATCCTGGCTCTCATTCTGACGTTGATTCAAACGACGGCAGGGTTGATTGTGCCTTTGATGACCAAAGGTTTGATTGACGGGCTGACCGCTTCTGCATTGAACAAATCTGTTATTTGGCTGCTGCTTGGTGCTTTTGTTATTCAAGCGATCGCTTCCGGTATCAGCATCTATATGCTGAATTATGCGGGACAGCGTGTCGTGGCGACCCTTCGCACGAAGCTGTGGAATAAAGTGTTATCCCTGCGCATGCCTTATTTTGACCGTAATCGCACAGGGGATACGATGAGCCGGATCACCAATGATACAAGCCAGATTATGACGCTGATTGCAGATTATCTCGTATCATTTGTCTCTAACATTGTGGCGGTGGTTGGCGGTGTAGCACTGCTCTTTTATCTGGACTGGGTGATGTCACTCATCATTCTGAGCTTGGTACCGCTGACGATGCTGATTCTGCTGCCAGTGGGCAGAAAAATGTACAAAATCTCCAAGAGGCAGCAGGACGAAATGGCCGGGCTTACATCTGTGCTTAGTCAGGTGATCAGTGAAATTCGTCTGGTTAAAGCATATGGAACCGAAAAGCAGGAAGCGGAGGCGGGCGATTCACGCATTCGTAAAATGTTTGCTTTTGGATTACAGGAAGCGCGTATTCTCGCGTTGATCGGACCGTTATTTTCCTTTGTTATGACGGCTGTATTGGTTGTAATTCTTGGTGTCGGAGGTATGCGCGTTGCTTCCGGTCTATTATCACCGGGGGAGTTGGTTGCGTTCATTCTGCTGCTGTTCCAGGTCATTATGCCGATGGGGCAGTTTACAACTCTGTATTCACGTTTGCAAAAAGTAGTCGGTGCCACCGAGCGCATTCAATCGATACTGGCAGAAGAGGAAGAACCCGATCACAGCACGAAGCCGGCTCCACAAGGGAATGAGACGATTGCATTTCACAATGTACATTTCTCTTATGTCACAGGGGAAGAGGTTCTTCACGGGATCAATTTAACGGTTCCTACGCGCAAAGTGACGGCTATTGTTGGTCCAAGCGGCAGCGGCAAATCCACGCTGTTCTCGCTGATGGAACAATTTTATCTTCCCGATTCGGGTCACATTTCGTATGGAGGGCAGGACATAGCGGAGTATTCGCTGTCCTCATGGCGTAACAAGATCGGTTATGTATCACAGGAAAGTCCGTTGATGGCCGGTACGATTAAAGATAACATTACTTATGGTTTAAATCGGGAAGTGACAATGGATGAAATCAGGAAAGCTGCTGAAATGGCATATTCCGCTGATTTCATTAACAAGCTGCCGCAAGGCTATGACACGGAAGTAGGTGAGCGAGGCATCAAGCTATCCGGCGGACAGCGCCAGCGAATCGCCATCGCTCGTGCACTGCTGCGCAGCCCTGACATTCTGATGCTGGATGAAGCAACCTCTAGTCTGGACAGTACCTCGGAACACGAAGTACAGCAGGCGTTGTCCAACCTGATGGAAGGCAGAACGACCATTGTTATTGCACATCGATTATCGACGGTTGTGGATTCTGACCAAATTGTTGTGCTGGAGCATGGGCATGTTACCGGAACGGGGACTCACACCGAGCTGATCAGCACTCATCCGGTATACCGCGAGCTGGCGCAAAAGCAGTTCGTTGCACAGGACGGAGAAGACGTCTCGGTCACTCATCATAACATACAAGACGAATCATAATTATTTGCTCTCTTACGCTTATAAAACATAATTGTTGTAACTTGATGTGTGGAAGGGTTTCAGTCATTGCCTGTACGGGGAATGAGCTGAAACCCTTTTTATCTCCTTTCAAATCCCTCATATTGACAGTAAGACCATCCTATTCTATATTATAGATACCGACCGTTGGTATGTAAAAGGGGGTTCAAATCATGGCTAGGAACAAATATCCCGAGCAGACACTGGATCAGATATTAACCGTTTCAGCACAGATGTTTACCCAAAAGGGATACGAGAAGACCAGCATTCAGGACATTATCAATGAGTTAGGCATGTCTAAGGGTGCAGTATATCATCACTTCAAGTCTAAAGAGGATATTCTCAGTGCAGTCATGGAGAAGGAGCTTGGGCGGGCTGAAGAGATGTTTATGGAATTGATTCAAAATACATACGCTCCAAATGCAAAGCAGAAACTCATCAGCATATTGGAAAATATTGTTGTTGATCCTGGTATTCAATCGAACTCGATGGATCAGGTTCTGAGCACTCAGATCAAGAATCCGCAGTTTGTTCTTGGTGGAATCCAAAAAGGAGTTCTGAAGGATGCTCGCATGATTGCTGAACTGATGGAGCAGGGCATTGAGGACGGATCTATTTCCGCTGCATATCCGCTGGAGTGTGCTGAAATTTTCATGCTGCTCGTCAATATCTGGGTTAATCCACTTCTCTTTGGACGTGATCAGGCACAGACAACGGAAAGACTCCGGTTTTTGCAGCATATGATGCGTCTCCTAGGGGCAGATATCGTAAGTGATGAGCTTATTCAACGTATTATCAATAGGCACGCCAGTACAGGAAGTTACGTGGATAATTAACCATGCTGCTGTTCAACGGATTTTCAGGGGAGCAGCTTCGTTTTACTTATGATTTCATCGGATCTGCATGCCGGCTTTTTGGTGATGACCTAATGTCAGGGAGGGAAATGATGTTAAAGCACAGTGAACTCAGCCTCTGTAAAACGCTTGATGTGGACCAGCCCATAAATGATATTGATTTGGATTGGCTGTCGGGGGGGATCCGATTGCTTCCGAGTACTGATGAGATGATACATGTCATGCAGTATGCCAATAAGCATTATTCAGAGCGTAAGCTTATGCAGACCGGTATTAATGGGGATCGATTATGTATCACTGATGGACGAAAAAGGAGAGGTTTCATCGGATTGAATATCGGTCGGACGCTCTTGGAGCTGCACATCCCTCGGCGTGTCTTAACCTCTCTTCAAGTAAAATCAACAGGCGGACAGATGGAGATACATGAGATTCTGGCCAGCCGCTGTCAATGCAAAATCATTTCTGGCAGCATCGTGATGTCTGGAAAAATGGAGGAACTTGAGGTATATGCAGCGGCTTCACAGATTGTTGGAAGGCATCTAAAGGCAGACACACTTATGCTGCACTCCAATTCATCGAAGGTCAAAATCTCGGGAGAATTCCGGCATGTGGAATCCAAGACCACCGGGAGAGGGCTTTATATGGATTGTCTTCGGATTCCAGATTATCTTGGTTCTATATCGACGGGAATGAAAGCCGTAGTGTCGATCCCGGATCATGAAGGTTTTGAAGTCCATCTTCAGGAGAGAGCCGGCACGTTAAAAAGTGATTTTGAACTGACACCTCTGCATGGGAAGGTGGGATGTTTCTCATACAAAAACGGAAAGAAGCAGTTTCAAATTGAAATTCGTGGGGGAAGTTTTCATCTGAAGCAAAGCAGCGGAACAGTCCATCGATACTGAAGGAGGCACGCAAATGGCAGGCTGGATTGTAGGTATAACCTTTTCCATCATCATACTGATCATTGGAATCTATGGTGTAATCAACAGCAGACACAGGCGTGTGAGCACCAAGTGGGCGTGGTGGTTCGTTTTGTTCGGATGCTGCGCACTTGTCAGTGCTGTGATTAATTATCAATTCAGATGACAAGGGTTGACGATGTAGAGACGAATAAGTCGAAGTCAATGGCATATCAAGAAGTGAAATGAGGTCCGGATCATAAACCGGGTGTGGCTTTCGGGTTCCCTATGTGATATATTGGATATCCTTTTGTATTGCACGATCTACAGCGATGCAGAGCAAACATATATTCTTAGGAGGTAACTGAAACATGTCAGACAGCTTTCAAAGTGCCTATCAAGAAGAAGAGTACAGGTTAGAGCGAACGATGGAGGAAGTGGACCGCCAGCTGGAACGGCTGCGGAATTTCCCGGTGTATACCGGCCATGACTTCACGGAACAAGTGCTGGAAGCCGGGCGCGAAGAACGCCGGAATGCCTTGTCCAAGAGCGCGCAGCAGCCCTATTTCGGACGCTTGGATTTTGAAGAGCAGGGCAGTGGTGAACGGAAACCGCTGTATATTGGCAAAATCGGCGTAGACCGCGAAGAGGTCGGTGAGCATCCACTTGTCATCGATTGGCGTGCTCCCGTTGCGAGCCTGTTTTACTCTTTTACGGGAGGCGAGGCCTCCGCGACGTATGAAGCCCCCGAAGGGCTGATTGAAGGTCTGGTGTACTTGAAACGAAATGTGGTGATTCGTCAGCGCATATTGGAGCGAGTTGCAGATACCTATAATCGGGACAGTGACCAGCCCGCCGTATCGGATGAATTCCTCGTGTACCGCCTTGGCGAGAACAAAGACAACAAGCTGCGGGATATCGTATCCACGATACAGGCCGAGCAGGATCAGATCATTCGTGCGGCGAGAAACACCGCGTTAATCATTCAGGGGGTCGCCGGATCGGGAAAAACAACGGTTGCCCTGCATCGCCTTGCCTTTTTGCTGTATCAGTATAAGGAGCAGGTATCGGCCGAGAAAATGGTCATTTTTGCACCCAACCATATGTTCCTCGATTATATCTCGGATGTGCTGCCGGAACTGGGCGTAGGGGATATTCAGCAGCAGACATTCCCGGATTGGGCTATGAACCTGCTGGGGCTGGATATGCCGCTTGCAGATGCGTCAGAAACGCTGCACACGTGGTTTGAAACTCCCGCTGCACGGCCTGAACTGAATGATGATGTTCCAGGACGTTACAAAGGATCAATCCGTTTCATGGAGCTGATTCGTGAGTGGTTATCGGGGATGGAAGAAGCGTCTGTGCCGGATCTTGATTTTAGTCCATGGGACGGTGCTGTGCTCAGTAAAATGGAGATCGAGAACTGGTTTGGTACAGAGTACAAACACTATCCGCTGGCCAAACGCAAAGAGCGGGTGATGGCACGTATTCACCGCTGGATTGAGATGGAACTGAAAAAACCGATGCCGGAAGCGCTGCGTAAAGAACGTAAGAAGAAGGCTGCCACCCGGGAGAAGGCCTATGCCAAAAAGTGGCCTGAGTATGATCCGCTGATGCTGTATAAACAGCTGTTCAAAGCGGTGAAAGGCGGGGCGGTACCTGCTTCGTTAGCTAATCTCATTCCCAAACCGATCATGAAACAAACGGGTGCTGATCTGAAACAGGATATCATTCGAGAGGAAGATCTTCCTGCACTCGTATATATCCATACGCTGGTTCATGACATTGATGGATCAGAACGTTTTGATCATGTTGTCATAGACGAGGCACAGGATTTCTCTCCATTTCATGTTGCGCTGCTGGATCACTTTGTGAAAGGGCATTCCTTCACCATTTTGGGAGACTTGTCTCAAGGTATTCATGAGTATCGCGGCGTTCATACATGGGAAGAGATGAGCTCGCTTTTTCCGAAAGAGCAGCAGGCATACTTTGCTTTGACCCGAAGTTACCGTTCCACGATGGAAATTATCGATTATGCCAATACCATTCTGGAGCAGGGTGTGAAGAGCGGGATTACGGCCATTCCGGTGTTTCGGAGTGGTGATCCGGTGCGTACGCTTATGTATGGAAGGGAAGGGAGAACGGGCAGTTTGGAGCGAGCACTGAAGCTGCTTACCTCTAAAGACTACCGGACAGTCTCGATCTTGACGCGAACTCTGCATGAAGCCGAGGAGCTTCATCGTGAGCTGCAGACTGCGGGCTGGGATTTAAACCTGATCGATGGCGGCAAAAAGCAGTACAGCGGCGGACATTCCATTTTGCCCGTATATCTGTCGAAAGGGCTTGAATTTGATGCTGCTGTTGTAGCTGATGTTGATCCGTATCATTATTTGCCTGGCTCGGGCGATGCGAAACTGCTTTACGTCGGCTGTACACGTGCGCTCCATGAATTGTGGTTATTCCATGATGGAAGTATGCCGGTGTATGCAGCGGCAGCGCATAATCCAGAGGGAGAACAGATTACAACCCAAGGTTGGCCGGACGAGGCATAAGTCTGCCCTATAACTCGATTTGAACCTGCCAAGTACGAGCGCAGACAAACGGACGATTACTATTATAGGGAGAAATGATCCATTATTGCTTCCCTTCATGTATATATGGAAAGGCATGACGTTTAGGGCTGTCCCTATACGTCATGCCCTTTTTGTGTTAAGAACAGGATCGGGCTAGACTTGATCATGATCCGAAACCCCAGGGAGTGACGCGGCTTGTTTCTTCCGTGCTGGACGGCGGTTTACCATATAAATGCCTGTGCCAATCATTAAGCCTCCTGCTCCGGTAAACCAGTAGACCTGCTCTCCGAGCAGAATCCAGCTTGAAAGCACACCGAAGAATGGTGCGAGAAACAAATAGGAACTGGTCTGGGCGGGATCACTATGCTGTAATAGATAAAACCAGAGGGAGAACTGTAACATGGAGCAGGCAAATGTCAGCCACAGTAAAGACACAACGGAAACTGCGGTTATTGTAAAATGAGGCCGTTCCGTCCACAGACTGAGCAGAAGCAGTGCTGCGCCTCCAGCAAGCATCTGATAAGCCGTCAGCACAAATGGTTCAAAATCATTACCCCAGCGCTTAATAAGCAGTGTAGACACGGCAAAAGATATCGCGCCCCCGAAACCGATCCAGGTTCCGGGTGTGAGGCTCATATGCCATCCAAAAGTGAGCAGGATACCTGCAAAACCTAAAGTTACACCAATCCACTGGCTTAAACGATAGCTCAGACCGTATAGAACTGCACTGAGAACAATAACGATCAGCGGATTCGTAAATGTAAGGATGGCCGATTCACTGGATGAAATCCAGTTCATACTGTAATAGGCACAGCCCATCACCCCAGCAGATTGAAACAATCCAATGAGAATAATGCGGCTCCAAGCCTGCCATCTTTTTGGTAAAGGACGCTTACGCAGTAATAGGGCCATCAACCCTCCTGCCAGGATGTAGCGCAGTCCCATGAGAAGGAATGGAGGTGCATACGCCATACCTATCCTGCCTACAGGAAAAGAAGTACCCATAATGAGCGTCGTTAAAATAACCAATAAGGCAGCTTTAGCTGGAGTTAAAGCAGTGGAGGCGCTTGTTTTTGGTGCAGTGCTGCCAATCGCCTCGCTCATAATGTCTGCCCGCCATCGACAGTAATAAGCTGCCCTGTCATGGATTGCTGCTCAAGAGCAGCACAGATCATGTGAGCGATGTCCTCTGGCGAAGCGATGCGCTGCAGCAGTAATTGTCCGCCAAGTTGGTGCATCCGCTCTTCATTGCCGGCCCACCAGCGCGTTGCAGCGGCTCCGGGAATGATGGCATTAACCCGAATATGAGGAGAGAGTGCATGAGCCAGTGATAACGTCAAGCCGTGAACTGCAGCTTTGGATACAGCATACGGAAGCGATGAACCGGAACCTGTACTGCCTGCAATGCTGCCTAGGTTCACAATGGCCCCGCCTCCAGCCTGCACGATCCCTTCTTTTACAGCACGAGCGGAGTGAAACATGCCTTTCACATTAACATCAATGAGTTCATTCCAGACATCATCGGTGACCGAATCCAAATCATGTAAAGGAATGTGATAGGTCATTCCGGCGTTATTGACCAGATCCGTAATGGGGCCATACATTTCGGTTACCGCGGCGACCATTCGGCGTACCTCTCCATCACTGGCAATATTCGCCTGAATAGAACATGCCTGCCCGCCTAGTGCGAGTATGTGCCGAACGGTTTCTTCTGCGGCCTGCTGTGAGCGGGAGTAATTCAGGATCACCTTTGCTCCTCGTTCAGCAAGCTGTATACCTGCAGCCCGGCCTATGCCTGTGCCCCCACCTGTTATTAAAACAATCCTGTTTGTCCAGTATCTCATGCTGTACACTCCTTCTTTGTATTAACTTTTGGAGATCGGTGATTGGAGATTATATCCTGTAATGATCATGTGTGGTCTGATATGCAGGTAACAGGGATTAAGTCTCAATGAAATAAGCGCAATAAATCTAATGTCATTGTAGTCGCTTTTGTATATGGCGTATAATGATTACTAATGAACTGGACATCATTTTGAGTGATGTCAGAGTGGAGGCGTGATGGAAAGCGGGGATCTTCGAATATTTCAATGTGTTGCCCGGGAAGGGAATCTGACGAGAGCTGCAGCGAGGCTCGGGTACGTTCAATCCAACGTTACGGCACGCATACGGCATTTGGAGGCTGAGGTGAATACGCCCTTGTTCATCCGGCATAATCGGGGAATGACACTTTCTCCGGCGGGAGAGATGCTGCTGGCTTATGCCGATAAGATTATTGGTCTGCTGAATGATGCTTCCAGGGCACTTCAGGCTGCCAATACGCCATCCGGCCCTTTGCAGATTGGGTCTATACAGACAGCTGCCGCGGTGAGGCTGCCGCGTTTGCTTGCGAAATACTACAGCCAGTACCCGGATGTTGCGCTGGCGCTGGCATCAGGTCATTCACAGATGCTTATTGATCAGGTCATCGGGTATGAATTGGAAGGAGCATTTATCGGCTGCGCCTGTGACCATCCCGATATTAAATCTGTGGATGTATTCGATGAGGAACTATTTATTGTCTCGGCTCCAGTCCTGTCAGCGGATGAACTGGAACGAAAGCCGATTTTAGTGTATAGTCTGGGCTGCTCTTATCGTAAAATTCTGGAGGACTGGATGCTTCTAAGAGGTGTTCATCGCCCAGTCATTTTGGAGTTCGGGACATTGGAGGCGATTATCAGCGGCGTGACCTCGGGCATGGGGATTTCGCTGCTGCCTGAAATCGTCATTCATCAGCAGGTCGAAAACGGTCTGCTCCGCAAACATTCTCTTCCTCCCGGAATGAACCGTATGATGACACGGTTTATTACACGTAAGGATGTGTTTGTCAGCAGTGCGCTTGGGGCTTTTATGGAAATGCTCCCGCAGGAATGTGGTATGATAGGGAATGGAGATTTAATTTAAAATCTCCATTAATGTTATAACTGAGCAGAGATCGGTAATCCGTTAAGGAAGTGAACTATACATGGATTTATTTTCGTTTCAACAGGATACACAGCCGCAAGCCAGACTGCTGGCAGACCGTATGAGGCCTGAGCATCTGGATGAATATATCGGACAAGAACATATTATTGGACCCGGGAAGCTGCTTCGCCGAGCCATTGAGGCTGACCAGATCTCATCCATTCTGCTGTATGGCCCCCCGGGATGCGGCAAGACAACCTTAGCCCACATTATCTCTCAGCACACGCAGGGACAGTTTGTGCGGCTTAACGCCGTGGATGCCTCGGTTAAAGACGTACGCGAAGTGATTGAGCAGGCACAGACGAACAAACAGCTGTACGGCACCAAAACGATTCTGTTCCTTGACGAGGTACATCGTTTTAACAGCTCACGCCAAGATGCGCTGCTGCCCGCGGTAGAGAAGGGCACCATTATTTTCATCGGGGCGACAACAGAGAACCCTTTTCATTATGTAAATGGAGCCTTAATGAGCCGTTCTACTCTGTTCCAGCTTGAGTCGCTGACCAAGGAGCATTCACTGGTTGCCATGCGCAGAGCGCTAAGCGATGCGGATAAAGGGCTTGGTTTTATGGAGCTGCGAGCAGACGATGAAGCTTTGGAACACATTGCAGCAATGGCCAACGGCGATATTCGCCGCGCTTTGAACGCACTGGAGCTGGCTGCGCTCACTACACCGCCTGAGCAGGATGGAACGATTCACGTCACGCTGGCTGTTGCGGAAGAGTCCATTCGCCGTCCCATCGTAAAGGCAGACGAGTCCACGCAGTATGATGTCTTGTCTGCTTTTCACAAAAGCATCCGTGGTTCAAGCGATGCAGCGCTGTTCTGGTTTCTGTATGCGGTCGAGAAGCTCGGCATGGACCCGATGACGTTCATTCGCCGCCTGATTGCAGCAAGCAGTGAGGATATTGGACTAGCGAATCCGCAGGCGATGACTCAGGCGATCGGTGCGCTTGATGCGTATCGGAATAACGGCTGGCCTGAAGCCAAGCTGAACATTGCGCAGGCTATTTTGTTTGCGGTGGAAAGTCCGAAATCCAATGCGGTGTATACGGCCATTTCCAAGGCAATGAGTGCAATAGACGAGGTCAAATCGGCTGAAGTGCCGCTGCATCTGAGGGATACACATTATTCGGGAGCTGCCAAGCTGGGACATGAGGGATATCAGTACCCTCATAACTATCCCGGACATTATGTGAAGCAGGAGTATTTGCCCAAACAGCTGTCCCGCAGAGTCTTCTATGAAGCCACAGAGCAGGGGAATGAATCAAAGATCAGGTTGAATCAGCAGCGGCGAAGAGAGCTGTAGCCGCACTTGGATTCTCAAGCCTGAAGCAGGAGATGGACACAGATGAAAGAGTTCGTATATATTGGAGCTGGCGGTTTTCTGGGCACATTAACCCGTTATACCATCCAGCTTCTGATCCCCTCGGCCAATACAGGTTTTCCATGGGCAGTGCTGCTGATCAATGCGATCGGCAGCCTGTTTTTAGGTTGGTTCTTTACCATTGCCATTCCCGAAAAAGTAACACCGCAGCTTCGTCTTGCCATCGGTACAGGCTTTACCGGAGCCTTCACCACCTTCTCCACATTCACACTGGATATCGTTCGTTTATCAGAGGGCGGAGAATGGCTGAAAGCTGCAGCGTATCTCCTTTTTAGTGTGGCAGCCGGACTGCTGCTCTGTGCCTTCGGCATCAAGCTTGGAAACCGAATGCTCGCTGTCTCTCCAAAAGGGAGTGATACCCGATGATCGTGTGGATCGGAGCAGCCGGCGTATTAGGTGCGCTTGTTCGTTACAGTCTGGGGAAGGCCGTCTCCGGCAAACTGGGGACTTCGTTTCCTTGGGGCACCTGGATCATTAATGTCAGCGGTTCTCTTCTGCTTGGCATGCTGTATGGTGCGCATCAGGCCGCGATGCTGTCAGACTTCACGTGGATCGTGTGGGGAACCGGCTTCTGCGGAGCGTATACCACCTTCTCCACCTTTGGCTACGAAACCTTAACGTTAATGGGGCAGCGGCGATACGGCAGAGCAATTCTTTACGTGGTGAGTTCTGTTGTGGTGGGTGTGTTAGGTTGTATGACAGGTGTTTGGCTTACTGCATAATTGAAATATTTAAATTTTTTTGTGAAAAAAGCAGGAAAAAAGCCTTCCTTCATGGTAATACATGAAAGACGGCTTTTTTTGTAGGAATACATGGAATTGGCTCCATCACCGTCTGAGCGAAGGATACAAGCCCGAAGTACTTTTACTGCATTGCCGGTACAGGTACTTTCTGCACCTGATCAATCGTACCACCGCCGAGGCAGACCTCTCCATCATAAAAAACAACGGCTTGTCCCGGTGTGATCGCTTTTTGCTGCTGATCAAACTGTACATCTACGCTGCCGTCTTCCTGCCAAGTCAACGTAACGCCTTGATCCGGTTGACGATAACGGAATTTGGCTGTGCAGCGGAAAGGTTCTTTCGGTGTATGCTGCGCACCTGCAATCCAGTTGACACCTGCTGCTGTCAGACCTGTGGAGTACAAGCTGGCGTGAGCATCGCCCTGCACGACAAGCAATTGGTTTTTCTCCAAGTTTTTGTCAGCGACAAACCAAGGCTCGCCGCTGCCGGAACCGCCAATGCCAAGTCCTTGACGTTGACCAAGGGTGTAGTACATCAGACCGTCATGACGGCCTTTGACCTCACCTGTCACAATATCAACCATGTCTCCGCCTTTGGCTGGCAGATAGCCGCTCAGGAACTCTTTGAAGTTGCGTTCGCCGATAAAACATACACCTGTGCTGTCTTTTTTCTTAGCCGTATACAGACCGGCAGCTTCAGCAATTTTACGAACTTCCGGTTTGGGCAGATGACCAATCGGGAACATTGCTTTGGAGAGCTGCTTTTGATTAAGAGCATTCAGGAAATACGTTTGGTCTTTATTGTTATCTACACCGCGCAGCAGCTTAAATGTTCCATCCTCTTCAATGAGGCGTGCATAGTGGCCTGTAGCTACATAATCTGCGCCGAGATCCAGCGCTTTGTTCAGAAATTCACCAAATTTGATCTCACGGTTACACATGACATCCGGGTTCGGCGTGCGACCCGACTTATATTCATCAAGGAAATAGGTAAATACTTTATCGAAGTATTCTTTCTCGAAGTTGACAGTGTAGTACGGAATGCCGATCTGTTCGCACACCCGGCGCACATCCTCTGAATCTTCTTCAGCAGTGCAGTGGCCGAACTCGTCTGTATCATCCCAGTTTTTCATGAAAATGCCGATGACATCGTAACCCTGCTCTTTCAGAAGCAGTGCGGTAACGGATGAATCCACACCTCCGGACATGCCAACGACGACCCGTGTGTTTTCATTAGCTTTGGACATCGTTATCACCATTTCTATATATAAATGTGTTTCGTTACTATTCTAGCATAACCCGAACGAACTTACGATACACCCGGCCAATTTTGGATAGTGTCCACTCCAGGCGTACATTTCGGGATATCGTCAATCTTTCTTTTCCATAACACATGCAGATATGTTAACATTACTTGAGGGTTATGATCGGAATACGGAGGATTAGAAGGTTGAGACCTGTTCTCCCTGAAGTTCGCCTGGCGGAATCACGGAATTAACGGTCATGAACCACTTTGAGAAATACCATAAAGAACAGCGATGCGAACAATAAACCATGATGTTCCGCCTTGTTTTTTTGAAAATTGAAAGAGGTGACTCCTTTGAAAATATCGACAAAAGGCCGTTACGGCCTCACAATCATGATGGAGCTGGCTGCCAGAACCGGCGAAGGCCCCACATCACTGAAAAGCATTGCCGAGCGCAACCAGCTCTCGGAGCATTATTTGGAGCAGTTGATTGCACCGCTGCGCAATGCCGGATTGGTCAAGAGCATCCGCGGTGCATATGGCGGTTACATTCTGGCCGGAGACCCTGCAGCAGTAACGGCAGGGGATGTTATTCGTGTACTGGAGGGACCCATTTCACCAGTAGACTTTACCGAGGAAGATGATCCCGCGAAGCGTGATCTGTGGCTGCGCATCCGTGACGGCATTGCGGAAGTGCTGGATTCGACAACGCTGAAAGACCTGATTACATTTGAAGATCAGGAGAAGAAAGATAGTTATATGTTCTACATTTAGGAAGAAATTAGATGATCATCCAGAGGACACACTAAAGCCCCCATATTGGGGGCTTTAACCATGCCAACGGAGAATAAAGCTTGCTTTTACTAATGATTTGAACATAAAAATGAAATCCAACAACCAATGAGGTGACAAACTATGAAACGTATATATCTGGATCACGCCGCTTCGACACCCATGCATCCACGCGTCGCTGAAGTGATGATGAATGTCATGACCAATCAATACGGTAATCCGTCCAGTATCCACGCCTTTGGGCGAGAAGCCAAACGGACGGTTAGTGGAGCAAGGGACTTTATCGCAGCGTCTTTGGGATGCAGCCCCGATGAGCTTGTTTTTACGGGCGGTGGAACAGAGAGTGACAACCTGGCCATATTTGGCGCAGTGGCTTCCAGAGCAGAGAAGGGAAAACATGTGATCACTACGGCGATTGAACATCACGCTGTGCTGCATTCGTGTCAGGAACTAGAGCGGCAGGGATATGAAGTGACCTATCTGCCTGTGGACGAATCGGGGCGCATTAATCTGGAACAGCTGCAAGAAGCCGTTCGACCGGACACTGTGCTGATTACGATGATGTATGCCAATAATGAAGTAGGGACGATTCAGCCTATCCGTGAAGTTGGAGAACTGGCACGCCAGCATCATATTTTATTCCACACGGATGCAGTTCAGGCGCTGGGCAGCCAGCCGATCTCCTGCAAAGACCTGCCTGTGGATCTCGTCAGCTTCTCGGCACATAAAATTAATGGACCGCAGGGTGTTGGTGCATTGTATGTCAGACGCGGCGTTACATTGGAAGCCAGATCTCACGGTGGATTGCAGGAACGACAACGTCGTGCAGGCACGGAGAACATGGCTGGGATTGCCGGGTTTGCAGAGGCACTGAAATGGATCACGGAACAGGGAGACGAGCATCTGCAGCATGCCTTGGAACTGCGAAAGCTGCTGCTTGATCAGCTTGCTGTTCATGTGGGCGCAGAACATTTTCATGTCAACGGACATCCGGAGCATACTCTTCCCAATATTCTTAATATCAGCTTCCCCGAGGTATCTACCGAAACGATGCTGATGAATCTGGATATGGAGGGTATAGCCGCAGCCAGCGGTTCGGCCTGTACTTCAGGTTCGCTTGAAGTATCCCATGTGCTGAAAGCAATGAATTTACCAGAGGCATTTTTACAGACTGCGATTCGATTTAGCTGGGGCTTGGGTAATACTACAAAAGAAATCATCACAACCGCCGAAAAAATTGGAACCATTCTTGAACGGCTGCGTAATAGACCTTAAGGGGCTCTTTACGCATGGAACAAAAGGAGGGAAGAAGTTCCATTTCATCGGTTGGATAGAAGCGGTTTGATGACCGGCGTTTGACTGCCACTCATCAACTTTGGGCATACCTAGCAATAGCGCCGCGCCTATACAATGTGAAGAAGATGAGGGGGACCCAGCGATGAAGCTTCAGGAAATGATCGGACTTGCCGTTTTTGATGTTGAGGATGGGAAGCAGGTCGGTAAAATCCAGGATTTCATTGTGAACGATGATTGGGAGATTGAAGGCATTGAACTTGAGAATAAAGGCCTGTTTACCAATCATGTGAAAATAGTGCAATGGGAAGATATCGTTGCCTATGGCGAAGATGCCGTCATGATCCGTAATCAACAGGCTGTCCGCAAGACGGGGGCCGACGACATAAAATACACGTACCTCCTCGGTCGTTCGAAATTAAAGGAGATGTCCGTGCTCACCGAAGAAGGATTGCTGCTCGGACGAGTCTCTGATGTTTATTTTGACCAGGAGTTGGGAAATACAATAATAGGGATTGAAATTACGGACGGTTTTGTGTCCGATCTGATCGAGGGCCGTAAATGGCTGCCATGTACAAGTGATATGTCTATCGGAGAAAGTGCCATAATGGTGCCGCCGCTGAGTGAACAGCGCTTGGAAAATGCCATTCATTCTGTTAACGGATAGGTGAATGAATATGAAATGTCCAAATTGTAGTTCGAAAGATATCGGAAAAATTGGCTCCCATCAGTTTTACTGCTGGGGATGCTTTATTGAATTAACGGTAAATGGTGAGAAAATGTCTGTGTACCAAGTGGAAGAAGACGGCACATTAAGCTCTCTGGATGATTTGTTCTTTGGAGAAGAGCTGCCGCAGGATTTTCCTCACATTCATGCTTCTTCTTAAAGAAGCAGTTTAACTTCCTCTATATGCGGTTTTGTGACAACAACTGTCATTTTACGCTGCTGCATTTTGCTGGCAGATGGATATAGATGTGGTTACATAGCGGTCAGGAAGGACATGTATAATTAAATATATGATTTACTGATCCGTAAAATGCGCTTTCCTCTTTTCGAAGAGGGGAGCGTTTTTTTTGTTTTGACCTGAAGAGCTGTCTCCTTTGCTCCGACCGACTCTTCTTCCACAGCTTATCTCTGTTTTTGAAGTTAATAAAAATCCCCTCGCCTACATATACTGATTCTCAGAGCCAGTCCATATACTGAACTTTAGAGCCAGTTCAAAGGGGAGATCGAAGTGGAGCAGCTAACTAAAAATAAAATATTTCGTTATGCGATCTGGCTCCTGCTCGGATTGATCATTCTATATTTTATCTGGCTGCTGCGGCCATTACTTTTACATATTTACGGTTTCTTGAAAACGGTACTAGCTCCATTCATCGTCGCACTGATCATATCCTATGTGCTTAATCCAATTGTGAGCATGCTTGGCGGACGGAAAGTCCCGCGGTCCATTGCCGTTCTGTTAATCTATGCTTTTTTTCTGACCTGCATCGGAGTCATATTAATGAATGTCATCCCTGTCCTGATTGAACAGCTCGAAGAACTCAATGAGCATATGCCGGAGCTGTCCATGAGGGCGCAGAATCTGATGAATAACATGGACCATAAATTGATGCCGCCAAGTATACGAACAGGTATGAACAGCTGGTTTTTTCAGATGGAGGATCGACTTACGCAGGGAATTACCGTACTGATGGACAATATTGGAGCCACGATTAATGTGCTGTTTAACGTATTTATTGTACCGTTTCTGATTTTCTATATGTTAAAAGATTTTGATGTGTTCGAACGCACTGTCGTGGCCTATCTGCCTCGTGCCCGCCGTAAAGCAATTGTTTCCGTGATGAAAGAAATTGATACTGCACTCGGAAATTATATTCGTGGTCAATTTATCGTGTGTGTCATCGTGGGCATCTTCGCATATATCGGATACATCGTGATCGATATGCCCTATGCGCTGCTTCTGGCGAGTATTGTGGCTGTATTTAACATCGTTCCATATCTCGGGCCTTTTCTGGGAGCTGCACCTGCGGTGGTGATGGCTTCAACGGTTTCTTTTAAAATGGTACTGCTGGTCATTGCCGTGAACACACTCTGTCAGGTGCTGGAGAGCAATGTGGTTTCCCCGCAGGTGGTAGGTCGAACGCTGCATCTGCATCCGCTCTCGATTATCTTTGCGCTGCTTGTTGGCGGTGAGCTGGCAGGTGTTGTGGGACTTATTTTGGCAGTGCCTGTCTTTGCCGTGTTAAAGGTCATTGTGCAGCATTTTTTCGCGTATTATATCAAACGGAGGACAGAGTGACTCCATCCCTGCAAAAGTGGATCCAACTCTCCATGAGCCGTTCACAAGGCTGTACTTATGCCCTTCGCAAGGCGCGTTGACACTCGCAGACTCTATCGATATAATGAGGGTGTATGTTTACATGATAAAATCAATGATGAAATGAAGTATGCCGAGGGTTCCTTTCCTCAGAGAGCAGACTCCTTCGAATTCAGATAAGTTCTGAGTTCGCTGGCTGGAAGAGTCTTGAAAGTTGAAGCGGCAGAAAGCTGATTTCGGAGTGCAGGACAACCCTGCCGGGCGCGACCGTTACTCGCTTAAACGAGGAGATTGTTTGTTCATCCGTTGATCTGCGGGAGAAGAACAATAACCAGGGTGGTACCGCGATAACATCGTCCCTGATCATTTCAGGGGCGTTTTTTG
The DNA here is from genome assembly GCF_040702995.1 of Paenibacillus sp. AN1007. NCBI lineage: Bacteria > Bacillati > Bacillota > Bacilli > Caryophanales > Paenibacillaceae > Paenibacillus > Paenibacillus sp. AN1007. The sequence continues at coordinate 759,225 of NZ_CP159992.1, forward strand.
TGTTTATTTTTAACACAGGTTATATCCAGATTTTCGTTAACCAACCGGGGCGATTTCGCTGCGGAACTTATAATTTAATGGGGGCAACCAGTATGAAAGCTAGTGAAATCCGTTCCAAATGGATCGAGTTTTTTGCAAGTAAAGGACACAAAATTGAACCAAGCGCATCACTCGTGCCGCATAACGACCCTTCCCTGCTGTGGATTAATGCGGGTATGGCACCGCTGAAACCTTATTTTGACGGACGGGAGAAGCCGGAGAATCCGCGTCTGGCGAACTCGCAAAAATGTATCCGTACCAACGATATTGAGAATGTCGGCAAAACACGCCGTCACCATACGTTCTTTGAAATGCTGGGTAACTTCTCGATCGGTGATTACTTCAAAGAAGAAACGATTACCTGGGCTTGGGAGTTTCTAACGAGCAAAGAGTGGATCGGATTTGATCCGGATCGCCTCTCTGTTACGGTTTACCCGGAAGATGAAGAAGCATTCAAGCTGTGGAATGAAAAAGTAGGACTGCCGGCTGAGCGCATCATCAAGCTGGACGAAAACTTCTGGGATATCGGCGAAGGCCCATGCGGTCCATGTACCGAAATCTTCTACGACCGCGGTGAAGCTTACGGAAACGATATGAATGACCCGGAGATGTACCCAGGCGGGGAGAACGAGCGTTATCTGGAAGTTTGGAACCTGGTATTCTCGCAATTTAACCATAACAAAGATGGCAGCTACACACCGCTTCCGAACAAAAACATTGATACAGGCGCGGGTCTGGAGCGTTTTGCTTCCATTCTTCAGAATGTAGATTCCAACTTTGACACAGACCTGTTCCAGCCAATGATTCAAAAAACAGCTGCACTCGCAGGTGTGAAATATAATGAGAGCGTTGAAATTGACGTTGCGCTCAAAGTTATCGCTGACCATATTCGTACGGTAGCATTTGCTGTTGGTGACGGCGTACTGCCGAGCAACGAGGGACGTGGATATGTTATCCGCCGTTTGCTGCGTCGTGCGGTTCGTTACGGTAAAGTATTGGGTCTGGATCGTCCGTTCCTCTATGAGCTGACCACAACCGTTGGTGAAGTGATGGGGATGTACTATCCGGAAGTTGTAGAAAAGCAGGAGTTTATTGCCAAAGTGATCAAAACCGAGGAAGAGCGTTTCCACGAAACGCTGTCAGACGGGCTTGCGATTCTGGCTGATATTAGCGGTACAGCGAAATCCGAAGGACGCACCGTAATTAGCGGACCGGAGGCATTTAAATTATATGACACGTACGGATTCCCGTTTGACCTGACAGAGGATTATGCGGCTGAGCATGGTCTGACAGTAGATCGTGAAGGCTTTGATGCATCTATGCAGGAGCAGCGTGATCGCGCCCGTGCGGGACGTCAGGAGAACGAAAGCATGAAGGTTCAGGGTGGACCGCTGGCGGATCTGGAGGTTAAAAGCGAGTTTGTTGGATATACTGACCTGTTGACGGAAGCAAAAGTAGTGGCGATTGTTGCGGGCGATGCTCTCGCAGATTCCGTAGGAGAAGGGCAGACAGCTCAGATCATTCTCGATAGAACACCGTTCTATGCGGAAAGCGGCGGTCAAGTGAGTGACCAAGGCTTGCTGCGCGGCACAGGTGCTGCGGCAAAAGTCCAAGGGTTGTTCAAGGCTCCGCAAGGGCAGCATGTGCATATGGTAACGATTGAGTCCGGTGAGCTTCGTGTGGGCGATGTGATCCAGGCCGAAGTAGACCGGGAGAAACGCGGCGATATCATTAAAAACCATACAGCTACACACCTGCTGCACAAAGCGCTGAAGGATGTGCTGGGAACGCATGTGAATCAAGCGGGTTCCCTGGTGGAACCGCAGCGTCTGCGTTTTGACTTTTCTCACTTCGGCAGCATTACACCGGAAGAGCTGACTGAAATTGAACGTCAGGTGAATGAACAAATCTGGAATCGCCTGAACGTTAATATTGAACTGAAGGGCATTGATGAAGCGAAGGAAATGGGTGCAATGGCCCTGTTCGGAGAGAAATACGGCGATATTGTACGCGTTGTTCAAATTGGTGATTATAGTTTGGAACTTTGCGGCGGCTGTCACGTAAATAATACTTCAGAGATTGGAATCTTCAAATTGGTCAGCGAAAGCGGAATTGGCTCTGGTGTACGCCGGATTGAAGCTGTTACGGGTCGCGGTGCATATCTGTATGTGGAAAGCCAGCTGGAGCTGCTCAAACAGTCCGCTGCGCTGCTTAAAGCCAATGTGACCGATGTGCCGAAGCGGATCGAAGGTCTGAATCAGCAGCTGAAAGAAGCGGCGAGAGAAACGGAATCGCTGCAGAGCAAACTGAGTGCGATGGAAGCAGGTCAGCTGACTGACCAAGTCGTACAAGCAGGGAACACACAAGTGCTGGCAGCCCGCGTAGATGCACCGAATATGGATGCACTGCGTACCGTTGCGGATGAACTGAAAGTAAAACTGCCGGATGCTGTTCTCGTACTCGGAGCACCAGCAGACGGTAAAGTGAATTTCGTTGTCGCCGTACCTGCTGCACAGGTGAAACAAGGTCTGCATGCCGGTAAAATTGTCAAGGAAGTTGCTGCAGTTTGCGGCGGCGGAGGTGGCGGACGCCCGGATATGGCGCAGGCTGGAGGCAAGGACGCAAGTAAGCTGGATGAAGCGCTAAAAGTGGCTGTTTCCATCATTAGCCAGTAAAGGACAAGCAAAAAACACAATTGCCTTATCCTTTGTGTACTTGTGGCAGTCAGAATATGTTATTATATAAACAGAAATCAATTCGGCAGGACATGGTCCCCATGTCCATGCAGGAGCGAGGTGTCATCAATGGACTCCATGGATAAGACGGTTAAATTCAATGTGAAAGGTGACGAGCAGGAAGCATCCTCGAAAGAGATTCTGCTCACGGTATATGACGCGCTGGTCGATAAAGAGTATAATCCCATTAACCAGATCGTTGGATATCTGATATCCGGCGACCCCGCGTATATTCCGCGTCACAACAACGCACGTAGTCTGGTCCGGAAAAAGGAGCGCGACGAGCTGATTGAAGAGCTTGTACGTTCTTATCTGGCCAATCACCGGTAATGTACGCCGCTTCCGTTTGTCTGCAGCTGTGCAGGCAGGCGGACAATGAACCGACAGAAGACAGACTGAAGTCTGAACAGGCGGTAGGAATATCGTTCTGAACAGGCCGCAGGATGGGAGAGCATGATGAAAAAATTAGGTTTGGACTATGGGGACCGCAGAATCGGGGTAGCAGTGAGTGACGCCTTCGGTTGGACTGCCCAGGGATTAGAAGTGCTTGAACGCCGCCGGGATGAAGGTGAGTTCACACGAATTGCGGAACTGGTGCGGGAGCACGAGATCAGTGAAATCGTAGTGGGACTCCCCAAAAACATGAACGGCACCGTAGGACCGCGTGGTGAATTATGCATTGCGTTTGCTGAGCGCCTGCGGGGCGAACTGAATTTACCTGTTCACCTTTGGGATGAACGGCTGACAACGATGGCAGCCGAACGTACGCTGATCGAAGCGGATGTCAGCCGCAAAAAACGCAAACAGGTCGTGGACAAAATGGCCGCCAGCCTGATTTTGCAAAATTATTTGGATGCCAATAGTACAAGGTGAGGGGGATCAACAATGGCTGAAGATCAACTGGGTATGGAAGAAGAAGCTGAGATCATTTACATTGCAGATGACGAGGGTAATGAAGAGGAATTTGAAGTCATCATGAAATTCGAAGTAGACGGTTCGGAGGCCAAGTATATGATGGTTGCTCCGGTTGAACCTGAAGATGGCGAGACGGATGTGTATGCATTCCGTTATGAAGAAGATGGCGATGATATTAAACTTTTTGTGATCCAAGATGATGCCGAGTGGGATATTGTCGAGGAGACCTTTAATACATTTCTTGCTGAAGATGAAGAGGAAGCGAACTAAATGACGGAATATAATCGCAAAGACCTGAAATGGACAGATTCGCTGCGTCTGGCATTCGGTGCTCATGTGGAGCTCGAGGAAGAGAACGGTAAATCACATCCGTATGAACTGCTCGCTGAATTTGAGGTACACGGGCAGCAGTACGCGGTGCTCCGCAGTTCATTGCGTCCGTATGACGAGGTTGAACTGCTGCGGGTTGTACCTGGCAGTGAGAACCAGGTCATGCCGGAATTAGTTACGATTGATGATGACGATGAGTGGGAGAGCATCTCGGAGCTGTATGATGAGTGTACACTCCCGATTGACGAGGATTAATCAGCTTCAAATCGAAAAAACCGGAAGGGCGGAGAAGTCCGCTCTTTTTGGTTGTGTAAAGGAGTTGTGTCTCTGTTGAAAGGCAAAGTCATAGGTATCCTGCTTCTCGTCCTGTTCATTCTGGCTGCAGCAGCTGGCGGGTATGTATGGAGCATGATGCGTCCGATGCAGGCTTCTACCGAGCCTGTTGTATTCGAAATCAAGAGTGGATCGGGAATTTCGAAAATTGCGGATCAGCTGCAGCAGGAAGGAATTATTCGAAACAGTCTCGTTTTCAAGGGATATTTAAAGTGGAATAAGCTGGGCAGCAATTTTATGGCGGGGAAATATGCCATGAATCCGGGGGTAACGTACGATGAGATTATTCATAAACTGAGCAGCGGCGATGTCGTACCTGAGGAGATGGTGAAGTTCACCATTCCAGAAGGGTATACGGTTCTGCAGATGGCGGACAAGCTTTCAGCAGATGGCATTGTGGATAAAAAAGAGTTCCTGAAGCTGGCTAATGACCCATCGGCCTTCGACGTGGATGTCATCAAAAATATCCCGGTAGATGAAGAATTGCGCTATGTGCTGGAGGGGTATCTTTTCCCGGAGACGTACGAATTAAAAAAAGGCAGCACTACTCATGAGGTAATGCAGCGCATGTTAGAAGAGTTCCAGACTAAAGTGAACTCCATTCCGGATTTGCAGGCAAAGCTGGAGCAGCGGAAACTGTCACTGCATGAATTGCTGACGATTGCATCACTTGTGGAACGAGAAGTAGTTGTGGACAAAGAGCGTGCACTGGTAGCAGGTGTAATCTACAATCGGATCAAAGAGGATATGAAGCTGGAGATCGATGCGACGGTGCAGTATCTGCTCGACAAACCGAAGGCTCGGCTGCTCTTTAAGGATCTGAAGGTACAGAGTCCATATAATACGTACTTGAACAAAGGGCTGCCGCCGGGGCCGATTGCCAGTCCGAGTCTTGCATCCATTGAAGCGGCACTGAATCCGGAAGCCTCAGAGTACCTGTTTTATGTAACCAAAAAGGATGGGACTTCAGGACATCTGTTTGCCAAGACATACAGGGAACATCAGCAAAATATAGCCAAAAGTAAGGCTGCGCAATAAGCGGAGGGGATTAGATGAGTAAGAAACATGAACTGCTCGTTACGGCGGCAAATGTAAAAGAAGCAGAAGCCATGCTTCAGGCCGGAGCGGATGCTTTATTGATTGGAGATGATCGCTTTGGCATGCGCCTTCCGGGCAGCTTCAGCGTGAAAGAAACAGCAGCGGTAGTGAACTTGGCTGCCAAACACGAGGCGCGAGTCATCGTATCCATGAATAATTTGATGTCTAATGAATTACTGAAAGAACTGCCAGAATATGTGCAGGCTTTGGGCCGAATTGGTGTTGACGCCGTCGAGTTTAATGATCCGTCCGTGCTGGCTGCGATCAAGGAAATTGCACCTCAGATTCGTCTGCACTGGAACGCAGAGATGACGTCTACAAACTATGCCACGGCCAACTACTGGGGAACCAAAGGGGCGAGCCGGGTTGTGCTTGCTCGTGAGCTGAACATGGATGAGATCACGGAGATGGTTCCCTTTTTAAAGGTTGAGGCGCAGGTTCAGGTCCACGGGATGACGAACATATACCACTCCAAGCGCAGTCTGGTCCAGAGTTATATGGCTCATCAAGGGCGCCCCGTAGAAGGACATCTTGGTAAGGAACGCGGGTTATTCCTGATCGAGGCGGAGCGTCGGGATGAGAAGTTCCCGATCTATGAGGATATCAACGGTACGCATATTATGAGTTCAGAGGACATCTGCATTCTCGAAGATCTTCATTTGATGATGGAGGCAGGTGTACACAGCTTCAAAGTGGAGGGAATCCTCAAGCCCGTGGCTTACAACGAAGCTGTTGTTCGTGCATATCGCAAGGCTATAGATCTGTATGAAGCAGACGCAGAGGCTTATGCATACGACGAAGAATGGCTGCGTGAGGTTCGTGAGCTGCAGGACCCTGAGCGGGAATTGTCATTTGGATTTTTCTACAAAGAACAAGTGTATTAATAGAAGAGGTGAACAAGATGGAAACAGTGGCGGTCAAGCGGAAGTTTTCCGGTAAACGTAACCGTCTGGATAAACCGGAGCTGCTGGCTCCGGCGGGTAATCTGGAAAAATTAAAATTTGCGATTCACTATGGAGCAGATGCTGTATATATCGGCGGACAGGCTTACGGACTTCGTTCGAACGCGGATAACTTCAGTTTTGAAGAAATGCGTGAAGGTGTAGAATTTGCGAAAAAGTACGGGGCCAAAGTGTTTGTAGCTACAAATATTTATGCCCATAACGAAGATGTGGCGGGAATTGAAGCGTATTTGCAGAATCTGTATGATGCAGGCATCTCGGCGGTTATTGTTGCCGATCCGGCCATTATTGAAGTGGCTTTGCGTGCGGTTCCGGGTCTGGAGGTGCATCTCAGCACCCAGCAGTCCACATTGAACTGGCAAGCCGTGAAGTTCTGGAAGGACGAAGGACTGCCGCGGGTTGTACTTGGTCGTGAGACGAGTTTTGAAGAGATTGAAGAGATCAAGGCGAACGTGGATATTGAAATCGAAGCTTTCATCCACGGGGCAATGTGTTCATCTTATTCGGGCCGCTGTGTATTGTCCAATCACTTTACAGACCGGGATTCCAACCGGGGGGCTGCTGTCAGTCCTGCCGCTGGAAGTATGATTTGTTCGAGGATGCGAGAGAAGATACGGTCTGGGTAAGCGAGGAGGAAATGCAGATGAAGGCTCCTGCGCCATTTAAGCTGGGAGATAATCAGCTGCCCTGTTCCAGGAACAGGATAATTCTTTCTCCATGGGCTCCAAAGACCTGTGCATGATCGGTCATATCCCTGAATTGATTGATGTGGGTGTGGACAGTTTCAAAATTGAAGGACGTATGAAATCCATCCATTACGTAGCAACGGTTGTCAACGTATACCGTCAGGCCATTGATTCGTACATGGCTGATCCTGAAAATTATGTGCTGAAACCGGAATGGGTAGAAGAAATGAACAAAGCGGCGAATCGTCCGCTCAATACAGGGTTCTTCTACGATACGCCTGATCATGAAGATCATATCTATGAGCCGGAAGAGAAGGCAGTGCCTTACGACTTTGCGGGCCTGGTTATGGATTACGATACAGAAACAGGAATGGCAACGATTCAGCAGCGCAATCACTTCAAGCCGGGCCAAGAGATTGAGTTCTTCGGTCCGAACGGTACCTTTTTCAAACAGGTGGTAGGGGAAATTCAGGATGCAGAAGGCAATGTGCTGGATGCTGCGCGTCATCCGCTGCAGCTGGTGAAGATGAAAGTGGATCAGCCGGTTTCCTACTTTGACATGATGAGAAAAAAGAAATAGGTTTATATAAAAGTTATGCTGTGCGTTCTCATCATATATGATGGGGGGATCGGGATGAGAAGACTTGAGTCTGGTATGTCAGCAGACAATGAATTATTTTCGGATATAGTTAGGTATGAACACGAAACGATAAGTGAAACGACCGTATCAAACTCGAATGTGGGTTCACCTATATTTTGGAGCTGTACCCTGCATCATCTTGTATTTGATACCTGTGATCTTACGAATGCGAGATTTTTTGCCGGTAGTACAATAGATCACTGCACATTTGTTCGTTCCGACCTGCGCTCTGTCGGCATTGGCAAAGATGAAGCTGTGTTTACCAATTGTGAGTTTTCCTCCTGTGATCTGAGAGGCATGACATTGGAAAACGCTGCGTTTATCAACTGTACTTTTGCTAAATGTAGATTTAATGACCGGGTTTTACAAGCAGCGAATCTCGTCAATTGTACTTTTACCGGCAAGCTGGTGGATATTACGTTTGAGGGAAATGGCAAACAAAAGCTGATCGCCAATTTGGAGAACTGCATCCTTGACGGTGTTCGTTTTGTGGGCTGTGACCTGACGCAGTGCATCCCGCCAAAATCCAAAAACCATCTGTATGTTGAACAGGTATCCGCACGTGTGAAAAATGCCCTGCAGAAGATAGAACATAACGCTGATCTATCTGAAGATGAACGAAAAGTCCTGGTACGCAGTCTGCGCAAGCTTGAGCAGACGGATCAATATATTTTTAACACGGCGCATATGAAGAAAATATATAGTGAAGATTTTGTTGAACGATTTTTCAGCAGTCTGGGAATTAGTCCCGATCTTAGAGGCTAACAAAAAGTCATCTCCAAAGCACTCAGAAATGAGGTGAAGGAGGTGACTTTTTGACAAATCAAATTTATGAGAAAAAAGACCCCTGTATATCGGCATATAGAGGTCTTTTTTTTATAGAAAAATAGGAAAAAAGTTGTAATATATTTCTGAAAAGTTGGAGGGAAAGCAGGAAAGCTGTCGAATACTACATATTTATAGGGGAGAGATTAAAAGAGTTAACAAGAATACTACTGGCAGGTGAATGAGAATGGTTCAAAAGAAGGATAAGGACAGTGGGGAAAACATGAAACAACCCGAGCAGGCTAAGCCTGATAAGACACAAAAAGAGAAGAAAATGAAAACGATTAAAATTAAAAAAGAAGGGGTACATAAAAAAACACTCAAATTTGATCGCAGCAAAATCCGATGGGATTGGATCAAGATGGATCGGATCAAAGAGAAACTGAAAAATAGAGAGTGGAAGGAGCTTGGCGGCACCTCATTCAGACAGATCAAGAAGGTGAACCCGGTCAAATCTGTAGGTGTTAAGCTTTTCTTAATCTTTTTCTCGGCTATTATGATTGTGGTTATTAGTTTGGGGCTAATATCCTATTCAAAGGCTAAAAACACGATTGAGGCGAACGCATCCAGAGCCAATCAGGAGACGATCGACCAAACCAAGCAGAAGCTTGATATCATTCTGGAACGATTTGTGGATACGTCTACACAGATTTTCTTCGATCCAGAGATGCAGTCTCTGCTGCAGAAGATGTCAGATCCGAATCTGACGGCATATGATACTTTCGTCAATTCGAGTTCAATCAATAAACAGTTATCCAATGTAGCTTTTACTAATAAATCCATGGAAGCGATTTATTTGGTACCTACGGATGAATCCAAATCCGTTATGGGCACAGGAAACAGCAGTTCGAGCATGGGAAGCATCCGCCAGGAAGCTTGGTATACGGACCTTATCACAAAAGGGGGTTACCGCTGGCTGCCCACAGAGGAGAAGACAGACGGGACAGCGTCAACCTTCCGAATTGCACGTTCCATGAAGAATCTGCAGGGTACAACGCAATCTTACGTGCTCATCATTGAGTTGAAGCTGGAGGTGCTGGAGGAGCAGTTGAAGTCACTGGATCTGGGGGCTGGATCTGTACTTCAATTGATTGCCCCGGATAACAAAGTGGTTGCCTCGTCCGTTGCAGGACGTTCAGGTAAAGAGACGGATCTTGGCTTTGTGAAAGATTTAAAGGAACCAGCGGGAAGCACAAACACCGAATATGATGTGGATGGCAAATCGACCAACATGCTGGCTGTTTACAGTACGCTGGATTCATCTGCCTGGAAGCTGATCGGTATGGTTCCCACTTCAATGCTGGTTAAGGACGCTCAAGGCATCCTAACAATAACATTGTGGATGGCCCTTGCGTTTGCAGCACTTGCTGTGTTGATTGGCGTCTGGATGGTTCGCATGATTGCTCGGCCGCTTAGCAAATTGAAAGATCTAATGCAGGATGGTGCAAAAGGAAATCTGAAAGTACGCACGCCGTATAGCTCCCAAGATGAGATTGGACAGCTTTCATCTGCATTTAATACGATGATGGAGCAGATTACCAAGCTGGTGGAGCAGACCAATCGTTCCGCACAGGAAGTGTTGGATACAGCTGCAGAACTGAGCAGTGCTTCCAAGAAAACAGCGGTATCCGCTTCTGAAATTGCGGTAGCCACGGAAGAGATTGCCGGTGGTGCAGGCAGCCTGGCGACGGAAGCTGAACGTGGCAATGAACTGACCGATAACATCTCGCGTCAGATGGAAAGTGTAATTGCCGCCAATGAAGAGATGGGGGATTCTGCCCGCCACGTTGAGAAGTCCAGTCAGACCGGAACGCAGCATCTGAATCAATTGATGACCAAAACGCAGAAGACAGAAGAGATGATCGGAGCATTGGTCAGCAAAGTGGATTCGTTAAAAGAGAGCACATCTTCTGTACTAAAAGTGCTCGATGTCATGCAGAATATTACGAAACAGACCAATATTCTGTCTCTTAACGCAACAATTGAAGCAGCGCGGGCAGGCGCGGCTGGACGTGGTTTCATGGTCGTCGCTGATGAAGTTCGCCAGCTCGCTGCGCAGTCCAGACAGTCCATCGATATGGTTGGGGAGATCACAGACAAAATTATGACAGAAATGAACGAAACGGTTAAAGCGCTGTCCGACGCTTATCCATTGTTCAAAGAACAGATGGATGCGGTAAAAGATACAAACGTGATTTTTGCTTCTGTGCAGGATCAAATGGGTGCTTTCGTGGAACGTCTCGGCATGGTAACGGGTTCCATTGGAGAGCTCAGCAAATCACAGGCAACGCTGTCTGAGGCGATGAGCAACGTCAGCGCTGTTGCTGAAGAGTCCTCCGCCACTTCAGAGGAAGTAGCTTCACTGAGCAGTGAACAGCAAAATATCAGCAATCAGCTCGTTAGTCTGTCTGGCAAGCTGGAAAATGTATCGAGTGAACTGAAAGAAACACTCTCGCGTTTCACAGTATAATCCCTACTAACAAACCTGTCTCTTCGTTGAGGCAGGTTTTCTATATTTTCCGGGTAATTCCAGAGAGGTTGACGCATAATACATGAAAAAGGCAAGGGTGGAATATTTGTGAATCTGCGGCTTGTATGGAAACGCCGTATAGCGATAATCAGTGCAGGTTTGACGCTCGTTTTTGCCGTGCTGCTCCTCAGACTTGGCTGGATTCAAATGGTCCAGGTAAACCGGACTGTTCCTGGAGACCAGCGAAGTATGAGAGAAATGTCTGTACTGCAGCGTGAACGGGGTGTAATGCTCGATTCCGGTCGTGGACAGTTTACAGATGTCCATGGACGTCCCTTAACCGGTAAGCTGCAGTGGGGTGTTGTACTTTTTCCACAAGAACATTCTTCGAAAGGAAACAGGAAGGAAGGCGAACTCAGCCAAATGGCATCGATCCTGCATACGAATACAGATCAGCTGAGGGAGGAGTGGGAGAAAGAAAAAACTCCGCATTTATGGACAGGAGGTCAATCAGAGCCTGTGCTGTTAAACGATAAGCAGCGTGAACGCTTACGTGAGCTTCATATACAGGGAGCTGATGTATATCCCGTCATGACGAGATATTTCCCTAAACCCGCTGGCAGCCAGTGGCTGGGTTACCTGAATGAACAGCCAGAGCCTGCAGGACGATTGAAAGAACATCAAGATGAGGTAAGACAGCCCTTTGCAATGAAATCGGGAGCAGCGGGGCTGGAACGAACGCTAGAACCTTTGTTAAGAGGAATAGGACCTACATTGGTGACGCGGATGGTATCGGGCAGCGGGCAGATCATTCCTGAAATAGAGCCGCGTGTGATTGCGCCTGCCAATGTTCATTATCCATTAACAGTGGAAACAACGATTGATGCGCGCCTGCAGCAGGGAATAGAAGAACTGACGCAAGCTTCCGTGCTGCAGGAAGGAGCCGTGGTTGTGCTTGATGCTGGGAATGCGGATGTACGCGCAATGGTATCACGTCCTTTTTATCAGCCGCAGCATGTAGATCCAAGGCAGCAGTCCTCCTGGGGCAATCGAGCCGTACAAGGTGCTGTACCAGGTTCTATTTTCAAAATAGTGACGGCTGCAGCAGCACTCGAAAATCGGGTCGCTTCTCGCGAAGAGAAATTCCATTGTGAAGGAGCCTATGGAAAGTATGGCTTCTCCTGCTGGAAGCATCATGGACATGGTGAACTGAATCTCGAAGAAGGATTTGCGCAGTCATGCAACATTGTTTTTGCTGAAACGGCTCGCAGACTGCGAATGGAACAGTTGGAACAGACCGCTGACCGTCTTGGACTTGGGCGTATGGTTGGCTGGCAGGCACAGCAGGCTGCGGGTATGCCGGTGTTAAAGCACTTTGATCATGAAGAATCGGGGCGTATTCAGACAGAGGCTGTAAAGTATTCAGATGACGAAGGAGCCAGGATACAGACCGCGATCGGACAGCGGGATGTACTGGTCACCCCGCTGCAGGCAGCTAACCTGATTGTCACACTGCTGCATGACGGAAAGGTGAGTGCTCCCCGGCTTGTACAGCGAATTCGATATGCGGATGGAGACACGATGCTGGACATGCCTCTGCATGACTCTCGTTCGGCAATAGGACAGATTTCTCCAGCCACAGCGCATCTGCTGTTAAGCTGGATGAATACAGTTGTACGGGAGGGAACAGGAAAATCCCTGCAGCATGCAAAATGGCATACTGCAGGGAAGTCAGGCACGGCTCAGGTCATGCAAAAGGGAGAGCCTAAAAACCACCAGTGGTTTATTGGCTATGGTCCCGTAGAAGAGCCGAAATATGCAGTCGCTGTGCTCGTTCAGAACGTCTCTCCAAACAGCTCGCATCAGGCAGCGGCCTTGTTTCGAAAGGTGATGGATTACTTGGCAGCCTCGTCGTGAGCGGAATCAGATATAGGCGTGTCCATCACTAACGGTGAAGACTCGAATTCGTCATTGGGCAGATGAATCCATTTTTGCAGATAGCCCTGCTGCAGCAGTTCTTTTAACAAAATCAGAAGAACGGGTGAAAGCACGACACCTGCGAGGCCGAAGATTGATAGGGAAATCAGCATAAACGACAGCATCAGATAAGCAGAAGAAACACCGATAGAGTTTCCTGAAATTTTCGGTTCAAGCAGCTGCCGCGTCAGCATGGTCACGGCCAAAATAACGATTAAACCGATGGCAAGTGTACTGTTACCCACGATAAATAGATAAACAATCCACGGAATAAAAATAACGGGCACACCGAGCAGCGGCACCAGATCAAAAATGGCGCAGACGGCTGCGATTGTAAAGGCATTGGAGGTTCCAAGAATCAACAACCCCGCATATATCAATACAAATGTAATCAGCATCATAATCAATTGTGCTTTCATGTAGGAACGAATTGTCTTGAACACATGGGTACGCATGAACGCATTGGCTGTCTTTAGTGTTTTGGGTGTCTTGGCACGAGCGAATTTGCGCCATGATTCAATCTCAATACTAAGGAAAAATGCCAGAATGATTGCGATACCGAAATTGGTAATAAAAGTAGAGAAAGAGCTGAGAAAACCGATAATAAATTGTGCCCCGCCGGTAACCCATTTGGACAGGATTCCAGACAGTGTGGCAAAGTATTCATTCACCTTTTCGAGCATCCCGTCGGGAAGGGCATTGGACTTGTCCTGTATAAACACGACCAGATTGGTGAATTCTCGCTGAATCATCTCGATATATACCGGGAAATTGAGCTGCAAATCTGATATTTGCGAGATGATGAAGAAACCTGCACCGAAAAATCCTGCGACAATCAGTCCTAGAAACAGCAGAACAGATATGGCGGTACCCAGTGTTTTGGGCAGGCCTTTTCGATGCAAAAATTTGGCCAAAGGCTCAATCATCCAGAAAACAATAAACGAAAGGAAAACGGGCGCGGCGATATGATACAACTTGCTGAAAGCAAACATGATCACATACACGGTTAACAGGAGTAGAGCGATATCAAAAACCGTACGTCCGTATTTTTTATAAAGCGGCAGCATGGACATAGACTCCTTTACAGGCAGAAATTAGATTGTATTCATTGTACATGATAGCGGTGTCTTGAGGAAACAGCATTTCATAAAAGAATGAACTGTGATAAAATTAAAGGCGGTTTATTTTAGAAAGTGCCTTATAGCTGTAAATTAGCAGAAGAAGTGGGGAATTCACATCATGACAACGATACTTCAGAGTATTTTACTGTGGTTATTGTATCTGTCCTCTTTTTATGCTTTTATTCCAAGTCTGATCAGCAGATTGTTCGGTTTCCGGGTGTTCAGAAGGGGAAAAAGTGATACTCAATATGCCCTGACTTTTGACGACGGGCCAGATCCTGATTACACCCCTCGGCTGCTCGATCTGTTACGTGAGCACGAGGTTAAAGCCACTTTTTTTGTGGTCGGAGAACATGCTGCAAGTCATCCCGACTTAATCAGACGAATGCATGAAGAAGGACATTTGATTGGCATTCATAACTACATTCATAAAACGAACTGGCTGATGCGTCCGCGTACGGTTCGGGATCAGATCGAGCGCACAGGTCATATTATTCAGGAAATTACAGGTGAGAAAACCTGTTATTACCGTCCACCCTGGGGCATTATGAATCTGTTTGACTTTTTCAGTAAAAAAGATCGCAAAATCATTCTGTGGTCCGCCATGTTCGAGGACTGGAAATGCAGTGTGGGTGCGGAGCAGCTGAAACAGCGTATGCTGAACAAGTTAAAGGGCGGTGAGGTGCTGCTGCTGCACGATCGAGGCACAACCCTCGGGGCAGATGCACGAGCGCCCGAACAGATGCTTGAGGCACTCGAAACTGTGCTGCAGGAAGCCCGGCGCAGAGGGCTGGAAAGTGTACGTGTGGATACGTTAATGACCGGCAGCGCTGTGAATGGATGGCGGTCTAATGTAGGCCCAGTACAAACGGCAGCCCGCCCGAAGCTGAAACTGTGGAAACGAGCTGTGGTTGCTTTGTGGTTAGGCTGGGAAAAGCTGTTTCACTGGGTTTATCATCTGCGGACGGCTTCATCGGAAGATCCCATGCTTCATTTCCGTTCCCGTGTATACCACGGTGCGCGAGTAGAGATGGAACATGGTCATGTGATGCAGAACGGTGATCCGATTATCGAACTGCATTTTGATAATAAGAAATTGTTCGAACTGGGTGTTACTTCACGCTCAACCATGCATTTGGCTATTCGTATGATTCGTACGATGGAGCAGCAGCTGCCTGACCTGGCACAGCTTGTGGCTTCAGAACCTGAATTACGCTCAGCCAAAGCAATTTACGGGGTGAGCATGATTAACCGTGGACCTGAAAAATTCGGTTTCACGGTGCAGGAGTTGGCCCCAGGTCCTTTCAGTATGGCCTCGAAGTTATATCTGAAGCTGCTGCTTCGTGTTATCCATCCTTCAGGCAAGGAGCGTTTGAAGCAGCGTACAGATCAGCTGGTGCCTAAAATGATTGTGATGCCCGTGGAGGAACTGCTGAAACGTTACGGACAGCATCATAAGCTTGTATCAGCCGCAGTGGAGGAAGAGAGAGACGAGTCTCTTATGATCGAAAACGAGATTTTGCCTGAGCGAAACTAAGGTACAGCTTCAGCTTTTCTATGACAGCGGCTTTATTATGGAATTATTATAATGTTAATTATGGATTACAGATCATCCAACCTATCCGAATTTCAAACGAAAAGAAAGGATGCGCTCTGCCGGTGAGGCAGGACGCATCCTTTTTTAATCCTGATATGTTCAGTACTATATCAGCACTTCATCCGTATTAAATTTTCAGTACGCCACCGTTGCTTGCATTGGTAACAAGCTTGGAGTAGCGAGCCAGCAAGCCGGTTTTGACTTTTGGCTCAAAACCTTTCCAGTTCGCACGACGTGCTTCGAATTCCTCGTCGCTAATTTGCAGCTCAATAGTACGGTTGTTCAGGTCGAGTTCGATGATATCTCCTTCTTCAACAAAGGCAATCGGGCCGCCTTCCGCTGCTTCCGGAGAGATATGGCCGATACTGATTCCGCGGGATGCGCCGGAGAAACGTCCATCCGTGATCAGACCAACTTTGGCACCAAGTCCCATACCTACGATCTGGGAAGTTGGCGCGAGCATTTCAGGCATTCCAGGTCCGCCTTTTGGTCCTTCATAGCGAATAACCACGACATGTCCTTCTTTAACTTTACCGTTAGCAATACCTTCAAGTGCTTCTTCCTGAGAGTCGAAACAGATGGCAGGGCCTTTGTGATATCCGCCAACTGAAGCATCAACCGCGCCAACTTTAATGATTGCACCTTCTGGCGCAAGGTTACCGAACAATACAGCCAGTCCGCCTTTTTCGGAGTGCGGGTTGTCCAGCTTGTGGATTACGTTGGTATCTTTAATTTCCTGACCTTCCACGTTTTCACGGATCGTTTTACCTGTTACGGTAATGCAGTCTGCGTGAATCGCGCCTGGTTTTTTGAGCAATTCATTCAGAACCGCGCTTACACCGCCTGCATTGTGAACATCTTCGATGTGCAGGTCAGAAGCAGGTGCCAGTTTCGCAAGGTGAGGAACACGGTTAGCAACTTCATTGATACGCTCGATCGGGTATTCAATGCCGGCTTCGTGTGCCAAAGCCAGTGTATGCAGTACCGTATTCGTAGAACCACCCATTGCCATATCCAAAGCGAACGCATTGTCGATCGCTTCTACCGTTACGATATCGCGTGGTTTCAGATCCAGTTTGATCAATTCCATCAATTGTTTTGCTGATTGTTTAACAAACTCACGGCGCTCAGGTGCTACCGCCAGAATCGTTCCGTTCCCCGGCATAGCCAGACCCATAGCTTCTGCAAGGCAGTTCATGGAGTTAGCAGTAAACATACCGGAGCATGAGCCGCACGTTGGACAGCCGAACTGTTCAAGCTCAAGCAAGCTCTTGTCGTCAATTTTACCGGCCTGGAAGGCACCTACACCTTCGAATACGGAAGTCAGGGAGAGAGCTTTACCGTTGCTGTCACGGCCTGCTTTCATCGGTCCACCGCTTACAAATACAGTAGGGATGTTGCAGCGCAGTGCGCCCATCATCATACCCGGTGTAATTTTGTCACAGTTCGGGATACAAACCATGCCGTCGAACCAGTGTGCAGAAACAACCGTTTCTACGGAATCCGCAATAATGTCACGGCTTGGCAGGGAGTAACGCATACCGATGTGTCCCATCGCAATCCCGTCGTCAACCCCGATCGTGTTGAATTCGAACGGAACGCCGCCGGCTTCGCGAATGGCATCTTTAACAATTTTACCGAATTCCTGCAGGTGAACGTGACCAGGTACGATATCGATATACGAGTTACATACCGCAATAAACGGCTTGCCGAAATCCTCTTCTTTTACGCCCGCTGCACGGAGCAGACTCCGGTGTGGTGCGCGGTCAAACCCTTTTTTGATCATATCGGAACGCATCTTATTGGCTGACATGGTGTATTCCCCCCAAATATATAATATTGAGCAGCATGAATGGAAAAATAAATGGCAGTACATCTGTCGTTTAAATTCATCCGTACTCTAAAAAATAGACCGGTAATCCGGTATCGAGCTTCCCGTAGTTTGTGAAATTCTCTGCTGCTTTAAACCCGTGAACACCCGGTTTTTCTATAGAGTCTATCACAACCATCGTCATATTTCTACAATCAATAGACAATAGAAAAGAAGCCTCGTCCCATTTTAATGGAGTTTGGCTTCTAATTAAGTGAAAGTGGTGTATACCGTAAAAGGGAGATGACTGCCCAAGTTAGGTTTAACTGCTTCCGCCCTTACGCCCAATTTCGCGATAGAATTCCTTGCTGTGATTTTCCGAAGTGGCTTCACCGCCCTTGCGGCCGATCTCTTTGTAGAAATCTTCATTATGAGCATCTGAAGTGGCTTCACCGCCCTTTTTACCAATCATCTGGTAGAAGCTGCGGTCATGATTTCTCGATGTGGCTTTCCCGCCTAACCGGCCAGCTTCCTCTCTGCTCATCTTGCGTTCTGGTGTTTGCCCTCGTGCCATTACGAATCACTCCTTACCCTGATAAGTTGTTTCTGCAGCGTGTATCTTGAATTACCACATTATTTCCAGCCTGAAACAGGATAAATGGAAGCCGCTGGGTGTACAGGATAAGGCAGAGAGTTACAAGGAACGTTTAAATATACCTGGTCGATGAAGTGAAATTCGTGAAATATCCGGTTCGATCAGAGCCTTGAAGGCATGACGTACAAGCGGGTGAGCCAGTGTAACCGAGAACAGCACAGCAGCGGCTAGGATAATCGGGATGAACAATGCACTTCCCATGTAACCGTATACTCCTGACCAGATTGCAAGGCGTACAAGAAAGCCGTGCAGGAGGAAAACGTACAGTGTACGACGTCCCATATCTGTAATTTTGGAGGTCAAGTTCGGCACCCAGGCAAGGAATAAAACTGCCGAAGTGATTTCCAAAAGGTATACACCAAGCCGGTAAATTCCGGCAAACCACTCCTGATGCCCCAGTTCAGCATACGTTTTGCTGCCAAGAAGCCATCCTTGTGGAATATTCAAGCCGCCGTACGCAATATATAACAGCAGGGCAGCAGAGAGAACCGCAGCAGCTCTGCGGCCCCAGCCTGGAAGGAGCCGAGCACGAATGGCTGCCCCGTAATCATACCCAATGACGAAGAATGGCAGAAATACGAAGGTACGGCTGCAGCTGAGCCAAAAACCGTCGACTGGCAGATAACCGGCAATAACACCCAGAGCGATTGAAGCAATCAACCGATATACCGGTTTCCAGGAGATGGTGAACCGAACCAGTAACCGCCAGCAGAAATGGCTGGCAAGGAACCAGAGAAGCAGGTAGGGTGCAAAGAAGGACAGCCGCATATGAGGTGTATGGAATACGGTCGCGTCCATTAACGCATACAGCGTCTGGAACAGCAGGTACTGTAACGCGATCTGCTTCAGCACGCTGCGTCCGGATGTGCCCTGAATCGAAGGTCTGGCAAAATATCCGGTGACCCAAACGAAAAGCGGCATATGAAACGTGTAAATCCATAGAAACAACGCTTCCGCTCCGGCAAAGCGGGTAATCAGCGGTTCAAGTGCATTCCCTGCCAGCACGCAGACAATTAACATAAAGCGTAAGTTGTAAAAGAAAGATTCCTGATCATCCTGAATCAGTATCTGGTTTCTCATGATGCAGCCCCCTCAAAACATCCTTAAAAGTTGTGTATGTGCAGCCGTTATACCTCTGTAATAAGGTTAATATGGATTTGCTTTGATCATTGTGATTTAATTCACATTGGTAAGCGTTATCTTTTCTCAAAGATGTGACAACAAAAAGAATGCTTCGGGATTGACAACGGTTGCATACGGGATGACAATGGTAGAAGAAGATGAGGTAGTCAATATTAAGGAGGAAGGCAGCATGTCAACGAGTCCCTTTCAGAGCCCTGATATTATTACATTCGGGGAGAGCATGGGGTTGCTGACGGCCAGAGATACAAGAGGGCTTGAATATGCAGCTTCACTGGACAAGACATTTGGAGGAGCTGAGAGCAATCTGGCCATCGGCGTATCACGCCTTGGACATACCAGCGGCTGGTTTGGGCGTCTCGGCAGCGATCCGATTGGAAACATGATTCTGAAAGCCATTCGCGGCGAAGGCGTGGATGTATCCCGGGCAAAATTAAGTAATGATGAGCCTACAGGTCTGATGATTCGTGAGAACGCTTCCGGGAAAGCCTCGGTGCATTATTATAGGAAGTTATCTGCTGCAAGTGCAATGACACCGGATGATCTCGATCCGGATTATATTGCGGGAGCCAAAATTTTGCATGTCACAGGTATTACTGCAGCCATCAGCGAATCCGGACTTGCCACGGTGGAAGCGGCCATACATATTGCCAAGCAGGCAGGGGTTAAAGTGAGCTTTGATCCGAATCTGCGCCTGAAGCTGTGGTCGGTGGATCAGGCTCGGCCTGTGCTGCTGCGGTTGGCTGAACAGGCCGACTACTTTTTACCGGGCCTGGACGAGATGAAACTTTTATATAACGAAGAAAGTGATCAAAAGGTGCTTGAACGATTAACAGCATTGAATGCAGTATGCGTCGTCAAAGGCGGTCCTGATTTGACCTATGTACTTGCGGATGATACCCTAACGGAAGTTCCGTACTTTAAAGCAGATCAGGTTCTGGATACCGTTGGGGCAGGAGATGGATTCTGTGCGGGTTTTTTAGCGGGTCTGCTAAAAGGATACACACCGCAGGAAGCGGCTCGTCTCGGTAATCTGACAGGTTCGATGGTGATTCAGGCCGTTGGGGATTGGGAAGCACTTCCGACTTGGGCTCAGGTTGAGGCCAAGCTGAATAATGCTGCACACATCGAGCGTTAAGTTCCGTTAAAAACAGGATGACTCATCTTCGTTCTTCAAATGTAAAGCTTGTATATACACAACCACCACATGGACAAGGGAGAGAATGAAATGAAGAAGCTTCAACTGCTGCAAAAAATGACGGACAATGGTGTGGTGGCGGTTCTGCGCGCAGATTCTGCCGATCAGGTCATTGCAATGGCTGAACAGGCAATCGCAGGCGGGATCAAGGTAATCGAAATCACGATGACCGTTCCAAGCGCACTCAAAGCGATCGAAAAACTAAGCCGTGTATACCATTGGAATACGCAGGATCCGGAGAAATTCGCTATCATTGGAGCCGGAACCGTGCTTGAGGCGCAAACGGCGAGAGCCGCAATTATGTCAGGTGCAGAGTTTGTCGTAGGTCCTTCTCTGAATCCCGAAACGGTGCAAATGTGTAACCTGTATCGCGTACCCATTCTGCCGGGTGTCATGACGATTGCTGATGTGCAGCGAGCACTGGAGCTTGGTGTCGATATTATCAAACTGTTCCCGGGCAATTTGTATGATCCTTCAATTATCAAAACGATGAAAGGACCTATGCCGCAGGCGAATTTTATGCCGACAGGCGGTGTGTCTCTGTCCAATCTGGGTGAATGGATCAAAGGTGGAGCTGTAGCCGTAGGGATCGGTTCTGATCTGACGTCAGAAGCTGTGAAAACGGGAGATTTGACTCACGTTCGCCGTAAAGCCGAACAATATATGGAAGCTTATCGTAAAGCCAAGGCTGAATAGTGTTTTTTGAATATGGAAGGGAGTCTGGTATAAGCAGGCTCCCGCTTCCATAAGCCGCGGCATCCGCGGAAGCAAAGAAAGGTGATTGATGTTGAGAAATCGGTATAATACGGGGCGCAAGAAGAGGGGCATTGGCAAGTTTCTGCTCGTACTTCTGGCGCTCATTGTCATTGGATGCGGCTACGTTGCATGGAAGCTGTTTACGCCTTATGGACCTCAGGAGGCAGCTCAGGCAGCGATGAAGACATCTGATGGCGTTGAAGTCAGCGAGCAGGAAAACTGGATTGATTTCAAGCCGGATAAACCTGTTGGCAAAAGTATACTTTTTTATCCCGGGGGTCTGGTTAAACCACAAAGTTATGCCCCTCTGGCTCATGAACTTGCAGCAGCCGGTCATCATACGATTATTGCTAAAATGCCCGTTAATCTGGCTGTAATCAAGCCCAATCTGGCAGATGATATATTGGCAGCATACCCGGACGAACAGTTTGTCATGGGAGGACACTCGCTAG
Organism: Paenibacillus sp. AN1007; assembly: GCF_040702995.1. Classification (NCBI taxonomy): domain Bacteria; kingdom Bacillati; phylum Bacillota; class Bacilli; order Caryophanales; family Paenibacillaceae; genus Paenibacillus; species Paenibacillus sp. AN1007. The sequence continues at coordinate 780,964 of NZ_CP159992.1, forward strand.
GCGGATCGATGGCGGCTCGTTATACAGCTGCACACCCGGATGCACTTAAAGGTATTTTTTTCCTGGCATCCTATCCGGATGAAAAAGGAAGCGTGCAGAAGCTGGACATTCCGGCGTTATCCATTCTGGGTACCAATGATGGAGTCGTGAATATGGCCAAGTATCAGAACGGACGTATGTATTTGCCACCGGATACCGTGTATTACACTATTAAAGGAGGAAACCACGCTCAATTTGGCGACTATGGTCATCAAAAGGGAGATGGTGAGCCGGAAGTCAGTGAAGAAGATCAACTGAAGCAGACGGTTAAAACGATGATTTCTTGGTTGGATACCATCAAGTAGTCCCGATAATCTTTGGAGGTGGTCATTCTGGCAGTGCTGCAGGTGCAGGGAGACGAAATCTGCTGTAGGGCAATTCTGTTTGACAAAGATGGAACTTTACTGGATTTCTTGCAGCTGTGGGGGCCCTGGGCAGAGAGTATGCTTGAGCAGCTGCAGGGGTGGATGCATGAACGATCAGCTTCCTTTACGGTTGAGCTGGAAAAGGTGCTGGGCACCGTTCACGATCGGCACGGCCGCCTTATCGGGTACGATGTGCAGGGGCCGCTGGCTATAGCTGCGATAGATGAATGTAACGGCTGGCTTGCAGGGCAGATCTATGCAGCCGGTACACCGTGGAATGAAGCGATAACGACAATACGTCAATTTTCGAGTGCAGCGATGAAGTCTGTACGAGAGCGGAAATCGGCTGAACCTATGCCCGGATTGCTGGAACTGCTGCAGCGCTGCAGGGAAGCACAGATTCCGCTGGCTGTAGTCACATCTGACAGCACGTCAGCAGCGGAAGCACACCTGCAATGGATGGGCATCCGTTCCTTTTTCACTTCGATTGTTGGCTGTGACCGGGTAACTCGCGGCAAACCGGATGGCGAATCGTTCCAGTTGGCTTGCCAGGAGTTATCGGTTGAACCGCATGAGGCGGTAGTCATTGGAGACAGTAACGGCGATATGCAGATGGGGCGTTACGCAGGAGCAGCATATACGCTTGGATACTGTCCGCAATTGGATCAGGTAGTGCATCTGCATGATGCTGATGCTGTTATTCGCCATTATGATGAGCTGCGCGTCATGTTATAGAGGCTGCGCTGCGTCTCATATGTATCTTATGAATAGGGATATATCAAAGGAGGAGAGAGGATGAATGCAGCAGAGCAGCTGGCTGCCTGGATTCAGGAAAGCTCACGCATTGTTTTTTTCGGAGGAGCCGGAACTTCAACGGAAAGCGGGATACCCGACTTTCGCTCGGCCGCGGGGCTGTATCAGACGGAGCAGCACTCCCCCTATCCTCCTGAGGAACTGTTAAGTCGTCATTTTTTTGATCAGCATGCCGATATTTTTTATGACTTTTACCGGGGGAAGATGCTCCATCCCGATGCAGAGCCTAATGGCTGCCATCGTTTGCTTGCCCGACTTGAGCAGGAAGGGAGGCTGCACGCTGTCATTACGCAGAACATTGACGGACTTCATCAAAAGGCAGGCAGCAGTCATGTGCTTGAACTTCACGGTTCGGTTCATCGCAACGCGTGTATGGACTGCAAACAATTTTATTCACTGCATGATATTATGCATTCCAAAGATGTTGTACCTCGCTGCACCTCATGCGGCGGCGTAATTAAACCGGATGTGGTGCTGTATGAAGAGGAACTGGATCAGGCAACGCTGTACCATGCGATTGATGCCTTGTCTTCTGCAGATTTGCTGTTGGTTGGCGGAACGTCGCTGACCGTATATCCGGCAGCTCAATTAATTACCTATTTTCAGGGAAAACATACCGTCCTGCTCAATGCCACACCTACGGCTTATGATCAGCGAGCAGACTTGTTGATTACAGAGCCGATTGGCGAGGTAATGAAGAATGTGGACCAGCTCTTGGTTAATTAAAGAATGTGAACGAGCTTTTGCCTAAGTGAAGAATGTGGAACAACTCACTGCATAATTGAAGAATGTAAACCAGTTTATCGTTTCATTTGAAGTTTTGGCTCTGCTTTTTGGTGCAAACCTTGGATGGAATTATGGCATCCTCTAGCTGAGGCTGGACCTGGATATGGGATGCCCGAACCTGTGGAAAGAAGGGATTCTTGATGGTCTACGTAGTTGCTGAAACACGTTACGAAACGATGAAATATAATCGCGTTGGACGTTCAGGTCTGAAGCTTCCGGCAATTTCACTTGGACTGTGGCATAACTTTGGCGGGATCAACAGTTTTGAGAATGGACGCAGCATGATTACCCGCGCATTTGATCTCGGGATTACACATTTTGATTTGGCAAATAATTACGGCCCGCCTCCAGGCTCGGCGGAGCAGCTGTTTGGCCAGGTACTGGCTCAGGACTTGAAACCATACCGGGATGAATTGATTATCTCCACCAAAGCCGGTTATTATATGTGGCCAGGACCTTACGGTGAGTGGGGTTCCCGCAAATATTTGATTTCCAGTCTTAATCAGAGTCTTACTCGAATGGGACTGGACTACGTGGATATATTCTATTCTCACCGATATGATCCGGATACGCCGCTGGAAGAAACGATGATGGCACTGGACCACATTGTTCGATCAGGCAAAGCACTTTATGTGGGCATCTCCAACTATCCTGCGGAGCAGACAAGACAGGCTGCCGACATGTTGAAAAGTCTGGGCACGCCGCTGCTGATTCATCAACCAAGGTATTCCATGCTGGATCGCTGGATTGAGGATGGGCTTCAAGATGTGCTTGATGAGTACGGTGCAGGCAGCATAGCGTTCTGTCCATTGGAGCAGGGAGTGCTTACGAACAAATATTTGAATGGCATTCCGGAAGATTCTCGCGCCAAAGGCCCTTCCGTATTTCTGAATGAAAATAATATCTCTCCAGAGACACTCCGTAAGGTACGTGCCCTGAATCAGATTGCGGCAGCCCGTGGTCAGAGTCTTGCTCAGTTTGCACTGGCTTGGGTACTGCGGAACGGAAAAGTTACTTCTGCGCTGATTGGTGCAAGCCGTCCGTCTCAGATTGAAGAAAATGTCGCTGCGCTTAACCAACTGGAGTTTTCTTCAGATGAACTGGAGCGAATTGAATCGATTCTGCGACCGGAGTCTACGAACAAAAACAAGGATTAGAACCTGCCCTATACGTGAGGGAGCGTTCTGAAATAAATCACACACAAAAAGTGCATCTTAGCCATAAAGGCAGGATGCACTTTTTTAGTTTGCATACGTGACCCTAACCCCGTTGCTCAAGTCCCTAGTCTTGAATACATTTCCTGGCGAAGTAATGTTCAGCTGCTTATTGAGATGAATGATCCGCCGTACTTGTTGAATGTGACGGACGCGCGAGCAGTTTCTCGCGATAGAGGCTGGGGGCTTCTCCGTGGAATCGTTTAAACTGCTTCGAGAAATATAGTGCGTCGGGCATACCGACCGAGGCAGATACTTGTTCTATAGACAAATCCGGGCGTTCACGCAGCAGCTGGCGCGACTTGTCGATCCGCAGTTTCAGTAAATAGGTCACAGGTGTAAGTCCAGTTTCCTGTTTGAAAATACGTGACAGATACGCACGGTTATATCCCAGGCTTTCGGACATTTGTTCAATGGATACGGGGTAGGCATATTGAGTCGACATATACTGAATCATTTGTTTGACAGTCCGCCGGATTGAAGATTCGCCGGAAGTTAAGGTTTGTCCCTCCGAAAGGTGATTTTGAGCCTCGGCCAAAATCAGATATAACGTGCCGAGAGAAGTGAAATGAGCGCTCTCTTTACGTTCGGCAAATGCACCCTGCATAACAGCCAGCCAGTTCGATAGGTCGCCTGAGGTTCCGGCATGAAAAACGGATTTTTCTGGCCGAAATCCGGCTTCTTCTACATGCTGTGCGGCTTGACTGCCTGTGAAGGCAATCCAGCGATACTGCCATGGGTTACGTGCATGAGACTTGTAACTGACGAGCTGACCCGGGTGAATGAGAAAACAATCACCTGCATAGAGGTCGTAAGTATGCAGCTCGGTACGAAACGTACCTGCTCCCTTTTCTACATAATGTAAAAGATAATAATCATACAGCTTCGGCCCGAGCGCATGTCCGGGAAGGGTCTGGCTTGCACCAGCAAAGAGGACATGCAGCCCACCCTCGTTATAATAGACAGGGTTGGAAGCAACCGAATAACTGAGTGCGCCGCTCTTGGCTCCCATGGATTCCTGCGCTGATCGGGGAATACACGAATCTGTTGTACTGCGAGATGATGCTTGGGGCACAGGGCTTATTTTGGATTCCTTCATCTATGATCCTTCTTTCCGTTTTTCGTGCTTTAATGATTATAACCATTATAGAATGAAAGGTCACATTTATCCATATGAATCACACATGGGTTCATTTCAAGCGTGATCGCTTCCTTGTATAATAAGCTTAAGAAAACCACAACAAAGAGGCGAGGTGCATCAGCTTTGAATGTAACTGATTTGCAACAAAAGTTTATTGAGAAGTACGGAGAAAGTGGAGCGGACATCCGTGTATTTCATGCCCCTGGGCGTGTGAATCTGATCGGTGAACATATCGACTACAACGGTGGTTATGTGCTTCCGGCCGCGCTTGAGTTTGGCACAACGTTGCTCATTCGTGAACGTACGGATAACAAGCTGCATCTGGCTTCCACAAACATGGCTTACGAGGGAACGCTGGACACAGGTTCGATCGGCCAGGAGAAAACGGGAGAGTGGACGGACTACGCGGTAGGCGTCATGGTTGGACTGCAGGGCAAAGGTGTCCAGGTGACGAGAGGGTATGATTTTCTCTATCATGGCGAAATCCCGAACGGAGCAGGACTCTCTTCCTCTGCATCTCTGGAGGTACTTACCGGCTATGCCGTTCAATCCATGGAAGGGATATCAGCCATCGATACCGTAGAGCTTGCGCTGTTGTCCCAGAAAGTGGAGAATGAGTTTGTTGGTGTCAACTGCGGCATTATGGATCAGTTTGCTGTAGCGAACGGTGCCAAGGATCACGCAATTCTGCTCATGTGTGATACGTTAGAGTACGAGAAGGTTCCGTTCCGTACAGGTGCGTACAAACTGATTATCGGTAACACTAATAAGCGCCGTGGTTTGGTCGATTCAGCATACAATGAGCGGCGCTCCCAATGCGAGCAGGCACTTGCCGTTTTGAAGGAACAGCTGCCTGCACTGAAATACCTGGCTCAATTGAAGCCGGAACAGTTTGACACATTACAGGATCAGATCAAGGATGAGAAAGTCAGACAGCGTGCCCAGCACGTTGTGGAAGAAAATGCGAGGGTGCTGGCTTCTGTAGAAGCATTGCGAAACAATGATCTCGAAGCGTTTGGACAGCTGATGAACGCTTCGCATGAATCGCTGCGTGATCTGTATGAAGTAAGCTGCAGTGAGCTGGATGTTATGGTTGAAGAAGCACGGCGGATTCCAGGTACATTAGGTGCACGTATGACTGGCGCAGGTTTTGGCGGATGTACAGTATCTCTGGTACACGAGAATGATGCTGACCGTTTTGTGAGTGAAGTGGGTGCGGCGTATGAAGCACGCACGGGTCTTAAAGGTGATTTCTATGTATGTGGCGTAGGCGAAGGCGTTAACGAACTCAAGGAGGCGAAGTAAAATGGCAATTTTGGTGACAGGTGGAGCAGGATATATCGGTTCTCATACGGTGGCAGCATTGCTTGAACGCGGCGAAGAGGTTGTTGTACTGGATAACCTGCAGACAGGACATCGGGAGGCGCTGCTGGGCGGTAAACTGTACGAAGGTGATCTTCGTGACAAGGAGCTTTTGGCGAAACTGTTTGCGGAAAATTCAATTGATGCCGTCATTCACTTTGCAGCGAACTCGCTGGTTGGGGAAAGTATGAAGGAGCCAGCGAAGTACTACGACAACAACGTATTCGGTACACTCTGCTTGCTGGAAGCAATGAATGAAGCCAATGTACGCCGCATTGTCTTCTCTTCAACAGCAGCAACTTACGGTGAGCCTGAGAAAGTGCCGATCGAAGAGAGCGACCGTACCGAGCCTACCAATGTTTATGGAGAAACCAAATTGATGATGGAGCGCATGATGTCCTGGTTCGACAAAGTGCAGGATATCAAATACGTTTCCCTGCGTTACTTCAATGCAGCTGGCGCACACGAAAGCGGCAAAATTGGTGAAGACCATCAGCCGGAGAGTCACCTGATTCCGCTTGTGCTGCAAACCGCATTGAAACAGCGTTCGCATATCGCCGTATTCGGAGATGATTATGCAACAGAAGACGGCACATGTATCCGTGACTATATCCATGTTAGCGATCTGGCGGATGCGCATCTGCGTGCCGTAGATTACCTGCGCAAAGGGGAGAACAGCAACGTATTTAACCTAGGTAACGGTACTGGCTTCTCGGTAAAACAAGTGATTGAAACCGCGAAAAAAGTGACCGGTTTGGATATCCCGGTTGTTCAGGAACCACGTCGTGCGGGTGACCCTGCTGTGCTGGTGGCATCGTCTGCAAAAGCCAGATCCGTTCTGGGCTGGAACCCGAAATGGACAAACCTCGAAGACGTGATTCAAAGCGCATGGAACTGGCATCAATCCCGTCCAGAAGGCTACGGAAAAAACTAGGAGGCGAACATCTAATGTCACAGACTCAACCTGGAGCAGAGGCCACAGAGCGTACACACGAGCAGCAGGAAGCACTGCATGCCATTGAGCGTCTGGTCGCATTTGCCTTACAGAAAAAGCTGATCGAGGAAGCAGATTACGATTACAGCCGCAATCTGTTGATGGAACAGTTCGGCTTCTCAGAACCGTACGCCGGTGAACCGGATGCAGCCATTCCTGATGGTCCACAGACGATGCTGGATACCCTGATTGATTATGGATACACAATTGGACTTATTCCTGAGAACAGCGACACGTTCCGTGATCTGCTGGATGCAAAAATTATGGGTCATCTGATGGCGCGTCCATCGGAAGTTATCCGTGCATTTCGTCATACCGAACAGACTGAAGGCATTGAGGCGGCAACATCGCAATTTTACGACTTGTCCATTAACTCCAACTATATCCGGATGGACCGTGTCTCCAAGAACGTCTACTGGACACAGGATACTGCTTATGGCGAGATGGAGATTACGATTAACCTGTCCAAACCGGAGAAAAGCCCAAAGGAAATTGCTATGGCGAAGCTGCTTCCACCCCCGGTATATCCAAAATGTCAGCTGTGTCGTGAAAATGTAGGTTATGCTGGTCGGGTCAATCACCCGGCCCGCCAGAACCTGCGTGTCATTCCGCTGCAGCTTAACAATGAGCCGTGGTTGTTCCAGTACTCGCCGTACGTGTACTATAATGAACACTGCATTATTTTCCATCATGATCATGTGCCGATGAAACTGACGAAGGATACGCTGCGCAGACTGCTTGCATTTGTTCAGGAATATCCGCATTATTTTATCGGGTCTAACGCCGATCTTCCGATCGTAGGCGGTTCGATTCTGACTCATGATCACTTCCAAGGTGGACGTCATACGTTCGCCATTCAAAATGCACAGCCTGAGGCGGTTTTCCGTCACGCGGGTGCACCTGGGTTGACACTCAGCCTTGTTAAATGGCCGATGTCTGTGATGCGTCTTCATTCGCATGATCCTGCGGAACTGCTCGAAGCGGGTAATGCCGTTTACGAAGCTTGGAAAGTGTACAGCGATTCTGCAGTAGAGATCGAAGCATTTAGTGAGATCGATGGGGAAAAGGTGCCTCACAACACGGTAACGCCGATTGTTCGCCGCAGTGCGGATGGCGGTTTTGAGATGGACCTTGTTTTGCGTAACAACCGTACAAATGATGAGCATCCGGAAGGCATTTTCCACCCTCACCGGGAAATGCATCATCTGAAGAAAGAAAATATCGGTCTGATTGAAGTCATGGGACTTGCTATTTTGCCGGGTCGCCTGAAGCAGGAGCTGGACGGCATTGCCGACATTTTGGCAGGAAATACACAGCTTGCAGAAGCTGCTCAGGCGGCAGATCATGAGCTGAACAAACACTTACCGTGGACAGAAGCGTTGAAGCAGGAACATGGCTCCAGCTTGACGAAGGAAGAAGCGGTTGCCCTTGTGCAGAAGCAGGTTGGCTTGAAATTTTCCGAAATTTTGGAGCACGCAGGTGTGTATAAACATGATGAAGCTGGGCGTCAGGCATTCCGCCGTTTCGTAAGCAGCATGGGATATACAGAGTAATTGAGCTGTATAGGATTTGAAAAGTTCGCTCATTACCTTAACACCTGGACGTACCAGGAGTTTGCGGCAATAGAATGAATAGCAGGCATCCGTTCGATGATGAACGGATGCTTTTTATGCCCGTTGTTATAATGCGATAAACTACGAGCTGCGTTGTAACAGATGCTGTCTTTTTAGACTTTTTCCCACTTGCGGGTCATGTATAATGGAGAAAAAGGATAGAATCTCCACAGATAAACAAAAAAACTACATATTGAAATGGGGACGATTTAGTGGAAAAGCAGCCGCTTAACCTTCCATTGATCTCGGATGCCAAGGAACTCAAAAGCATGGTAGGAGAATCGAGCGAACGCGTACGTAACAAAGTAATCCCATTTGTTGATTCGCATGTTCAGAAGTTTATCGCTAAGTCACCTTTATTTTTCTTGTCCACTTCGGATCAGAATGGGAAATGTGATGTATCACCCCGCGGGGGAGACCCTGGATTCGTCCATGTAATGGACCCCTACAGACTGGTTTATCCTGAACGCCCAGGGAACCGCCGAATCGATTCCTTATTGAACATTTTATCGGACCCGGGTGTAGGTATGCTGTTTGCAATTCCGGGATTAAACGAGGTGCTGCGCATTAACGGAACAGCATGTATCACGAAGGATGAAGAATTCATTGCAGGTATGAACTGGAGTGGTAAAACGATTGGAGCAGCCGTCATTGTGGAAGTGGAGGAATGTTTCATTCATTGTCCAAGGGCCTTCAGTCAAGCCGGGTTATGGGATACTGAAACATGGGCAAACTCAGAAGATTTGCCATCCGTTAGCGAGCTGCTGCAGGCGCATCTTCAGATCAACGGGTTGAACTAAAGTGAGCGGCTATCGATTTGTTTTTCGATAAAAGGGGTACTATAATTGAGGTTGCACTAAAAATTAAACTCCCTTGGAGGCGATTATAGATCATGAGATCTTTTCAATTTTATAACCCAACCCGTCTGATCTTCGGTAAAGGCCAGCTGGAAGCACTGAAAACGGAAGTGCCGAAATACGGCAAACGGGTTCTGCTTGTATACGGCGGTGGAAGCATTAAACGCAGCGGACTGTATGAGCAAGTGCTCGGTTTGCTTCAGGAAATTGGAGCAGAAGTGACTGAGCTGGCAGGAGTTGAGCCTAATCCGCGTCTATCCACTGTACACAAAGGCGTAGACCTGTGTAAAACGAATGATATTGAGCTCATTCTAGCCGTTGGCGGCGGAAGTGTACTCGACTGTGCCAAAGCTATTGCTGTTGGAGCTAAATATGATGGGGATATGTGGGACTTTGCGCAGCGTAAAGCCGCTGCACAAGATGCACTTCCGCTGGGCACCGTGCTGACCATGGCAGCTACCGGTTCAGAGATGAACTCGGGGTCCGTTATTACGAATCAGGAAACTCAAGAGAAGCTGGGCTGGGGAAGCGCATATTCCTTCCCTGCATTCTCCATTCTTGATCCTGTAAATACATACACGGTACCGAAGGACCAAACGGTATACGGTATGGTGGACATGATGTCTCACGTATTGGAGCATTATTTCCATCTCGACCCGAACACGCCTGTTCAGCTGGGTTTCTGTGAAACCATTTTACGCACCGTAATGGAAGCAGCCCCACGATTGGTGGAGGACTTGGAAAATTACGAACTACGCGAAACGATTTTGTATTGTGGAACGATGGCGCTTAACGGTGTGCTGAACATGGGGCTGGCAGGAGACTGGGCAACCCATAACATTGAACACGCAGTGTCTGCGGTATATGATATCCCGCACGGCGGAGGACTTGCGATTCTGTTCCCACACTGGATGAGACATAACCTGGATGTGAAGGTAGATCGTTTCAAACGTCTCGCGATTAATGTGTTTGATGTGAACCCTGAGGGTAAATCAGACAGACAGATTGCCGAAGAAGGAATCGATGCGCTGAGCAAGTTCTGGACGTCCATTGGTGCACCGAACCGATTGGCCGATTATGATATCGATGACAGCCAGATTGAAGTTATGGCGGATAAAGCGATGCTGTTTGGACCTTTTGGTAACTTCAAAAAACTGCAGCGTGAAGATGTAGTATCCATCTACAAAGCTTCTCTGTAAGTGGGAGCTGAAATGCTCGCCTGTTTAAATACGTTTAAAATAGCAGTAAAAAAACGCAAGCTTCTATCTGGAGGCTTGCGTTTTTGTGCTGCTCTGAATACGCGCGAGAGAGGGAAATGGAGCATTCGTTAAGATTGTCATGATAATACCCATTAGCGGCTTCTGAATACAGCTTAGGAAAGATTTTGAAACATTTTGCCTGGAAGTACGTATTTATTTACATGTGGAATGCACAGTTGGGAGAACACGCAGCGCAGAGAGGAGGAAGAGGGGATGGAAGCAATTTATTGGGGATGTCTCATCGGAGGCGCCGTTTTTGCTATTGTAAGCCTTGTACTGGGTGATTTGATTGACGGGCTGCTGGATGGTGCCTTTGAAATGCCTGGTGTTGATTTTTTCAAACCTGTTGTACTTGCAGGGTCCATTACTGCTTTTGGCGGTGCAGGTATTCTGCTAACGCGGTACAGCTCACTCAGTGTGATGTCGAATCTAATCTTATCCCTATTGATCGGTATCGCTGCAGCCATGCTGGTATTCTTCGCATACATTAAACCGATGCGTAACAGTGACGTATCCATTGGTTTCTCGATGAAGGAGTTGTCGGGAAAAATCGGAGAGATCACGATTCCGGTACCTGCGAACGGATTTGGTGAAGTGATGATTCGTTTTGCATCCGGTAACACCATTCAGACCGCATCCAGCTTTGAACAGCTCCCCATTGCGGCGGGAGCACGAGTGGTTGTCATTGATGTGGTGGATGGCGTGCTCCGTGTATCCGAATGGGAGAAAGATGTACTTAAGGAAGTGTAAAGGTCAGCAGGTTTAGTTATACGATTATGGATCGCTGACAATCTAAGAGATTCAAGTACTTACGAGATAAGGGGAGAGATGTGAATGACAGCTAATTTGGATTGGGATGTATTGTTGATACCTATCGTGGTTGTGGGTGTTATTTTGATTTTGGGATTGGCATTCTGGGCGAGATACAAGACGGTTGGTCCGGATGAAGCCATGATTGTGACAGGTTCATTTCTGGGAAGCAAAAATATTTCAGAAGATGAATCAGGTCGTAAAATTAAAATCGTGCGCGGCGGCGGTGCGTTTATTCTGCCCGTGTTCCAGCAGTCCGAATTTATTTCGTTACTGTCACACAAGCTGGATGTATCTACACCGGAAGTGTACACCGAACAGGGTGTTCCGGTTATTGCAGACGGTGTGGCAATCATCAAGGTTGGAAGCGCTGTAGAGGACGTTGCCACAGCTGCTGAGCAATTTATCGGTAAACCGGTAGATTCACTGAGAGGTGAAGCACAGGAAGTGCTGGAGGGGCATTTACGGGCCATCCTGGGTACGATGACGGTGGAAGAGGTATACCGGAACAGAGATCGTTTTGCACAAGAGGTGCAGGGCGTGGCAGCCCGGGATCTGAAAAAGATGGGTCTGCAGATTGTTTCCTTCACCATCAAGGATGTTCGCGACAAGCAGGGGTATCTGGATGCGCTCGGTAAACCGAGAATCGCAGCTGTAAAGCGGGATGCCGAGATTGCCGAAGCAGAAGCAATGCGGGATGCTCGAATTCAGAAGGCAAACGCAGAGGAACAAGGACAGAAAGCCGAATTGCTGCGTGACACCAACATTGCTGAAGCAGCCAAAGAGAAAGAATTGAAAGTAGCAGCCTTTAAACGTGATCAGGATACTGCCAAGGCGGAAGCCGATCAGGCGTATCATATCCATGAAGCACGTGCGAGACAAACAGTTGTTGAAGAGCAGATGAAAGTTGAACTCGTACGTAAAGAGCGTGAGATCGACCTGCAGGAAAAAGAGATTACGGTTCGTGAGAAACAATATGACGCAGAAGTGAAGAAAAAAGCGGAAGCGGATCGTTATGCCGTTGAGCAGGCTGCGGAAGCAGACAAAGCAAAACGGATGCGTGAAGCCGATGCAGTTCAGTACTCTATCGAGACCCAGGCCAAAGCAACAGCCGAGCAAAAGCGGCTTGAAGGTCAGGCCATGGCGGATGCAGAACGGGCCAAAGGTACAGCCGATGCAGAAGTTATTCGTCTGCGCGGTCTTGCAGAAGCGGAAGCCAAGGAAAAATTGGCTGAGGCGTTCCAGAAGTTTGGCGAAGCTGCAGTACTCGATATCATCGTCAAAATGCTGCCTGAGCTGGCTGGTAAAATTGCTGAGCCAATTTCCTCCATTGACAAGTTGACGGTGGTTGATACAGGTAAAGGTGAAGGGGCTGCACGTGTCAGCAACTATGTAACGGAACTGATGTCGACGGCACCTGAAATGCTGAAAAGTGTATCCGGTATCGACGTGGAGCAGCTGATCAAAGGGCTGACCAAAACGAAAACACCTGCACCAGTGGCTGTCCATTCAACCGAACCTGTGAAAGCAGCTCCGTCAACGATCGACAGCATTGTGGAAAGAAGCGAAAGCAAAGAGTAAGGAATGGCATTGTGTTCCAATGCTCGTCTATTGACCTTAAGGCGAATTTTTGTTACTTTTTAAGCGAGACGTCCGGCGCGGTTTGCCCGCTCCGGATGTTTTTTGGTTTGTAACAAAGATGTGTGCAGCACATCCAAGATGGTGTGAAAAAAGAGGTGCAAAAATGAGCAGCCTGCATGTAGATAAAGCGCTAAATAATAATGTAATTATTGCACAGCATCCTGAGCACGGCGAAGTTGTGGTGATCGGCAAGGGTATCGGCTTTAACCGGAAGCCGAGTGATGACATCCCACTGACCGCTGTGGAGAAGATGTTCATTTTGAAAAACCAGCAGGAACAGGAGCAGTATAAGCAGCTTCTTCCGCAGGTGGATGAAGCTTTAATCGAGATTATTAACGAAGTCATCACGTATATCGCAGAGCGTACGGATGTTCCGCTCAATGAACATATTCATATTGCTTTAACGGATCATATTTCTTTTGCGTTGAAGCGCAAAGAGCAGGGCATTGTCATTCAGAATCCATTTTTATATGAAACAAGGGAAATTTACCCGGACGAATATCGGATGGGCGAATATGCGGTTCGCTTAATTAAGGAAAGGTTAGGCGTGGATCTGGGGCAGGATGAGATTGGTTTTGTTGCGCTGCATATTTACAGCGCGATGACGAACCAGAATATATCCCAAGTGCGCGAGCATTCGCAATTAATTACGGACTTGGTAAATCTGGTTGCGGACCAGCTGGATTATTCTTTTGAAACGCAATCCTTGGACTACTCCCGTCTTTTAACTCATCTTCGGTTTGCCTTGGAGCGCATACGCCGGGGAGACAAGGTGGAAGAGCTTCATAAGCTGGATTCTCTGCTTAAATTGGAGTATCCCGAAATGTACTCGCTTGCATGGAAGCTGACCAAAGTGATGGAAAAACGGTTGAAATTACCCGTTTATCCGGCAGAGGTTGGTTATTTAACCATACATCTGCAGCGGCTGAACCAGCGGAAAGAAGAAGAGAATAAGTGAAATCATATCAGAAATTTTAGCGAAATCACGTTTTTTTCTGTAAAGGCTTGCAATGCATCTGAAGTGGTGCTACAATTGTGACCGTAATCAAGCAACTGAATAAACATAAGCGACGTGTTACTGACTCGATCAGGCATGAGTTAATTAGAGTGTGATTGTTCTACCTTTTTAAGGGTATGCTATACCCTGAGGTTGGCACAGTTCACTTTTATTAGTTCATGCCTTTTTTGTGTTCCCTTGCTTGCATCACGACATACAGACTCATTATGAAAGGAAGAATACGACGCGATGTTTAAAAAGCTTTTTGGTGTACTGCAAAGAGTAGGTAAAGCTCTCATGCTGCCTGTAGCGATCTTGCCAGCCGCAGGTTTGCTGCTCGGAATCGGTAACATGCTGGTAAATGAAGACTTCCTGCAATATGCAACTGCGCTCGACACCCCTTGGGTAAACTCGATTGCAACCATCATGATGAACGCAGGTCAGATCGTATTTGATAATCTGGCATTGCTGTTTGCGGTCGGTGTAGCCGTCGGGCTCGCTGGCGGTGAAGGTGTAGCAGGTCTTGCAGCGATCATCGGTTATCTGGTCATGAACGTGACTTTGGGTTCCGCAGTAGGTGTCACACCTGCCATGATTGGCAAGGTGCCGGGTTATGCAAGTGTCCTGGGTATTCCTACATTAAGCACAGGGGTGTTTGGAGGTATCATTATCGGTATCGCCGCAGCACTGTGTTATAATCGGTTCTTCAAAATTGAACTTCCGTCTTACCTTGGATTCTTCGCAGGTAAACGTTTTGTTCCGATTGTCACGTCAGTAGTCTCTCTTCTGTTAGGGCTGCTGCTTGTAGTCATCTGGCCGCCAATCCAGAACGGATTAAATACGGTTTCTCACTTCATGGTAGATACCAGCCCGACCTTGTCGGCCTTCATCTTCGGTGTCGTAGAGCGGTCACTGATTCCGTTCGGGCTGCATCACATTTTCTACTCCCCATTCTGGTTTGAGTTCGGTGAGTATGTGAACAAAGCCGGCGATGTGATTCGCGGAGACCAGAAGATTTTCTTCAGCCAGCTGCGTGATGGCGTTGCGTTGACTGCGGGAACGTTCCAAGTGGGTAAATTCCCGTTCATGATGTTCGGTTTGCCAGCAGCCGCACTTGCGATGTACCATGAAGCAAGACCTGAGCATAAAAAATATGTGGCAGGTATCATGGGTTCAGCTGCACTGACATCGTTCCTGACAGGGATCACTGAACCACTTGAGTTCTCATTCTTGTTCGTAGCACCAATCTTGTTTGCTGTACACTGTATCTTTGCAGGTTTGTCTTTCATGACTATGCAGCTGCTTGATGTTAAGATCGGGATGACCTTCTCCGGGGGCTTTATTGACTTCCTGATCTTTGGTATCATTCCAAACCGCACGCCATGGTGGGACGTTATTATCGTCGGTCTGATCCTTGCCGTGATCTATTACTTCGGTTTCCGATTAATTATCCGCAAGTTCAATCTCAAAACACCAGGACGTGAGGAAGCATCTGCGGAAACGGCATCCGGCGGTTCTTCAGGTTCCACGGACGATCTGCCTCACAATATCCTTGAAGCCTTTGGCGGCAAGGAGAACATTAAACATCTGGATGCATGTATCACTCGTTTGCGGATTGAAGTCAATGAGAAATCCAATGTGCAGAAAGATCGTTTGAAACAATTGGGTGCATCTGGTGTGCTTGAAGTGGGTAATAATGTTCAAGCCATCTTCGGAACACGTTCCGATACGATCAAATCCCAAATGCAGGATATCATTGCAGGGCGTACGCCTGCACCGACTCCGGCTGCTGATGTTAAACCGACTCCTGAAGAGGAGAAAGCAGAAGGAGAACAAGGTGAACGCATTGTGGCAGAGGATATCGTCATGCCAGTCAATGGTGAGCTGATGGATATTACGAACGTACCTGACCCAGTCTTCGCTGAAAAAATGACAGGTGACGGGTTCGCAATTCTGCCACATGACGGAACGATTACTTCCCCTGTGTATGGTAAAGTATTTAATGTATTTCCAAGCAAACATGCCGTAGGTATTATGTCAGACGGCGGCAAGGAAGTGCTTGTTCACATAGGAGTTAACACGGTGAAACTGAAAGGTCAAGGTTTCAACGTGCTGGTTCAGGAAGGTGACCTTGTATCTGCAGGCCAACCGATTATGGAAGTGGATCTGGAGTACGTGAAAGCAAACGCTCCGTCCATCATTTCTCCAGTGATTTTCACCAACCTGCCAGAAGGCTCCACCATCACGCTGAAGAAGAGCGGCGTGCTCAAAGTTGGCGATCAGCCGATCATTGAGATAAAATAAGAACTGTTCCAAGCGATGGCAAGCAAGTGTAAAAATATGCAATGCCTAAACCAAACTACTGAAAGCGAGATGATTGTAATGCAACAAACATTCAGAATTACAGACGAAGATGGTATCCACGCACGTCCAGCGACAGCTTTGGTGAATACAGCAAACAAGTTCAAAGGTGCTGAATCCTTCGCAGAAGCTAACGGTAAAAAAGTAACATTGAAATCGATTCTGGGCGTTCTTTCCCTCGGTCTGGAGCAAGGTGACACGATCAGCATTATTGTTGAAGGTGAAGGCGAAGCAGAAGCACTTCAAGCTTTGACTGACGTTATGGTTAACGAAGGGTTGGGCGAAATTAATGCTTAATGTTTCCGGGATCGCGGCTTCGGCGGGTATTGCTATCGCCAAGGCGTTTATCTTGGAGCATCCTGACTACTCTGTAGAAAAACGCCAAATCAACGACGTTGACGCAGAGATCGCCAAACTTGACTCAGCTCTGGGTAAATCCCGGGCTGAGCTTGAGGCGATCAAAGAGCGTACTTTACAAGAGCTTGGCGAGAAAAAAGCTGAAATTTTTGCCTCACACTTGCTCATTCTGGATGACCCGGAACTGATTGATCCGGTGAAATCAAAAATTGCCGATGAAATGGTGAATGCAGAGTTTGCTCTGAATGAAACAGCTTCCCAATTTATCTCCATGTTCGAAAACATGAAGAGTGCATACCTGCAGGAACGTGCAGCGGATATGCGTGACGTAACCAAGCGTGTGCTAAATCACTTGCTTGGCATCGACTTCATGAGCCCGGCTGAGATCAGTGAAGAAGTGATCGTGCTTGCGGAGGATTTAACACCTTCCGATACAGCTCAATTGAACCGTCAATATGTTAAAGGTTTTGCAACCAACATTGGTGGACGTACTTCTCACTCTGCCATCATGGCTCGTTCCCTTGAAATTCCGGCTGTTGTCGGAACCAAGGACATTCTGGCTCAAGCGAAACAGGGTGACCTGATTATCGTTGATGGCCTGGATGGGCATGTTCTGGTTAACCCTACAGACGACGTCGTTGCTGAATACCGTGCCAAACAGGAACAGTATGATGCACAGCGTGCGGAATGGAGAAAACTGCGTGACGAACCAACCGTAACGGTAGACCATGTTCATGTGGAACTGGCTGCAAACATTGGTACGCCGAACGATGTAACAGGGGTATTGGAGAATGGCGGCGAGGCTGTAGGCTTGTACCGTACCGAGTTCCTGTACATGGGCAGAGACAAGCTTCCTTCCGAAGACATTCAGTACAATGCTTATAAAGCCGTACTTGAAAAAATGGAAGGCAAACCGGTTGTTGTGCGTACGCTCGACATCGGTGGAGACAAAGAGCTTCCTTATCTCGATCTGCCAAAAGAAATGAATCCATTCCTCGGCTTCCGCGCAGTTCGTCTGTGTCTGGACCGTCTGGATATTTTCCGTACACAGCTGCGTGCTTTACTGCGTGCAAGTGTACATGGAAACTTGCGTGTCATGTTCCCTATGATCGCAACACTGGGTGAATTCCGTGAAGCCAAAGCTGTCCTGCTCGAAGAGAAGGAAAAGCTTGTCGCTGAAGGGATTGCTGTTTCCGACAGCATTCAGCTCGGGATCATGGTCGAAATTCCTTCAACTGCTGTAATGGCGGATCAATTCGCCAAAGAAGTGGACTTCTTCAGTATCGGTACTAACGATCTGATCCAGTACACGATGGCTGCTGACCGGATGAATGAGCGCGTATCTTATCTGTATCAGCCTTACAACCCAGCCATTTTGCGTTTGGTTAAAATGGTTATCGATGCAGCGCATCGTGAAGGTAAATGGGTTGGCATGTGCGGTGAGATGGCAGGAGACGAAACAGCAATTCCACTGCTGCTTGGTCTTGGACTGGATGAGTTCAGCATGAGCGCAACTTCCATTCTGCCAGCGCGCAGCCAGATCACCAAGCTGTCCCGTGCGGACATGCAGGAACTCGCTGCCAAAGCTTTGGAAATGCAAACCGCTGAACAAGTGGTTGAACTGGTTCAAAGCATTCAAGCGTAATTTTGCCGGAGTTTCCTCCGGATTTAAGGTCTTCTTTTTCCGATAAAGGGCTGCTTCCATGCAGCAGTATTGCCGGTTTCCACGAGTAGTGGGGGCCGGCTTTTTTTGTTATGCTGCGCGTGAAACGATAGTTGGTGCTGCAGGTTAAAACGATAAAATCCCCTTGTAAGAAAGGAGATGGAAGCTCTCTTTCCTTACAAGGGGAGTACATGGAGTAAACCCACTAAAGGATTTTAATATCACGTTGGCTATTTTTTACACTTGAACGGAGTCAGAGTCATGGAAAAACTTATAGTGAATCTATCCACCCGGGTGGGCTTGGTATAATCTCTCGTTCAAGTTGTTTAGCTGCAGGCGCAGTTTAATACAGGTTTACGTGCTGCGGTCGTTTCATCCAGACGAGTAACTGGTGTACCATAAGGAGCGTTAAGCACCAATTCAGGTGTTTCTTCCGCTTCTTTGGCAATGCGGATCATCGTATCAATAAATCCGTCCAGCGTTTCCTTACTCTCGGTTTCAGTAGGCTCAATCATAATACACTCTTCCACATTAAGCGGGAAGTAGATTGTTGGCGGATGATAACCAAAATCGAGCAGACGCTTTGCCACATCCAGCGTGCGCACACCATACTGTTTCAGGCCGCGGCCTGACATAACAAATTCATGTTTGCATACACCCGGATACGGAATCTCGTAGTGAGGCGCCAGACGGGCCATCATATAGTTGGCATTCAGCACGGCGCATTCGGATACACGGCGCAAACCTTCCGGTCCATAGGTTCGAATGTAGGCATAGGCACGTACCAGAATGCCGAAGTTTCCATAGTAGGCTTTCACGCGGCCGATGGATTGATCTCCTTCGTAATCCAGAGCGTACACACCTTGTTCATTCTGAACAACCATCGGTTTAGGCAGGAACGGGATCAGACGGCTTTTCACGCCGACAGGCCCGGCGCCTGGTCCGCCACCGCCGTGAGGGGTGCTCATCGTTTTGTGCAGGTTTAGATGTACAACATCAAATCCCATATCTCCGGGACGCGTAATGCCCATTATGGCATTGGAGTTGGCTCCGTCATAATACAGCAGGCCGCCAGCTTCGTGCACGATGGATGCAATCTCTTGAATATCCTTCTCGAACAAACCGAGTGTGTTCGGATTCGTCAGCATCAGAGCCGCGGTATCCGAACTAACGGCTGCACGCAGCGCTTCCAGATCGACCAAACCGTCTGCACGCGAAGGAATTGTCACCGTTTCGAATCCGGCAACGGCTGCACTCGCCGGATTGGTACCATGCGAGGAGTCAGGTACGATTACTTTCGTACGCAGTTCCCCGCGACTTTCGTGATAAGCCCGGATCATCATCAGCCCGGTCCATTCTCCGTGAGCTCCGGCAGCAGGCTGCAGCGTTACGGCATCCATACCTGTTAGACCTGCAAGATCATTTTGTAAGGTATAGAGCAGTTCAAGCGCACCTTGAAGGCTGGATTCATGCTGATACGGATGTATTTTGGCAAAACCGCTGTATCGTGCTACATCTTCGTTAATCTTGGGATTGTATTTCATCGTACAGGAACCGAGCGGGTAAAATCCGTTATCTACCCCGAAGTTGCGGCGGGACAATGCAGTGTAGTGACGAATGACGTCAACTTCAAACACTTCGGGCAGGGCCGCCGCTTGGGAGCGAAGCATTTCCCGGGGAATCAGCGTATCAGCTTCCTGACGGGGAACATCACATTCAGGCAGGGAATAAGCCACGCGCCCAGGGCTGCTCAGCTCGAAAATCAATGTCTGCTCGGGAGCGTCAGATGGCGTTGACGGCACGGCTTGGGAACTGCCCGTGCTTTCAGGAGCTTGTGAGTCCATGCCATTCTGATGATTCACTGCCTGACTTGTTTTAGGCGTTTCAGATAAGCCGCCGTCAGCCGCTGCTTTTGTGGTCGTATTTTGAGTCACAGTGATCCCTCCAATGCACGTGCGAATTCGTCAATCTCTTCTTTGCTGCGTCTTTCAGTAACCGCGATGAGCATATGTCCCGCAAGCTCCGGGTACTCTCGGCCCAGTTCATATCCTCCGATGAAGCCGGCCTTCAGCAGTTTCAGCTGGAGGGCATCCAGATCCAACCCTTCAGGAAGCTGAATGACGAATTCGTTAAAAGTAGGAGCAGTAAAAGTCAGGTTCACGCCTGGAATGGCTTTAAGCGTATTCCGTGCATAGTGACTCTTCTGCAGATTAAGATCGGCGACATCAATCATGCCCTGTCTCCCCATGGTGGACATATAGACCGAAGCACTGAGCGCCAGCAGCGCCTGGTTCGAGCAGATGTTGGATGTCGCCTTTTCGCGGCGGATATGCTGCTCGCGGGCCTGCAGTGTCAGGACGAAGCCGCGTTTGCCGTTACGGTCAGTCGTCTGGCCGACGATCCGGCCGGGAATCCGGCGCATGTGAGCCTGAGACACGGCGAAGTATCCGCAAGTCGGTCCGCCGAGCGAAGCGGCGATCCCAAGGGGCTGCGCATCGCCTACAACGATGTCGGCACCCAGCTTGCCTGGAGCTTCCAGCAAACCAAGCGACAGCGGGTTGGCGCTGACCACGAGCAGGCCTTTGTGCGCATGCACAAGGTCGGCGGCCATTTTTACATTTTCCACAGCACCGAAGAAGTTGGGACTCTGAATCATCACTGCAGCGGTATCATCCGAGATGGCTGCCTGCAGAGCATCCCAGTCCGTCACACCGTCCTTATAATCAATCTCGACAATCTCCAAGCTCAAGCCATGCGCATAAGCCTGCAGTACCTGACGGGATTCGGGATGAACGGTGCGGGATACGATCAGCTGTTTGCGGCGTGTGGCTGCTGCAGCCAGATTGCCTGCTTCTGCAAATGCCGTTGCACCGTCGTACATGCTGGCATTCGCCACGGCCATGCCTGTCAGCTCACAGATATAGGATTGAAATTCAAAGATCGCCTGCAGCTCTCCTTGACTGATCTCGGGCTGATAAGGGGTATAGGCAGTGTAGAATTCTGATCGGGAAATGACATGGTTGATGACAGAAGGGATGTGATGGTCATAAATCCCTGCGCCAAGGAAACTGGCATGTGTCTCAAAGTTGGCATTGGAGCCAGCCTGCTTCGACATATGGCGTGTTAATGCGTATTCGTCCAGCTTGGAGGAGACAGGCAGCTCGCCCTGATAACGAATCTCTTGCGGGATATCCTTGAACAGATCTTCGAGCGTATCCACACCGATTGTGTCGAGCATCGCGCTCTGGTCCTGTTCAGTCATGGGAATGTAGCGGTGCTTGCTCATGCTTGTTCAGCTCCTTGGATGGGGGTCTTTGACGGACGCGGCCGTTTATGAAAAGGGGTTCTGACGACCTCGGCTTTGAGCTTCTTGCCGCGAATCTCGATTTCCAGTGGTGTACCGAGTACAGCATATTTGCTGTCAATCAAGGCGAGGCCGAGATTACGCTTCAATGTTGGTGACTGCGTGCCGGTTGTGACTTCGCCAATCTGTATCCCATCGGCATAGATCGGATAGTGCGGCCTCGGGATACCGCGTTCCAGCACCTCAATGCCAACCAGCTTGCGGGCAGGACCGTCCTTTTTCTGCTGTAACAAAGCTTCATGTCCGGTAAAAGGCCCGGTCTCAAGTTTCACAAACATGCCTAAACCAGCCTCGAGTGGAGAGATCGTTGGAGACAGCTCCTGACCATACAATGGCAGCTTGGCTTCAAAACGCAGCGTATCACGTGCGCCCAGACCGGCCGGGATTAATCCCGAATCAGCACCTGCTTCCATCAGCCCGTTCCAGATGACAGCAGCCTGTTCAGCTTTGACATACAGTTCAAACCCATCTTCACCGGTATATCCAGTGCGTGACAGCAGCAGTTTGACTCCGCATACCTCGGCATTTTGGATAAAGCGGAACGGTTCAATGGAGTTTGCATCTGTATTTGTGCCTGTAACCTTGCTTATAATCTCGGCGGACAGTGGACCTTGAAGTGCCAGCAGGGCCGTTTGCTCCGAATCATTAGTCATGTTCACACCAGGAACGATATGTTCCTGCAGCCATGCCCAATCCTTGTCGATATTGGAGGCATTAACAACCAGCATGTAGTGCTTCTCTGCGAGTTTATAGATAAGCAGGTCATCTACGACACCGCCATCCGGATAACACATCAAGGTATACTGTGCCTGACCTGGTACAATTGCAGTCACATCATTCGTCATCATGCTTTGTAAAAAGGCTTCTGCCTGTTCGCCGGTTACAGTGAATTCGCCCATATGGGACACATCAAACAGACCGGCACGCTCACGCACTGCCTCATGCTCTTTCTGAATGCCGCTGAACTGCACCGGCAGTTCCCAGCCTCCAAAATCAATGCAGCGTACACCTTCATACTGCGCATATAGGGGGAACAGTGGGGTTCTCAACAAATCGGACATCTAATCACCTCGTCATAGGCCGCATTCGGGCCGAGTATCGTGAAATGTACGTAAGTATTTGATCCATAGATTATGAAAAAAACGGCCAAGGCAGTCGATTCTTGCTTCCTGTGTTTCTTTTTTGGGGAAAAAGGAAAAGGACAGGCCAAAGAACCGGCATGCCTTATAGCACGCTGTATTCTTAGGCTCTGTCCCTTGTACCTGAGAGTTACCCCGCCGTGTATTCAGGCAGGTTTCCCCTTGGGTGATCATAACGTCCATACCGGACGATTAGATGCTCTCCAGAGTTGCGTCCTGTAAAAGTCCTTTTGCCTGAGAGATTCACCTCCGCTTGTCGGCAGGTTTACTCCTTCGGCGCCGCTTTGTGTACATCCCCGAAACGGGCGTACAGGCAGTCTCTCCCTTTACATTCATCCGCGGTTCGTACGTAGTTCTAATGGACTTCAGTTGCTCCTTTCATTAAAACGTGAATCTGATGGCGATGTCAAGAACAATATCATGCAATTTATTTCAAATACGAATATTTTATATTGAGAATAACTTAATGTTCGTTTATTTTAGAAGAGTGCGCTTACTATGTTAATATTCACCATTATATGTAGAAAGAGTGCTGCTTTGTTACAAGAGTTAAGGCAAGGATTTCAAATAAATTGTGAGCTATCTTGACATTTGAATCCGAAATATCTTACGCTGTTGTTTGGGGAAAAGGTGAAGGTCAAAGATCGCATGCACTCATTAATGAAAAGCGAGGCGGATATCGATGAGCGAATTAAGAAGTGATTTCCTTTACAGTGAAGAGCACGAATGGGTGCAGACCGTAGGGGAGGATACCGTACGTATCGGCATTACCGAGTTCGCGCAGCATCAGCTGGGTGATATTGTGTTTGTTGAACTGCCTGATCTTGAAGCGAATGTTAAAGCAGAAGACAGCATCGGTACCATTGAATCGGTAAAAACAGTGTCAGACCTGTTTTCGCCAGTCAGCGGTACAATTATTGCAGTCAATGAAGCACTGCAGGACTCGCCTGAACTGGTAAACAGCTCTCCTTATGAAGAAGGCTGGATGATTGAAATTCGTGTTGATGGCGATGTATCCGCTGCTTTATCTGGACTGCTGAATTCAGATGCATACCGTAAACACATCGAGTAGAAGATGAGTTTTTATTGAATTGGTTTGTTTGTACTTATTAACATATACGTCATCACATAATCATAGAAAGAGTTGTTCTCCAGACCTGCGTAAGCTGTTCAGCTTATGCAGGTTTTTTAGTGTTTTTTCGGGTGGATCGGGAGGGGAATCCAGCAGCAGCTGCTTAGATTCAGAATGAAATAACGGTAACAGAAGAAGCAATTATGTCTCTTTGTGAGCTGTATATGAACAAAAACATTAGCAGTTAAACCCTTACATATCAAAGGTTTAAACAGATATTCCAAAATAAAAACGATTACATAATCTAATGCTGTCATCATTGTTCATGACGAAAGTACGCTTTCATTTGATTGAACAGGAGAGGTTTCTCGCTTAGGATTACAGCAGGGATAAGTGATAGCCCTTTCATATGAATAACGACTTGATTCAAGGAGGATATACCAATGAGCAATTTGGACCAAACGTCCAATTCCAAAGGTGGGTTACGTGTCGGCGTGCAGCGTTTTGGACGATTCCTGAGCGGCATGGTCATGCCTAATATGGGAGCGTTTATCGCTTGGGGATTAATTACTGCCATGTTTATTAAAACAGGATGGTTCCCAAATGAGACATTAGAGCAGCTTGTAGGCCCCATGATTAATTATTTGCTGCCGCTCTTGATCGGTTACACCGGAGGTACAATGGTGCATGGAACACGGGGCGGGGTCGTCGGGGCGATTATGACCATCGGTGTAATTGTGGGTAGTGACATTCCAATGTTTCTCGGGGCCATGATTGCGGGGCCATTCGGGGCATGGGTGATCAAGAAGTTCGACAAATCGGTTGAGGGCAGAATTAGAGCCGGCTTTGAAATGCTGGTCAACAATTTCTCGGCAGGAATCATCGGCGGTATCTTAGGCATCATCGCTTTGTTAGGTATCGGACCTGCCGTGGAGGCGATCAGTAAAGTATTGTCTGCAGGCGTACAAGGTTTGATGAATCTGGGCATGCTGCCGCTGGTCAATCTGATCATCGAACCGGGTAAAGTGCTGTTCCTGAATAATGCGATTAACCATGGAATTCTGACACCGATCGCTACGGATCAGGCCAGAGAATTAGGTCAGTCAGTGCTTTACATGCTGGAGTCTAATCCAGGACCGGGGCTGGGGATTTTGCTGGCATACTGCTTCTTCGGACGCGGCATGGCAAGGTCATCTGCACCTGGTGCGGTAGTGATTCATTTCTTCGGCGGGATTCACGAAATTTATTTTCCATACATCCTGATGAGGCCGATTCTGATTTTGGCTGCCATCGCTGGAGGTGTAGCGGGTACATTAACTTTTATGCTGACAGGAGCAGGCTTGGTATCGGCACCTTCGCCGGGAAGTATCATCGCTTATTTCCTTTTGACACCAAAAGGGGGGTACATCCCGATGCTCGCAGGGGTTATCGTGGCAGCCCTTGTTTCCTTCCTGATCGCATCGCTGCTGCTCAAAACGGGCAAACAGAAGGATGAAGATCTGGATGCGGCATCCAGCCGGATGAAAGACATGAAGAGTCAAGGAAATACAGCAAATGCGGCCATTACATCGGGTAACCGTGAAGCGGACACAGCAGCAGCTTCGACTGTAAAAACGGATGTGAGCAAGATTGTTTTCTCCTGTGACGCCGGAATGGGTTCAAGTGCGATGGGGGCTTCGATTCTTCGCAAAAAGATGAAAGCCGAAGGCATCGACGTTACCGTAATCAATACGGCGATCAGTGAAATTCCACAGGATGCAGATGTTGTTATTACACAAAAAACATTAACAGATCGAGCGCGTACAGTTGCGCCGAATGCAGAGCATATATCCATTGACAACTTCCTAAAAAGCCCGGAATACGATGCGCTTGTTGAACGTTTGAAGTAAGCAGGAAACAACCTGCAATCCAGCTTCAAACCGGGCCAGCCGTTTTCCAAGAGCCGGAGGCTGAGACATGAGTATTACCAAAAGACAACGTGAAATTGTGGAATTCCTGCTGGAACATCCCCATGAGGTCACAGCCGGCGAAATCGCCGTTGAAGTAAAAGTGAGCACCCGTACGGTTCATCGTGAGCTGTTAATGATTGAGCAGTGGCTTGAACCGCTCGGAATGCGATTGGAAAAAAAGTCGGGAACCGGAATCCGTATTGATTCCGGTTCAGATGACCTCAGTACACTGCGTCAGCAGCTGGAAGGTCATGAATATATAGAATTTACGCCGGAGGAGCGTAAGCTCTTCATGCTCTGCATCCTGCTGGATGAGGCCGAGCCGGTCAAGCTGCTGGCACTAGCTTCCGATCTGAAAGTGACTGTGTCCACGGTCACCAATGATCTGGATGATCTGGAGTCACGCATACAGCAGGCAGGGTTGAGGCTTGTTCGAAGGCGAGGGTACGGCGTCAAAATTACCGGAAGTGAAGCGATTTATCGCAGAGCCATTGCAGCACTTGCGATAGAAGTTCTGGATGAGTCGGACCTTTTTGGCAGACAGCCTGATCAAAGCAGCTCCATTGTTAACCAGAAGCTTCTCAGCATGATTGGTCACGGTGATGTGCTTACGATTGAGAATGCCTTATGGCAGCCGGATATTGAATGGCTCGAGAAGATACCTGAACGGCAGTATATGAAGCTGCTCATCCAGTTATCAGCAGCGGTCGTTCGCATTCGTAAAGGTTTTAGTATAGGACGCTCCTTGTCAGGACCAAGAATGAATGCAGCTGCTGGTCAATCGGCGGAGCAGGTTGAACCGCGAGTACCTGGTTTTATGGCTTCCCGTTTGTGCAGCGTATTATCCTCGCAGCTTGAAGTGTCGTTCTCCGAGGAGGAGCAGGCTTATTTTCATCAATTACTGGTGGACACGGAGCAGCTGCTTCATTCTTCGCGTCTGCTGCCGATTGATGATCTGATTTTGATGGACAGAGTGCATTCACTTATAGATCAGATGCAGGAAAGAACAGATTATGCCTTCCAAGAGGATCGCTTACTTCGAGAAGGATTGATTGCACATATGGTGCCTGTGATGGAAAGGCTTGAGGGACATCAGGTCATTCGTAATCCGCTGCTGCAGCAGATTCGCAAAGATTATGACCTTCTTTTCGAACAAGTCAAAAAGTCAGTGCTGCAGGCCTGGCCCGGAGCAGATGTTCCGGATGAAGAGATCGGTTTTCTCGTCATGCATTTTGGGGCATCGATCGAACGGCTGCGTGCTTTAAAGCAGGAAATCCGGGCGATTATCGTGTGCAGCAGCGGCATTGGTTCCTCGCGCATGCTGTCCAGCCGGCTGTCCAAAGAGTTTCCCGAAATCCGGATTATAGACAGCGTCTCTTGGTACGAAGCTGCTCGAATGCCAGCCGAAGAATACGATCTTGTTCTATCCACCGTCGATTTGCCAATGGAGGAAGAGCAGTATTATAAGGTCAGTCCGCTTCTGACTGCAGAAGAGAGTGAACGGCTCCGGCATTTTATTAAGACAAGAACATTACGGCGACAGCATCACAAAGCGCATGCTGGCAGGAGGAACGAGACAGCGGAGCGTTATTCGGACTCTGACGGCATGGAAGCGACACTGCTTGAAATCGTGCGTATTATTGGTCAATTTCAGGTGTATGCACTGGACAATGCTCATCTTGATTTTGCCCAAAGTGTGCTTGCCATGTGTACGTCTGCTCATCGATCGGGTGTATTGAAAGACCCAGGAGAGGTTGCCAAGCTGCTTGAGGTGCGTGAGGCGATGGGAAGTCAGAAGATCCCCGGTACTCGGCTGGCCCTGTTTCATACACGGAGTGAGAGCATCTACAGGCCATCCATCCATCTGTTCCAGCTGGAGGAACCGCTGCTTCGGACCATGGATGATCCGGAGGGAGTGAGCGAAGTACTGCTGATGCTTGGTCCAAAGGCATTGTCGAAGGAAAGTCTGGAGGTTCTCAGCGAGATTAGCGCACTGCTGCTGCAGGAAGAGATGGTTTCGCTGCTGGGCAGGGGAAACAGGGATGATATCATTCACTACCTGTCTCGGGAACTGGTTGGATTTTATCGCAGTAAAAATGAAATGGGAGGGCAATAAGATGAGTATGTTAACAACAGACAAAGTCATCATGAACGCGACGGCTCAGGATAAATACGAGGCAATTCGCATGGCAGGACAGATGTTGAAGGATGCTGGACATATTACGGCAGAGTATATTGACAAAATGCTGGAGCGTGAAGAGATTGTATCCACTTATGTTGGTAACGGACTCGCCATTCCTCACGGTACGAAAGAGTCCAAAGCTTTCATTCTCTCTACCGGAATATCGGTGATTCAGTTCCCGCAGGGGGTTGATTTTGGAGAGGAAAAAGCATATATGGTGATCGGTATCGCAGCTCAAGGCGGAGAACACATGGAGATCCTGACGAGTATTGCGGTGATCTGTGCCGAAGAAGAAAATATGGAAGCGCTGCGTCATGCAAAAACAGCATCAGAAGTCATTACGATTCTGGAAAGTGAAATGGAGTTATGAAGGCTCTACACTTTGGTGCAGGCAATATTGGACGTGGATTTATCGGCTTGATTTTGTCCCGTGCCGGATATGCGGTGACGTTCTCGGATGTGAATCAGGAACTGGTGAATGCTCTTCAGCAGCGTGGTGAGTATACTGTCGAGCTTGCTAACGAGAATAAGGATCAGGAGATGGTATCCGGAGTAAAGGCAATTGATGGACGTGAACTCCAGACCGTCGCTGAGACAGTGGTTGAAGCTGATCTGATTACAACCGCAGTGGGAGTAACTGTGCTGAAGCGCATTGCTCCAGGCATTGCCGAAGGTCTGGAGCAAAGAAGACGTGCAGGTCCTGTGCAAAAGCCGCTGCATATCATCGCTTGTGAAAATGCGATCGGTGGAAGCGCGCAGCTGAAAGATCATGTATATGCTTTGCTGGATGAGCAGGCACGGGCGTTTGCCGATCAATATGTTTATTTTCCGAATTCAGCCGTTGACCGGATTGTGCCGATTCAGAATCATGAGGACCCGCTGCATGTTCAAGTAGAGCCTTTTTATGAGTGGGTAGTGGATCGCTCCCAGATGGCGCCTGCTTTTAAACCTATAGATGGTATTATCTATGTGGAGGATCTGGAACCCTACATTGAGCGTAAACTGTTTACCGTAAATACGGGTCACTGCGCTGCGGCATACATCGGTTATGTGAACGGATATGATACGATACAAAAGGCCATTACCGATGAAAACGTGAAATCGGTTGTCTACGGGATACTGCAGGAAACAGGCCGCGTGCTGGTGAAACGATTTGGCTTCAACCCCGAAGAACATGAGCAGTATATTGTGAAAATATTGGGGCGGTTCGTTAATCCTTATCTGACCGATGAGGTAACTCGTGTAGGACGCTCGCCGATCCGCAAGCTGTCTCCGAACGACCGGCTTGTCCGCCCGGCACTTCTGGCGCATGCGGAAGGCATGGAGGTGACTTATCTGGCTAAGGCCATGGCGGCAGCGTGCAGATTCAATGCGGCTGATGATCATGAGGCTGTCGAGCTGCAGAGCATGATTCGGGAAAAAGGTGTCACGGCTGCGCTGCAGCACTACACCTCCCTGGATGAGGGACATCCGGTGTTGGTGGAAGCGGTAAAGCAGTACCATCAGATGTAATTCCAGCGTCACAGATTGTGATATTACAGATTATGGATCCGTAAGGGGATACAGGTTTAAAATGCGCAGCAGTCAGATCTTAATTATCTGTTTATATAGAATTATAGATATACGGATTTAATCATGGATCAATGAATATATGATGAAAAAGAGCGAATGATTGCGGCAGCTGTATTAAAACGAATGGCTTTCAACAGAGCGGTTTGTCACCACAGTTAGGTCTGTTCGCGAACGAAGCTGTCCAAACAACGCTGGCAGATGCATGATTTACGACGCTGTTCAGCTGGAATACGCTCAAACACACCTTCTGGGAATGAAGCATGATTGCACCAGCATTCCGAATGCGGCTTACCAGCGGCGTAGGCGCAGCCGTTGCGATCCCCGCAGAGTGGGCAGACAAGTACATGGACTGGTTTACTTTGATGGCTGCCTTGTTGGTTATATACGCTCGTTTGCTTAGGCATGGTCTGTTCCCCTCCTTCATATGTTCAATCTGGACGACGATAATCAGATGTGTTCAGTATACCAGACATAAGCATCAAACCAATACTGTTATAGACGTATGCGCGAATGCAGCCAGGTTTTTAGATATACCACCGTATCAAGACTTCATCGTAAAAGCAGCTAATCATATGCTCGATCTCATCTTATAGAATCAGCCTAAATGATACATCCATTTAGGCTGATTCGTGTTATTTCATTCTTCCGGTGGCAGTTCAATCTGCAGACCTTCGACATGTTTGCGTCCCATCAGTTTTCGCTTTTTACGGTTTTCCTTACTTTCGAATACGATGTCCAGATCATATTGTTCTGGATACAGCATATCAGCGGAGATGTGCAGCCTCAGGCGTTTCTTGTGAATCTTGACTTTGCGCCCCCGAATCATAACCCCGATCTGACCTCGGTTGTCCTCTTCATCACTTACAATGCCGGCTTGATCCAGATAGGCTGCATAAACACGATCCCCTTTACGAAATGCCCGAACTGGGACTGGTGCCGTGTTCGCGTCGGAAGACGTATCTTCCGTAGGAGTGCTGTGTCCTTTAGAAGCATCGGTAACTCCCTCAGGCACAGCACATTCCTTTGGAGCTTTAAGCTTATTAGAATTATCCTGCTGTATACTGGCGGGGTTAGGATTGGTTATTTCGTCGTTATTCTGTGACTGTACCTCTTTCTGTTCGGTTTGCAGGCGATTTTTGCTCCAACGTTGATCTGCTGCAGCCTTCGAACGATCGATGATATGCTTGGGCATGCCGAGCTTCAGTGCGATGGAATAAGCGTAGCTCTCCCCGGCTTCCCCGATTCGAAGGCGATACAGGGGCTGCAGGGAGACGGTATCAAACTCCATACGTGCATTTTCAAAACCTGGTGTGGCTGCCGCAAAATGCTTGATTTCTCCGAAATGCGTTGTAGCTGCAACCGTGGCTCCGCGGCTGTGAAGTTCCTCCAGCATGGCGATCGAGAGCCCAACGCCTTCTCCAGGATCTGTGCCTGATGCCATCTCGTCAATCAGGACAAGCGTAGAAGAATTTGCCTGTTCCAGTATTGCAATCATATTCCGAATATGTGCGGAGAATGTGCTGAGAGCCTGTTCAAGACTTTGACCATCCCCAATATCCACGGCGATTTGCTCATACACAGCCATTTCACCGCCTTCGTCTACAGGAACCAGCAGTCCGGATTGCATCATTAGCGTGAGCAGCCCCAGTGTCTTGAGAGCAGCGGTTTTGCCGCCTGTGTTCGGACCCGTAATGATAAGTGATGAATAAGAGTATCCAATGGAAAAATCAAGTGGAACCATCGACGCCCCCATCAGGGGGTGTTTCGCTCGCCGCAGGTTAACCCTGCCGCTGCTGTTAACACGTACGGATCGCCCGTCTATGGCCGCTGCATACTTGGCTTTTGCAAATAGAAAATCCAATATGCCGACGGTTTCCGTATTAAGTGAAATCTCGCGGCTGTAAGATTCAGTCAGAGAAGTCAGGTCACCAAGGATTTTCATCTCTTCTCTCGATTCCTCAGCTTGCAATAGAGTCAGTTCCATCTGCAGACCTGCCAGCTCGGCGGGTTCAATATATACGGTTTGGCCGCTGCCCGATTCATCGAGTACACTGCCTTTGACATGTTTGCGGAATTCTTTTTTGATGGGCAGTACGGTCCTTCCATTACGCTGGCTGACGACCTGCTCCTGCATAATCGAACGGTGTCTGCTAATTAAAGCATCCAGTCTGCGCTTCATCCGTTCCTCATTCACACTTATTTTTTTACGGATTCGGACGAGTTCTTTGCTGGCTTGATCCTGTATGCGTCCGCTGTGGATACAGCGTTCGATCTCGCCTCGCAGGGTGTCGATGAGCATCATGGAAGATGAATATCGACTGACAACCGGAGCGATGCCGGATTTGCTCTCCATATACTTCATGAGCTGCGCACAACTGCGGATAAATTGGGCGAGATGACTGAAGTCACGTTCACTGAACAGATATCCGGTACCGAGCAGATCGATGATATTTTCCATGCCCTCCAGTGAAGGGATCGGCACACTTGCCCCAAAACGGACAAGAGCCGCCGCTTCTGCGGTTTCGTCCAATCGCATCTGAATCAGATGAGCATCGTTCATCGGTTTGAGTTCCCCTGCGTAACGTTTGCCCAGATAGGAAAGGGCATAGTCTGCAATGTTTTTTTGAATATGATGGAAGCCAAGAGTGGTTAAGGTTTGTTCGTTTGAACTCTTGATATCTGTCGCCATGTTATGGTTGTTGTTCACGTCTAAATCTCTCCTTCATGTAAAATGTTTTTTTGCTTTATTGAAAAATATTCCTCATTGAAAACACAAAAAGGGCGGAGAATGAACAAACGTCATTCTCCGCCCTGTACGTATGGGAAAGCAGAGTCCATATAGGGTCTATACCAAAAAAATCCGCGCTGAACACAGCGCGGAAATAGACCCGGACATAGGCAATCCCGGAGGCGATGTTTGATTCCGCTGTTCTTAACTAAGTACAGGGATCTGGCGCATCATGAAATACACATATGCCATATGGGCACAAGCGTCATGAAAGGCCATACTCCTGAATATGAAACTTGATTAGTTAAGAACGCTCACCGACATCAAAATCTCTCCTTCGACCTGAGGAATTATAGTAGTAATATAAACTGGAAATCACTTCAAGTCAATGGTTCAGAATAAAGATGTAGACTTGATTAAGAATGGGTTTTAAAATAACAATAGTAATTTAATCCAATGAAAGCGATTTTATTAGAAAAGGGAGATGCTCTGCTTGCCTAAATATTTACTGCGTCTGCTCTGCTTTACGATGATTCTTGGGGCCCTGCCGGTCATTGTGATTGGTTCCGTTTCCTATACGATTGCTTCGCGTGATATCGAACAGAAGGTGCGGGAGAGCAATCTTCAAATATTACATCAGACCCAGATGCGAGTGGAACAGGTATTACGAAGCTTACAGCTGTCCGCGATCCAGTACGTCAATTCACCCTTGGTGCTGCGGTCAATGAAGCAGCCGCTTGACAGCAGCGAATTTCAGGAAATTCGTGATCTGACATCTGGGTTCAACAACCTGCAGGCCGTGACAAGCATCGATCAGGCTTACCTCGTGAATCTTGATGAGGACTGGGTCGTATCCATGCGTTCATTTGGCAGGCTGAATGACTTCAGCATTCGAGACCGGATCGGAACTTATCTTACATACACCAACAGTTTGTTCTGGGTGACTCAAAATAAAAGTTCATCCAAAGAGAGTGTACCTGTATCGGCAGGCATGGGAGAGGCTTTAACAGAACAGGCGCCAGCCATGATCTCTTCTGATAATGTAGTCAGCATGGTTTTTAAAATTCCAATGGTTCCGACAAACGTTAAACCCAAGGGGTTTCTTGTCATCGATATTGCAGATGCCGAGCTGAGCAGCTTTTTGAGTCGAAATCCGAATTCAGGTGATCTGTATGTTCTGGACAAGGATCAAAGATATTTTTTAAATGACACGAATTATGGAAATAAATACGACCTGCTGAACAAAGATATTCAGGAGACGGTTCGGACGACAGGGGAAGCACAAGGTTTTTTCAGTGCAGAAGTGGAGGACAAACCCGTAGCCGTCAGCTATAGGCAGTCGCCGCTAAATGGCTGGTTATATGTATCGGTTGTATCCCTTGGCCAGATCACAGCCCAGTCGCAAAAAATTGCCGTGGTCACCGGGGTGGCCACGTTGATTATGTTATGTGTCACAGGGCTTGTAGCGATATACGGCAGCCGGCGCATGTATTCACCGATCTCAAGACTGCTGCAGTTTACGAAAGCGCTGGATTCACCGCTTCCTCCATCAGGACGCCGTCAGGATGAGTTCATCTATATCGAAGAACGATTATCGACACTGTTTAGTTCAGAAAAAACGATGCGTGAGCAGATGAAAGGGCAGCATGTCCACCTTCAGGAGTTTTTTATGACCAAGCTGCTGACAGGCAGGATATCGGAAGAGGACTTCAGATACCAGAGCGACGTGTACGATTTTCCGACGGGTTGGTCCCATCTGGGTGTACTGATGCTGCAGATCGATACACTTGAAGGCACGAGGTATGAGGAACAGGACCGGGATTTGCTGCTGTTTGCGGTCAACAACATGGTCGGTGAGCTGCTGCCTTCTGCAATCCGGTTTACACCTGTCATGCTGGATGATGCGCAGGTTACTGTACTTGCTTCTGAACTGGACGATGAAGTGCAGCTGAAGGAGTGGATGCATACACAGGCGGATTGGATTCGTGAACGAATCGTAACATATCTGAACCTGCCGGTAAGCATAGGCATTAGCCGGGCATACTCCCGCATTGGAGATACGCCTAGAGCGTATCAGGAGAGCAGGCAGGCTCTGCAGGGAAGAGTCAGCCTGGGCAGCCGTATCATTTTACACTACGAGGATATCCAGCCAAGAGGTCAGATGGAAGCTGCGCTGTATACGCAGCTGCGAATGATCGAAGATCAATTAGCCTCTGCACTCAAACAGGGGGACGAAGAGAAAACAGATACCTATTTCACACAATATTTAGGGCTGCTTGCGGACAAGAAACTTCATTTCAGTGAGTATCCGGTCATCATGGTACAGCTGTTGTCACGAGTATATCAATTGGTTCAGGAGCAGGGCGGGGATGTGGCGGAAGTGCTGGGAGAGAAGGCTTCCATGGCCTATCTGCTCAAGCTGTCTACTTTAGACGAGATGACGAACTGGTTCCGCAAGCGATTATTTCGGCCTGTGATTCGTTTTTGGAAAGAGCAGGAGGAGTCACAGTACATGAATATCGCCCGCCGGATGATTCGACTGATTGAAGAGCGGTATGACCGGGACCTGTCACTGGAGGCCTGTGCGGAAGAACTGAACTTCCATCCCGTCTATTTGAGCCGGGTATTCAAGAAGGAAGCAGGCGTTAATTTTACCGAATATCTTGCCGAGTACCGGATGGAAAAAGCCAAAACATGGCTGCAGACAACCGATCTGAAAATAGCGGAAATCGCCGAAAAATTAAATTATACGAACCCCACGGCATTTATCCGTACATTCCGCAAAATAACAGGAACAACTCCCGGCAAGTACCGGGAGCAGCAGCGATAGAGCAAAAAACCACATGGCCTGCTCTGCCCACCACGGCAGGCAGGCTTTTTGGCATTCGGCTTGAGGGTGTTCCAGACGAAGCGTCTGTTCAAAAGGCTGAGTTAAACCGGGAACATCCAGGTTAAAAGCGGTCCATTATGTGTAATATCCTGCACTCAGAAAACGCTGAAACCCTTGATAGCCAAAGGAAAACAAGAAGCTAAAACGAGATGATAGCCAGTGATTGCATTTATCCGCCACAATGGAGACATGAATTCAGGAAGTGATCTTTTGTAATCGTTTCCAACGTGGGGAGGAAGACACTATGAAAGCCGAAACGGCGGCTCGGACACGTCCCGCTGCCCGCAGTGACAAAAACCTGCTGTGGAGGGACATCATCAAAAATCGGTGGCTGTATATTATGCTGCTTCCGGGAGTGCTTTACTTTGTTATTTTTAAATACATACCGATGTATGGCATCACGATGGCTTTCCAGGATTATACGCCGTACAAAGGCATTCTGGGGAGCGATTGGGTAGGATTCAAACACTTCCAGCGTTTCTTTGGAGAACCGCAGTTCTGGACATTGTTCCGAAATACGTTTTTGCTTGCGATCTACAATCTGGTTTTCTTTTTTCCACTGCCAATCGTACTTGCCTTGATGATGAATGAGGTCCGGCGGGAGCGATTCAAACGATTCGTACAGACATTGGTTTACGTGCCGCACTTTGTTTCCTGGGTTGTTGTAGTCGGTGTGTTCTACATGCTGTTTACGACCGAAGGCGGCGCAATCAACGAACTGCTCTATAATCTGACGGGACAAAAAATTGCTTTCCTGCTTGAACCGGGATGGTTCCGCACGATGATTGTAGGACAATCCATCTGGAAAGAGGTAGGGTGGGGTACGATTATCTTCCTGGCTGCACTCTCTGGCGTAGATACACAGCTCTATGAAGCTGCCCGCATTGACGGGGCTAACCGCTGGCGCCAGACCTGGCACATTACGCTGCCGGCCATTCGCAGTACCATCATTATCCTGCTCATTTTGCGTCTGGGTCACTTCCTGGACACAGGCTTTGAACAGATCTTTCTGATGCTGACACCTACCAATCGTGATGTCGGCGAGGTGTTTGATACCTACGTGTACACGAAGGGTCTTACTCAGGCACAGTACAGCTATAGTGCTGCTGTCGGATTGTTTAAGTCGGTTGTCGGTCTTGCGTTGGTGCTTGGTGCCAATACGCTGGCCAAAAAATTCGGGGAGGAAGGCGTCTATTAACGCAGCTTAGGCAGACGCTCTTCATCAGACAGGAGTGAACATTAGATGCAGCAGGACAAAACATGGGGCAACCGAATCTTTGATTTTATGAATCATGGTTTCCTGTTATTGATTGGAATCGTAACTGTAATTCCTTTTATTTATATTTTGGCTGTTTCGTTTACCAGCCCGCATGAGGTGGCTAAAGGCGGATTTATTCTTTTTCCAAAAGAGTTCTCCTTGGCCGCTTATCGTTACATTTTTTCCACGGATACATTGATACGCAGTCTCGGTGTGTCGATCTATATTACGGTTGTTGGCACACTGATTAACCTGCTTGTTACGTCACTTATGGCTTACCCGTTGTCCAGAAAATATCTGCGCGGACGTCAGCCGATCCTGCTGGGAGTGCTGTTCACAATGCTGTTCAGCGGCGGTATGATCCCAACGTATTTTGTCGTAAAATCCCTGCATCTCACGGATACACTGTGGTCTCTGATGCTGCCAACGGCGATCAGTGCGTTCAACCTGATTGTGCTCAAAAACTTCTTCCAGGCCATCCCGGACGAACTGGAAGATGCCGCTAAAATCGACGGGTGCAACGATGTCAGCGTATTGTTCCGCATTGTGCTTCCGCTGTCGATGCCAGCGATGGCCACCTTCTCGCTTTTTTATGCGGTAGCACATTGGAACAGCTTCTTCAGCGCCGTCATCTACATCAACGATAGTGAAAAGTGGCCAGTCCAAGTCTGGCTGCGTGAGATTGTTATTCTTGCACAGAGCCGGATCGGGGATACCAGCATTGAGGAAACCGAAATCCAGCCGCTTACCATCCGCATGGCCGTTATCGTGTTCTCTACCATTCCGATTATGCTTGTCTACCCATTCCTGCAGAAGCATTTCGCCAAGGGAGTGATGCTTGGTTCGGTAAAAGGTTAACATGGGGCAGTCCACCGGCATGAAGTGCTTTCGAGAAAGCAAAGAGATGCTGCTTCCTGTGGTGAGGACTGAAGAGCTGCAGGAACGGAGAACGGACATATGTTTTAAATTCTGAAGCTGCAGTTGTATGTCAATGCGATTGTATATCAAAGGGAGGTTTTCATGAGATGAGAGCAGTAAAAAAGAAAGCCGTGGCTGTTTTGAGTACACTGGCTCTAGTGAGCGGGTTGCTGGCAGGATGCGGATCGGATGAAGGCCAGGCCGCCGAAGGCGGCATGCAGAACGTATCCATTGCTATTGCACAGGTAGGTGACGTGCCAAGCAAAGGCAATGAAGTTCAGAAAAAAATCGAAGAGTATACCAACACCAAGCTGGATATCCAGTGGATTCCGGCCTCGGCTTACAATGACAAAATCAATGTTATGATTGCCTCCAGCGACATGCCCAAAATCGTCAAGGTGCAGTATAACCCAACGGTGACCAGTGCAATGCGGAATGACGTGTTTTGGGAAGTAGGACCTCTGCTGAAGGATTACAAAAACCTTTCTGCCCAAAATGAACGTTTCTTCAACAACATCAAGGTTGAGGGTAAAATCTACGGCGTGCCTGTATTCTCTGATATTGCACGGGCAACGGTTATCTACCGTAAGGACTGGTTCGATAAGCTGAATCTGAAAGTACCAACAACACCGGATGAGTGGTACGAAACGATCAAAACGCTGTCCACTTCCGATCCAGAAGGCGACGGGCAGGCGAGTACTTTTGGACTGATGCTGTTTAAAAAGTATAACGAAGACCAGTATTCCTTCACGACACGGCTTGGTGTAAGTTTCGGTGCGCCGAATAAGTGGAAGGTTGAGGATGACGGCAGCTTCACCCCTGAATTCATGACACCGGAATATATGCAGGTGCTGGATCTGTTGAAGCGGCTGTATGAAGAGAAGCTGCTCAACCAGGATTTTGCCGTATTCGATTCAACGGAAGCGGAGAAAAAGTATGATTCCGGCGTAGTTGGTATGCGAGTGGGTGTGGCGCAGAACGGTAAAAGTCAGCAGGAACGTCTGTCCAAAAATAATCCGGATGGCGTAGTGGATATTGCGGGTCTGCTTGGACCAAACGGTGACCGGGTAGCTGGACAGACAGGTAATTCAGGCATCCTGGCATTCCCGAAAGCAGCAGTGAAATCAGAAGAAGAGCTGAAAAATCTGCTTTCGTTCATCGATAAACTGATGGACCCGGAGATGGCCACGCTGCTGATGCGTGGTGTGGAAGGCAAGCATTACGCTAAAGTTGGAGATAACGAGGTGGAAATGAGTGACTTTGATGCCTTCCAGCGTGAAGTGAAACCTTATCGTGACAACTTCCCTTATATTGAAGGCTACAATGTGCCTAAACTGAAAGATACCGAGCTTGGGG
Source organism: Paenibacillus sp. AN1007 (assembly GCF_040702995.1). Lineage (NCBI taxonomy): Bacteria > Bacillati > Bacillota > Bacilli > Caryophanales > Paenibacillaceae > Paenibacillus > Paenibacillus sp. AN1007. The sequence continues at coordinate 819,664 of NZ_CP159992.1, forward strand.
AGAAAGGCACAGCACTGGTGAAAGAACTGGCAGAACATGCTGTACCCAATCCTGCTTTGACGCTGTATTCCCCAACATATGGTGACCGCGGGGCAGACCTGGATCAGATGATTGCCGATGCACAAACCAAATATATCATGGGCAAGATCGATCAGAACGGCTGGGAAAAGGAAGTTGAGAATTGGGCTAAAGCAGGCGGAAGCAAAATTCGCGAGGAATACGCTGAAGATTACAAAAAACAGGCTCAATAAGGAGCGAAACCGGAGGTTAAATCATGAAGGAAACGCTGCAGCATACACCTATGCGTATGGCTGACCAATATATGGAGAGTTATCGCAGCCATGAGCTGTATACGACTTGGCATTATGAAAATGGCTGTCTGCTCAAAGCACTGGAAGAGCTCTACGCTCGTACAGGCGAACAGAGATATTTTGATTATATCCAGGAGCTTATGGATCATTTCGTTCAGGAGGACGGGTCGATTCGCTCCTACACGGTAGAGGAATATAATCTGGACCAGATTAACCAAGGAAAATCGCTGTTTTTTCTGCTGGAGAAGACGGGTCAGGAAAAGTATCGCAAAGCATCCGAACTGCTGATAACGCAGCTGAAAGGACAGCCTCGTACAAGTGAGGGCGGGTTCTGGCATAAGAAAATCTATCCATTCCAGATGTGGCTGGATGGATTGTATATGGCGACACCTTATTTGACTCAATATGGAGCCGTTAATGGTGAAGCAAAGTGGTTTGATAAAGCTGCGCTGCAGCTGCTGCTGGTGGAAGCACGCACTCGTGATCCGCGCAGCGGGCTGCTCTACCATGCCTGGGATGAGAGCAAAGAGCAGCGCTGGAGTTCCGGCGAGACGGGATGTTCGCCGCATGTTTGGAGCCGGGCTGTGGGCTGGTATGTGATGGCGGTTGTTGATACGCTGGATTATCTCCCGGTCGATCATGAGCAGCGCGGGCAGATTATCGGTATTTTCGAGCGGCTCGCCAATGCGCTTGTTCATGTGCAGGATCAGCAGACCGGTTTGTGGCCGCATCTGCTGGATCAGCCGGGGCGTGAGCGGAATTATCTGGAAGCCTCGGGCACCTCGATGTTTGTTTACGCATTGGCGAAGGGCGTGCGCAAAGGGTACTTGAGCGGAAAGTTCAAGGCGATCGCGGAAAAAGGATATCAGGGTCTGCTGCAGCATCTGCTGCAAACAGATCAGGAAGGTATACTTTCCCTGACACAGTGCAACGGAGGAGCAGGCCTTGGGGGAACACCTTACCGTGACGGATCTTACGAGTATTACGTGACCGAATCCATTCGTATTAATGATCCGAAATCGGTTGCTCCGTTTATTTTGGCGGGAGTAGAGATGGAGCTGGCGTAACGCTGGTTCTTTTCTCAAAAATATTATGATAACGCATACATTCTGAGTCGGAGGCATCTGTGAGTAAGGAATGAGGGCAAGTTCGCTGAACAATAGGCTTATCCAAAAGGAGAGATGGTTCATGAGTCCAAAAGGTCCAAAACGTTCAAGAAGCTCTATGTTTCGCGTGGGAAGCTTTATTATCGTTGGTGCTGTATCTGCTGGTCTCCTGGCAGGATGCGGAGTAGAAAAAGCACCAGCTGCGGGGGAAGGCAGGCTGCCGATTTCCATCTCATTGATGCAGGTAGGTGATGTGCCCAGCAAAGAAAATGCAGTGGAGAAGAAGATTGAGGACTACACAAATACCGATGTAAACGTGCAGTGGATTCCGCAGTCGGCATTCGACGACAAGGTGAATGTGATGGTGGCATCAGGGGAGATGCCAACGATTATGCGTGTCAATTACGTGCCAACCACATTTAATGCCGCAAGGACTGGACTGTTCTGGGAACTGGGACCTTATCTGAAAGATTATAAAAACTTGTCTGCCCAGTCAGAGGCCCATTTTAACAATATCAAAATCGAAGGGAAAATTTACGGCATCCCGAACTTCCGGGATATTGGCCGGACGGCTATCGTTTATCGTAAGGACTGGTTTGATAAGCTGAAACTGGATATTCCGAAATCACTCGATGATTGGTATGAGGTTATGCGTTCTGTCCGCAAGGACGATCCGGATGGTAATGGCAAGGAAGATACGTACGGTGCACTGCTTTTTAAAAAATATAATGAAGGTGTCTCTTCACCCCTGACCAGGATTGCTGTAAGTATTGGCGGAGTTAACAAATGGGGTGTGGACGATGCCGGGAAATTAACACCAGAGTTCCTAACACCGGAATATGTGGATACGATGAAGCTGTTCAAGCGTCTGTTCAATGAAGGGCTGATTAATAGTGATTTCCCTGCACTGGACCCTTCGGATGCAGACAAAAAAATGGATTCGGGTCTCGTGGCCATGAAACTGAACGGTGTCGCCCAGAACGGAAAATCATCGCAGCAGCGGCTTACACCTAATGCACCGGATGGTGTCATTGATGTAGCGCCATTTCAAGGTACGGATGGCATTCGTATTGCTGGTGAGCCAGGAAACTACGGTATGCTTGTCATTCCGAAAGCCTCTGTCACGGACGAGGAGCAGCTGAAAAAAGTACTTACATTTCTGGACCAACTGATGGATGAAGAACTCAGCACGCTGCAGCTGCGTGGATTGCTGGATGTGCATTATACCAAGACCGCTGACGGTAAGACGGAACTGAAAGATTTCGATGCTTACCAGCGTGAGGTCAAGCCGTACCGTGATAATCTGCTGAGTGTTGAAGGATATAATGTGCCTGAACTTGTCGATGTTCCAATTGGTATGAAAGGCACGAAGATGGCTCGTGAAAATGAACAGTATGCGGTTGCTAATCCTGCACTTACCCTTTCCTCTGAAATCTACACGGAGCGCGGTCAGGAACTGGATCAAATGATCTGGGACGCACAGACCAAATACATTATGGGCAAGATTGATGATGCGGGCTGGGAGCAGGAAGTTGGCAAGTGGAGAAAAGCAGGTGGTGACCAGCTCATTACGGAGCTGGAAGCTTCGTATAAAGAGCTGAACGGAAAATAAATGAGGGTGAAATAAAAAGACTTGATTTTATGTGATGAAAAGGTTTAATCTATAAAAGAGTAAATATTCCAAAATTTTATAAGTGAGACCGACCTTAAAGCATAAGGCTGTGAATCTGCGGATTCATGGCCTTTTTTGTGTATTCAGGGTGAGAAACGGGTCTTCGGAAGGAGGGATACTAACCTTAGAATAAGGGGGGAGAGTTATGAAAATATACCATATTACTAGATGTCCGTGGTATAATATTAACTATTATACCAAATTTAGGATTTTACGTTCTTTATGACAAGAACAAAAAAAGGTCGTGTAGATGGAGCAACCCCAAACTAAGGTACATAGGAGCGTGAACAAAGTGAAGTTGAAGCAGGTGGGACAGGGGAAGAAGAAAAACGCTGTTGGTTTGATTGGAATGTTGACTGCCGTTTTGATGGCAGGCAGTTATTTTTCCTTTGGAGCGGAACCCGGGCAGTGGACGACGACAGCGAGTGCGGCAAGTGTGAGTGATAATGCGATAACCCAGTTCAAGGATATTAAAGGCCATTGGGCTCAGGCCGCGATGGCCAAAGCGTACGAGAAAAAACTGATCTCCGGTTACCAGGATGGAACATTCCGGCCTAATGGCAGGATCACCCGCGGGGAATACGCGGCGATACTGGCTCGTGCGACCAGAATTGAGAGTGTTGAGGGGCAGGAAGCAGCTCCTTTTCCCGATCTTCAGGGCCATTGGTCTGAACCGGCAGTTCGTCAACTGGTCGGACAAGGTTTCATTCATGCTGGTGATTATGCAGGCGGCTTCAAGCCGAATACGGAGCTGACGCGGTACGAGATGATGAAGTGGATTGCAAACGGATTGATCCAGTCAGACCGTAGTTTTCAAGATGCTTTTAACGATACGAAGAATACGCTGCTGCCTACACCAGAAGTAAATCGTGGAATGATCCGTGATGAGCAGATTCCATACCTCGCTCTTGTACGCGGAACAGGCATTGTAAGTGGATTTCAGGATGGGACGTTGAAACCGGCAGATACAACCACTCGTGCAGAAATTGCGTCTATTATACTTCGATACATGGAAGTGGAGGGCAAAGATGCTTCGAAATACAGCGAGCTGAACGAGTTACGAGAGGTGGGAACAACTGGTACAAATTTAACGACGATTAGTAATTATAAGTATAGTTCTGGATCAGCCACAATTTCAGATTTATCAAGTGCTGACATTAGCCTTAGTAACAAGTCAGGAATATTACAAATTCATCGATTAATCGTTGTGGATGCCACTCGAAGCAAACCAAAAGGTATTTATGCTAGATTCTTTGTGCCTGATAAGTATGCGAGTGGCTCGTATAGAACCTTTGCAGATATTTCCTTCACGTCTAATCTGGAAAAATCAAATTTAATTACCTTTAACAAGGGGTTATCGGATTCACTGATACAATTTAATCGTATTAATTTGGATTTAGCTAAAGAACAACATAATGAAACGATACCTATGGATTCAGATCTTCTTATTAAAAAAGGAATTAAAAAAAGGTTTTGGATAACTTCAACTTTGAGGAATACATCATGGTCTTATTTTCTGAAATCTGATCATAAAGGAGAATTTAAAATTCAAAGGTAGTTTTGTAGGATGGTGAGTAATTTGTAATGAAAAAAGTGATATTATCTTGTTTAAATGTACTATTAGGATTATTGGTATTACAAATGTTGATTTTAACAGATGTACCATTAAACACGGTAAAAGCGCTGCAAACGAATATGGCCCTAAATCAATGAAAAGTCCCCAGAAAGTAACTATTTTGGCTACCCCTACCGTAGGGAATCCTGGAGTGTACTGGTACCAAGAAAATAACGGACAGTTTAGAGCAGATCATTCAGGAGGTCCAACTTACGCAAATAATGTAGGTAGCTGTTCAAATCCATTTCCTGCAGCTACGGAAGTTCCTGATAGTGTAGATTTTAGTAAATGGCCACCTAAAAACTGGCCTGATTATAATAACAACCAAATCAATGCTTCTCAGATTCATAATGTACGTATTCATGATATTAGTTATCAAGGAAGATCAGATCAAGATTCATACACTGGAATAGGAGAAATAAGACCGCCTTTTTCTTCAACAATAGTAGGCATAAGAACAATTACTGGAGGGTATCATGTACCAACAGAAACAGAACCATTTAAAAATGGTGGGAAAACAACATCTGGTTGTCCAAAATATAACGTTGTATACTACACTCCGATGGATATTATCTGGGAGGGTGACTTAATCGAAGAAAAAGAAATTGACGTCACACCTGATGCTGCGCTGAAGATTGGTCAAACGAAGCAGATGACAGCCAAAGTGAAGACGAAAAACTATGGTTCCACAGCTTGGGGTGAAGGTGTTGATGTGTCTGGCAGGGAGGCCGAGATTAAGTGGTTTACTTCGGATGAGACGGTCGCAAGTATTGAATTGAAGACGGGGATGTTAAAAGCTAAAAGTCCGGGTACCGTTACGGTACGTGCAATCTGGAACAACGGGACCTATCTTATCTCTGATACAGCCACCATTAAGGTTACGTCCGAGCCGGGATTGGTGGTGAATCTGCCTAATGCATGTAAGTCGTCAACGACACTATTGCAGGCAGAGGCTGTTTTGACTAAACCGGATGGGAGTATCCACAAGGTCACGGCACATCCCAAATTAACTTGGTACAGCTCCAATTCAGCAGTTGCGGTGATCGGTGCCGATGGCAAACTGACGACTAAGGGCATTGTGGGCAGCACGATGATTAAAGCTCATTTCCGGGATAGCGCCCAGCGTCTGGATGAGCAAGCTGAACAGGAGCTTGAGGTCAAGGATTGTTCGGATGGTGGAGGTACAGAAGGTGAAGGCCCAGGCGGTAATCCGCCGAATGCCTGTCCTGTCGGCATCAGTCCGCCAAGTAGAGGTGCAGTGATCGAGGCTAAGGTGATGGATCCTTCAGTTCGGGGTGTACTTCAGGCAGATACTCGGGGTGCAGAGAAGTTTGATGTCATTCAAGGAATCCCTACGTCGGAAGACTTGTATGCAAACGTGATGACCAAAGGCTACCTATTCCAGCACCGATGGGTGAATATGACTGGCACGGTCACTTATACGGTTAATGTCAAGAAAATGTACCATAAAACATGGACAATTCCGGGGCGTGCATCAAGTGGAAAAGATGATCCAGGAACAGAAGCGGAGCCAAAAGAAGTGGACGTGCCTATAGAGCTTTCTATGCAGGTAACAAGGACATACAGCTACTGGCAGATTGACCAGTTGGAGGTTTACAAACTGAATGAAGCGAGCATATCAAACTATGCGCTGGGCGGGTTTGGCGGTACCGTCACATTATCGCCAAATGCATATACGCCTCCAGCGTTACAGGCTGCAGCAGACCCCGAGGTGACCAGCCATGTCAAGGCGGCCAAATGCCAAGAACTTGATCTGGGTACCGAATCTGTTCCAGGTGGCTCCAAGGAACCGCCTACACCTGATGAAACTGCCCTGTTTCAATCTGAAGCTGAGGCTGAAGTTGGCGAAAATACCGTAAATAATGACAATGTGATTTTTGATGATGCAGTAGTTATGGATGCGGGTCCGGTTCAAAAAGAAGCCCCTAGGCCTGGAGTGATTCCAGAGCCGTATACGATTGGGGACGATGTGCTCTACCGGAGCGGATTAACGATCCAGAATACATTAATGAACAAAGCCGATCAGGCAACTACAGGTGTGATAAATTATGGTTTGCTGCCTGGAAACGTAAATGGTGGACAGAATCAGCGTTTTCCGATTCCAGGAATCAATCCGGTTACGGTACATACACCTGTCGTGAATTATTCATGGGTGTCTGATGACCAGGCGCATAATCAGAAAACGAACCCTGATCCCATGCGAGCTGCATTGATCCTGGAGCGTGAATTCCTGGTGCGCATCCCTACCACTGGACAGCACTTGGATACAGCGCGTTATCCGGGGTACGGTGATCGTGATTACGCAAAGTATTTTCGAAGTAAACAGGTGCGTTTTCCGTTTGATGTTTACACGGCTGACCGAAACCACTACATTCCAGCCGATACCTGGATTGATATTCCTATCCATCAACTGGACACCACCTTCGTACTTCCCGTGTGGGTCGATGAAGGAAACTATCAGATTGAGTTTTGTAACACTGCAGAGAATGCACCCATGAATTTCACAGAGCAATCGGATGCCAATACGAACCTGAACCATCATGCAGCTGTAGATACCATCGCTGTGGAGGTCATTGGCAGGCTGTACGATTTTCAGATAACGGATATCGCAGATTATAACTGGGAGAATGTATTTCGCAAACGACCGGGTAGTCCTGAAGCAGCAGGCATAAGTTACTGGACGGGTACCAACAAAATTGATGGTGATCCGCGAGGTAATTCAGCTCCATATGTTCTGCCGATTCGGCCAGGAAGTCATCCCGTGCAGGGATTTCGTAATGCTGCCGTAAAGACGGGGTACCATTTCAAGTTTGATGTAAAGACCAAGGGCAATATGTTTGGTAAACAGGATGGCATCCGAATTACGCCAACCTTTTATCATATACGCAAGGACGGTTCCAAGAGACAGGAAGTGGACTTGTATTACCATCGGGGGCAGGAGCGGCTGATTCAGATCGGTTCTGCACAAGATGTGGAGAAACGTTACGTAATCCTGAATGCCAGATTGCGGAACGTGCCAGGGATGGAACTCGGTGATGCCGCGCGTTATCAGTACAATCATGAATGGACTGCGGAAGAGCGAAGGAAATATACTATGGAACAGGCGATGGTTCGGTTCGTAAATCAGACTTCGCACAGCAAAACATGGACAGGTCGTTACAATTGGATGATCCTTCCGTCGCAGATTCGAACACTCATCGGTCCTAAAACAGAGATCCCTCCTGATGTGGATGCAGACCGGGCAAATGCTTCCATCCAGCGCTGGTACGGTGAATACAGCTTGCCGGCCGATGTATACGCTGTGCCCAAGGGAACGAATCTGGAACGTTTGGCACGGGAAACGCCGCTGGATGATAAGGCTGCTGTATTTCTAAATGATGGTTACATCATCGTGAATTTCAACTTGGAGACGCTGCAGCATGGAAACACCCTGGCTCCGCATCTGCAGTATATTCAGGCACCTTTGATGAATCAATGGCAGCTGGAAGGGTTTAATCCCAGTCCGCTGCATGAAGAAGGAAGAAATTGGCCAATGAAGGACGGCGATGTGGTATTCTATCATGTGGATCAGTCCAGTCGTGATGATTTTCAATCGCAAGTCCCTCATTAAAGCCTTATTCAAACCGCATTGAAGTTTAAATAGACGATTCATCCTCGTAACCTCTTAAGAAGCAGTTGTGGCGTTAATCCACGCAGAGCTGCTTCTTTTTTGTGTTAACCTATTATGCTTGGTCCGAGGAACGGGTATAAAAGGTAAGGAGCACTCATTGTAATTCACATTGACCATACATGATTCACTTCACCATTCTAGCGGATGTCTGAAAGCGCTGAAGGAAGCCGATCCTGCCGAAATTTTTGATCCAAGCCATGGAAGCTACCGAAGCCGTGCCGGTGCACGTCATGGGAAAATGAAGCAGCAGGGGTCGAAAAGGGGTAATAGATGCACTTCAGTGGGGTGCAGGACATGCCTAATCACATTACGTTCATACTACGCTCTGAGAGGGGATTCACTATGATTGATGATATGCAGAAAAAACAAACAGCCGAGAGCACGAGTACAGTTTCGATGGACAGTACATATACAGGAAGAGATCTGGGTGTTACAACCGGACCGAATGTTTGCTGTTTCAAGGTATGGTCTCCAGCAGCTGTTCAAATGGGGCTCGTCTTGTATCCTCCCTTAACGGGTGGGAATCCCGAGCAGACTCCTAATCAGTTGAAGCAAAGCATCCTGTCAATGCATCCGGATGAACAGGATTTGTGGGTTTTAGATGTGGAAGGGGACTTGCGGGGCTATCGATATATGTTTAAATCAACCTTCGCAGATGGAACGTCAACAACAGCGGTTGATCCATACGCTCGGGCGGTAACGATGAACGGAGAGATGGGTGTCATTGTGTACATGGAAGAGACTCATCCTGAAGGATGGGAGCAGGATATCCGTCCAGAGTGCAGTCATCCTACGGATGCGGTTCTATACGAACTGCATGTCCGTGATTTCTCCATCCATCCTTCTTCCGGCATTGTGAATAAAGGGAAGTATCTTGCATTTACGGAGACCGGGCTGCGTGATGCCGCAGGTAATAAGCTGGGGATCGATCATTTGGCTGAGCTGGGCATTACCCATGTGCATCTGCTGCCAGTATTTGATTTTGCAACGGTAGATGAGTCGAATGCAGATAATGATCTGAAGGATGCATCCAACTATAACTGGGGCTATGATCCGCTGCATTACAATGTACCGGAAGGTTCATATGCCACGCGTGCAGATGATCCCGAAACGCGAATTCGTGAATTCAAGTCTATGATTCTTGCGCTTCATCGTAAAGGTATAGGTGTTATTATGGACGTGGTTTATAACCACACGTTTGATACTGCGGAGAGTTCGTTTGAAAAGCTGGTTCCAGGGTACTATTATCGTCAGCACGCAGACGGGACGTACAGCAATGGATCAGGCACAGGCAATGAGACTGCATCGGAACGAGCGATGGTTCGCAAATTTATTATTGATTCGGTTCGCTTCTGGGCAGAGGAATATCATGTGGACGGTTTTCGTTTTGATCTGATGGGACTGATCGACATCACCACGATGAAACAGCTAGCATCAGAGCTTCATCATCAGGTGTCTCCCTCCATCTTGTTATATGGCGAACCTTGGGCAGCGATGGACTCGCCTTTGGGTGATGAGATGACCGTGAAAGGAACACAGCGCGGTGCAGGTTTTGCAGTGTTCAACGACGATTTTCGCGGCCTCATTAAGGGAGATAGCGACGGAGACGGCAAAGGATTTGCAACCGGCGAAAATGGGAAGGAAGATCAGTTATGGACAGGTGTACAGGGATCAATTCATGATTTTACAGAAGGCCCGGCCGAGACGATTAACTATGTAACGGTTCATGACAATCTTAATCTGTGGGATAAGGTGGCACGAACACAAGGGCTGCAGGATACGCTGGGCTTTCTGGTTTATAACGAGGATGGAAGTATACGAGGGTTTGACAACGTGGAAGAAGCCGTTCGGAAGGCTGATCCTTATCTTCAGATCGATCCGGACAATGTGCTTGAGAACGAAACGGTCAGACGCTGCCTGCTGGCGAACGGTATTGTACTCACATCACAAGGTGTCCCGCTGATTGCGGCTGGAGATGAGATGCTGCGCAGCAAATTTGGCGATGCAAACAGCCATGAGAGTGGAGATATAGTCAACGCCATCCATTGGGATCAGAAACAGCGTTTTAAACCGGTATTTGACTATTATCGGGGTCTAATTCAACTGCGACGGGAGCATCCGGCCTTTCGAATGCGCACACGTGAAATGATTGAGCAGCATGTCCGTCTTTTACACAAAGAACAAGGTCTGCTCGTATTCGAGCTGCAGGGTGAGGACGTTCAGGATACGTGGAAACGGATCATTGTAATCTTTAATGCTTCCCCAAAAACACGTTCTGTCTCCATCCCTTCAGGCAGATGGAAGGCAGCTGTTGAAGATGGGTGTGTACATGCAGATTCGCTGGGCACAATGGAGAACTCCAAAGACCACCAATACAGTGATAACAGCCAGGTGCAGGTCAAGAGATTATCCATGACCGTGTTATATTCTGAGTGCTGAAGGGCAGGGTTCTCGTAGGTAATCAACAATCGCAATCTAACACAATGGCAGCACTCTCTTTAATATCCAAGGGAGTGCTTTTTTTAGTTCCGCAGGTACAGACGCTGTCAACCACAGCGCTTGTTTACATAAGATATAGATGAAAGCGATTGCTCATGAAATGCTTCGCTCTAGCCGATATGTTGAGTATTGACAACCCCGGGTTGACAAATAGCGTCCCGCTTCGTAACATCGGGACAATACGAATTCAAAGGATATAAAGGCGGTGGGAACGATGCCCGAATGGACTTCTTTTCGTTATGAAGGCAGCGATCTTGGTTTAACGTATACCTGTGCCGCGAGTACGTTCAAAGTATGGGCGCCTACGGCACAGCTGGTTCATATATTGATTTTTGAAGATGAAGGCGAGTACAACGACCTTGGCATTGTAACGAATCATGATAACGGTCAGGCATATGAGATGAGGCGTGATACTGATGGAATCTGGCAGCTGACCCTTTCGGGAGACTGGGCCGGTTATTATTATATGTACCGCATCGTTCATCAGGACCAGCGGGTGGAAATCGCAGCGGACCCTTATGGCAGAGCTGTGACGGCCAATGGGCAGCGAACAGCAATCATAGATCTGGACACAACCGATCCGGAGGGTTGGGACCAGGATGTGAAACCGTCTTTTCTGCACCCGGTTGATGCCATAATCTATGAACTGCATGTACGTGACTTCTCTTCTGACCCTCAGGCAGAACTTCCTTACAAAGGGAAATACCTGGCTTTTACGGCTTCAGGACTTACCGACAGCGCCGGCAATCGGATCGGGATCGATCATTTGGTTGAACTCGGTATTACTCATGTACATTTACTTCCTACAGCTGATTATCAGACGGTAAATGAGCTTGCTGCAGCGCATGCCGAATCCAATGTCAAAGCACCGTACAACTGGGGTTATGACCCGCAGCATTACAATGTTCCTGAAGGATCTTATGCAACGAATCCACGAGAGCCGGCTGTTCGCATCCGTGAATTTAAATTGATGATTCAATCGCTGCATCGGCAGGGTATTCGCGTTGTCCTCGATGTCGTCTACAATCATACGTACAGCGTTGAAAAGGGTCCTTTTGATCGTATCGTGCCTGGTTATTTCTATCGATCTTATGAAGATGGTACACGCAGCAACGGTTCGGGAGTTGGCAATGAACTCGCAACCGAACGTCCGATGGTACGAAAATATATTTTAGATTCACTGCGCTTCTGGGCTGCAGAATATCATATTGACGGGTTCAGGTTTGATCTGATGGCACTGATTGATCAGGATACGATGAGTGAGCTCACCCGTGAATTAAAAGAACAGTTCGATCCTGCATTTCTTATCTATGGAGAACCATGGATGGGCGGAGATTCACCGCTAATGCGTCCAACACTAAAGGGAACACAGAAGGGGCAGGGCTTTGCTGTATTTAATGACCACTTTCGCAGTGCGATCAAAGGGGATAGCGACGGCAGCGGCAGAGGATTTATCACGGGTGCGGGAGGTCTGGAGTACGAGATCTTAAAAGGTGCTGCGGGAGCGATCGATGATTTCGCCACTTCTCCGGCGGAAACCGTCAATTATGTAACTGCTCATGATAATCTGAATCTGTGGGACAAAATTGCAACCTCCCTCAATCTTCGTCATGATCTGGGCTTTCCCGTATGGAAAGACGGACAGCCCGTGGGGGGCGGCAGTGCCGAGTCAGCGGTCAAGGCAGCCGATCCTTATCGGTATGTGGATGAAACGAATGTAATGGATCATGAGATGGTTCGCCGCTCGCTGCTTGCATCAGGCATCCTGCTGACGTCCCAAGGTATACCGTTTCTGCATGCCGGGGATGAGATGTTAAGGTCCAAGGTTGGAGATCATAACAGTTATCGAAGTGGTGATGCCGTGAATATGATTTCTTGGGCGAACAAGGAACGCTTTAGACCCGTATTCGACTATTATCGCGGGCTGATCCAGCTAAGGCGTGCACATCCAGCGTTCCGTATGATGGAGGCAGGGCAGGTTCGCAGTCATCTTCGCTGCCTGCGGATGGACGGAAACGTTATTGTTTACGTGCTCGAGCATGGAGCGAATGAAGATGCGTGGAACCGGATCGTCGTGATTTATAATGGCTCGGACGAATCTCAGTCCATACATCTGGAGGCGGGGGAATGGAAGATTGTCGTGAATCATCATAAAGCTGGAACGGACGTCATTGAAACCGTCACAGGCGAAGTTCAGGTGGAACGGTGGTCGCTCATGGTTCTATACGATATGGAGCGTGCTGTTGAAGCTGATCCTGCTGCGCTGGAAGTCAGTGCGCCGCGCCGGGTATTCGCTCCGCAGGAGACTTCAATCCTGCGGGCCATCGTGAGAGATCGTACTGGAAATATTCTGGAAGATATACCTGTCGTATGGAGTTCTTCCGATCCGGATATTGTAAGTATGGAAGAAAATGGTGCATTCCATACCCTGGCTCGAGGTGCGGCTTCCATCACTGCGCGCTGCGGTCCGATTATGACCTCCTGTACCATTCAGGTCGATGTTCGGTATGCTGACCGAATCGAAATTGTAGGGGAACCCGTACTGTACACAACGCGAATTAGCCGTTTCCGCGCGCTGGTGTTGGATCAATACGGGCAGCCCCTTACAGATGCAGATATTCGCTGGAGCTCCTCTCACACGGATGTGGCAGCTGTAAGTCACACGGGAATGGTTAGGGCGCTGACTTCAGGCAGCTCAGTAATCATCGCAGAAGCTGGATCAGTACGGGCAGCCTATGCCGTCACCGTCCACAGACATATGTCACGAACGGTAACGATTCGATACGAGCGGTCGGATCACTGCTATGATGGCTGGGATGTTTGGGTGTGGGGAACAGGTATGGAGGATGGTGCCGTTCGATTAGAGCGTGCTGGCAGTGCTGCAGAAGCCCGGTTTCGCGTGGCTCCGGGTCTGCATCATCTCGGCTTTATCATTAGGCTTAACGAGTGGGAGGCCAAAGATACTTGCGGAGACCGTTATGTGGATATTGCACCTGAGGATGAGGACGTGCAAATTATCGTGAAAAGCGGATCAGAAGAGATGCAGATTGTGCGCGAAAATGATCGTGAAGCTGATGACCGGAATAGTGCTTGATTTTTAATCTTTGCTTACGCTCATTGAACTTAATTTAACAGAACGAATTGCACAGCCGGAACGAAATTCGGCTGTTTTTTTATGTGCATAAAAAAGCATATGTTAGTAAAAAAAGGTTATAAAAATAAGGATTGATGTTTTAGAAGCTGGATCATTGGGGTAAATATAGATATGGCCCAACATATGGCCTCAGAAAAAAGACCTTTTTTGGTCTACGAGAGAAGCCGCAGAGCTTGCCAACAAAATCAAAGTAGGGATCCCTTGAAGGAGGATGTTCAATCATGAAATCCAACGGAAAAATGGCTCAACTTACAGCAGCACCAAGAACAGAAAAGAAAGGCGCGGCTTTGCGCCTGTTAAGACAAGGTGGACGAGTACCCGCCGTTGTATACGGACCGGGACAAGAAGGTGCCGCCATACATGTGGATGAAAAAGAAATGCTAAAAATGGCTCGTACAGGCCGCTCGGAGATGTTTAACCTCAACGTGGAGGGTGGCAAAACGATCCCTGTACTGATCAAGGATCAGCAGGAGCGTAACGGGCGTCTGCTGCACGTTGACTTTTTGCAAATTTCCAAAAACAAACCGATCAGCGTCAGCGTAGCGATTGATTTTCAGGGTACGGCCGCAGGTTCCAAAGCAGGCGGTGTATTCCAGACCCAGGAAACGCAGCTTGAGGTTGAAGGGCTGCCTGCAGACCTGCCAACTTCAATCGAAGTGGATGTCAGCGGTCTGGAAATCGGTGATCGCTTGACGGCAGGCGACATTAAATTGGATAAAGGTTTAACGCTTGTTACGTCACCGGAATCCATCGTTGCTTCGGTTATGCCGCCGCAGGCTGTTGAAGAGGAGCCAACCGCTTCTGCTGATGAGGCAGCACCAGAATCGGAAGATGAGCAATCCAAAGAAGAATAGACGACGCTGGAATCCAGGAAGATTCCTCGTAGAGCTTGTCCTAGCCCAGTCCACTCCTTGTGGGCTGGGCTTTTTCATTTGCGTTGGATTCTAGATCCCATTTGTGGTACAACGGGAAGATAGATGAAAAAGAAAGCAGGTTGCTGTATGTTTGATCCCACCATATACGATAATCTAAAAGTAGCCATTGAGAATGTTCTGTATGACCTGGATAATCTGGATGAGTGCATTCAGATCACCGGGCGAAGAGATCAACTGGAGATGGCAAGCATGTCCAGAGAGTTTGGTTTGCAATTCTGTCTCAGAGAACAAGCAGGCGTTACTGCTGAAGTGATCCTGAAAAGTTCATTGGAGACTATTGCAGCAGAGATTTTAGAAACACCCGGAGGGCCAGCGGGCTGTGAACTTGAACTCCGTTTTGCATTCACAACCAAAGAACCGGAAGCATGCTGTCATGATATTCAAGAGGTGATGCAGGAAAATTGGCCTGATCAGCTTATACTGCAGCATATTCATTATATTTTTGGAGAATCGCCGATGTCATTTCACGTTTCCGCCAATATTTATTTCGGCAGGCATGTGAACGAGGAACAAATGCATGATATTCCAGTGTTATGTGACCGAATGATTCATGTCCTGAACAAGTTGAAAGAAATACACGGATAGATCTGAGAAGCAAATAGAATTTTTCGAAGCCTTGTCTCGTTTGGAGATCAGGGCTTTTTTGTATTTAT
Organism: Paenibacillus sp. AN1007; assembly: GCF_040702995.1. Classification (NCBI taxonomy): domain Bacteria; kingdom Bacillati; phylum Bacillota; class Bacilli; order Caryophanales; family Paenibacillaceae; genus Paenibacillus; species Paenibacillus sp. AN1007. The sequence goes on from NZ_CP159992.1 coordinate 835,300, forward strand.
TTTAGATTTTTGTATAGGCTTTCAGGCTTAGTAAAATCGGATTATGGGTTATTAATTTACGCAAGCAAGTAAGAGAATGTATATTTAAAGAGGGGAAAAGTGCAATTGTACTATAAATAAAAGGTGAATTTGCGAAAAAAATACTTGGGACTAAAGATTTATATATGAACTAAAGGAACTAGTTTTCCTTGCCGATAAAATATCGAAGGGGAGAAACTACATGACAGAGAAATTAATTCGTCTGCTGCGTATACTTCAGGCTATACAAGCTAATCCCGGAATCTCTGCCAAGGAATTGGCACTGAAATGCGGTACAACTGTGCGCACAATATATCGTGATCTCCGAATTTTGGACAGGGTAGCCCCCATAATGAACGAAGGATACGGAAAGGGTTATCGCTTTATTGGCGATTTTGCCATGTATCCACTGGACTTTACCGAACAGGAAGCCATGCTCTTCTGCATGATTCCAGCCTTGGTCGATACATCTCAATTACCGGCTGAATTTGATTCTGCTTTTGATAAGGTAATATCGACTCATACCAAACTAAAAACAAGGAACCGTGAAATTGTGGAAAATATTGCAGGCATTATTCGAATGGGGATACCTGCTTACCGTGAAGAAGGAAAAGACCCCAACTTGTTAATTCCCATTATCGAAGCGATTTTAGACGGGCATACAATACAGGCTCAATATCATACGCTCACGGATAACGAAATTACGGTTCGGCATATTGACCCATATTATCTTATACCGCGCGACCAGCGTTTTTATCTGATAGGGTATTGTCATCTGCAGCAGAAAGTTCAAATGTTTCGTATAAGCCGTTTTCTCGATGTAGTAAGAACCAATGCTGTATTTGACATGGGCGACTTCAACATAACCCAGTATATGAAGAACACCTGGTCCGTTGACCGTGGTGACGAACTTATACATTTTAAGGTGAGATTCTCTGAAAAGGTTGCCCCCTACATAAAAGAAGAAGAGCTGTTTGTTCGCCCGCGAATGACAGATCTTGTGGATGGCGGATTGTTATTCGAAGTAACGCTGAACAGCAGTCGTGAATTTTTACAATGGTTATATCAGTTTGGCCCGGAAGCCGAGGTGCTTGAACCTCGTGAGTATAGGAAAGAAATTCGTAAACAACTTTTGGCATGGCTGGACCACTATGGAGATGAAGAGGCCCTGCAGCTGTAGACCAAGGAATATAGTTATAAAAAGGAGCATGTATATGAGTATCAAAATTTTTGCCGCCATGATGGGCATGGATAATTATCAAGGAGCACAGGCTCTGCATGTGGGGGATACGATTTATCTTGTAAAGGACCCGGACAATCGCCTGGATCACCAAGCCATTAAAGTCGTTATCCCACCGATTGGTGAGGTAGGTTATATCATAAATCACGCTGCAGAGGTACCTCACGGCTGCTGGACTGGATCTGGATTCTATGATGCTTTCTACCAACAGACCTGTGCAAAAGTGAGATTTATGATGAAGGAAATGGTCATTATTGAATTAATTGAAATTACACGTGTACCGATATCTCAGAAGGACTCGATCATTGCAGATTGGCAGTATCGTTAGAAAACTTGAACAGGAAATAAGGCTCATGAGCGAATGAGCCTTGTGTACACAGCTTCCAAGTGTAAGGCAGTCCTTGCCCAACCGAAGTTTGAAAATGCTGTTTCACGGCCGCTTTTCCCCATGGACTGCACAAGATCGGGACTGACAGCCAAATGGCGTAAAAAGGAAGCAAACTGCTGCGGCTTTTTGTAACCAGAGATCAGGTATCCGTTTATTCCTGAATGAATAATTTCACGTATACCGCCATTATCCGAAGCGATGACAGGTATTCCGGAAGCCATAGCCTCCACATTGACCAGGCCAAAGGCCTCGTGATTTTGCGAAGGGCATACCAGGCAGTCAACGCTTCGATAGAGCTGGTCGATCTGCTCATGATTCATCTGACCCAGAAAGACAGCATGCACGTCATGTTTCTGCGCAAGGTTACGAAGGGAACGTACATATTTCGGAGGTCCTTTGCCCGCAATAACCAGTTGTAAAGGGATTTGCTTCTGCGCTGAAGCAGCTGCGCGTATAAGAATATCTACCCCTTTGCCAGGGATCACTCGCCCGACATACAGGACAGCGAAATGTTCGGTAATACCGAATTTCTCACGCAGGTGCTGACGCTCTCCGCTGCTGGCCGCTGGCCGGAATCGATCAAGGTCTGTGCCAAGTGGGATCACGTTCAATCGTTTCTTTACAGCAGGGAAACGGCGGCTGAGTCTGCGTTTTAACGATTGGCTGTTCACTGCAATACAGTCGGCTTTTTTTAGTGAATTCATTTTTCCCGGTCCAGGTTGTGCGAAGGTGAGTGAGTGGAGATATAGGATAACAGGGGTTTGGGGAAAGGCCTGTTTGATCGCCGCCATGCTGTAAGGTCTGTTGTCTACTTGAATGACATCACAATCAAGTGCACGGAGCAAACGAATGGCTGAACGGGTATACCCCGCAGCGTTAGAAGCAGGGATTCGCCGAATCGTTATATCATCGATCTGTTCAAGCGCCGGGAGTCCTTTGACACTACGGCAAATAATGGTTACCTGATGGCGGAGGGCAAGCTCGCGTGCGATCCCCAATATACAGATTTCCACTGAACCATTGCCCGGCAGAGGCAATTTCTCCGGTGCAACCATAACAATATCCATGAATCCGCTCCTTCTTGTCCGACATCGGTAATACCTCTTGTCATTCATTGTATGTATGAGTAATGCGTTTGGCTCCTGTGAGACATATGAATCAAGTTAATGCATGAAAGTGGAATATTCTACTGCCGTACTGAGTGCGGATGAAGACGGCTTTTGTGATATACTGTGAAGGACACAACTTACGTTATTGCATAGAAGCAGGAGGAAAGAGGATGTTACGTTCAATGCTGGGGCGTTTCCGGCTGATGTTATGGTTACAGGGAGTTTCATATGTATTGCTGGTGTTCGCTGCGTTTCCCCTCCGGGATGCGGGAATTATGCCTCAAGCGGTCACTTGGTTCGGTAACTTGTATGGTTTTCTGTTCCTGATGTACCTCTTGTTTATGGTATCTTTATATACGGTCCAGAAGTGGCGTTTGCGCCGTCCCATCGCGCTGTTTTTCATTTCTTTTGTACCGCTGGGAAATATGATTTATGATTTTTTTGTTTTTCGAAAATTGTATCGTGACGCCGGAAATAAAGCTTGACTTTATTTTGTGTTATGAAATATGATGTTTACAAGTTATTAATCCGTTTCAACTAAAACTACATATTCCTGTTAAAGGGGAGTAGCTTTTACAGTAAAGTCGTCAATTCGGGATCACATCCCCGGCTTTATTGGCAGCGATTGTTGTTAGCGAGACCTTTACCAAGTCTATTGATGCTCGGTAAAGGTTTCTTTTTGTGGTTATAAAAGGACCTTACCAGTGATGGTAAAGGTCCTTTTTTTTGTACATCATAAGTTTAATAAGGAGGAGTCAATGTTGGAACCAGCACTATTATTAGAATACGGGTGGGTACTCGTGGTCCTGGTGGTTCTTGAAGGATTACTGGCAGCAGATAATGCCTTGGTACTCGCGATTATGGTTAAACATCTGCCTGAGGAGAAGCGTAAAAAGGCCTTATTTTATGGTCTGATGGGTGCATTTATTTTCCGTCTGGGATCATTGTTCCTGATTTCATTCCTGGTGGATGTGTGGCAGGTTCAAGCAATCGGGGCACTGTATCTCCTGTACATTTCGATAAATCATATCGTCAAAAAGATCATGAGTGGCCGGAATAAAACAGACGAAGCAGTCGACGATGCACCTAAAAAAGCGAAGAAACAATCCGGTTTCTGGATGACGGTGTTCAAGGTAGAAGTAGCGGATATTGCTTTTGCAGTAGACTCCATTTTGGCAGCCGTAGCTTTGGCGGTTGCTTTGCCACCGAGCGGCCTGCCGCCGATTGGCGGATTGGATGGCGGACAGTTTATCGTCATTTTCCTTGGCGGTTTCATCGGACTTGTCATCATGCGTTTTGCAGCTTCATTTTTCGTGAAGCTGCTTCATTCCCGCCCCGGCCTTGAAGTTGCTGCTTTTGTGATTGTAGGTTGGGTAGGAGTGAAGCTGTCAGTCATTACACTGGCACACCCTTCCCTGGGTGTTCTGGATGAGCATTTCCCTGAAAATAAAATATGGAAAATCGGTTTCTATATCATATTAATCACGATTGCTGTATGTGGATGGTTTCTATCCTCCAAAGTACCTGCCAAGGAAGACGAAAACCCTGTGAAGGAACTAGAGAAACAGGCAGATTTGTAAAGACAACGAAGTTCTTTGGCGCTGTATGAACTGCTTAAAGGTACAGCGATGACTGTTGGATCAGAACTGGAAAAAGAGGAGGCTGCCCAAGGGCGGCCTCCTCTTTTTTTAACTTCTTGGAAAGTATAGTGGTATTGAATTTCCAAGAAAAGGGTTGACATTTGAAAAGATGAGCCTTTAATATATACATATCAATGATGAAGGGAGGCCGAAAGACATGACGTTAGGTTATGATTTGAATCCAAAGCACAGCAGCACAACTGCATATCCGGCTCATCGTCTTTTTGGCCTCATACGGACGACATGAAAGAACGGGCATATTGTTTAAGGCATAGACTATTACGTCTTTAGACAGTATGTGTTCTTCGCTATATCAAGCGATGGATGACAGGTACAAACTTGATTTGTCCTGTTATCCATTATTGTCATGCAGTATAAGCCATGGACGATATGTCCGTGGCTTTTTTTATATTGTTTTACACCGAAACGAACGGAGAGGACAGAACAAACGAAGAAATCAAATGGGCCGCCAAAAGGAATTTTGAAAGAAAGCTGCTTCGCAAACATAGGCTTATCACCGGTATTTCCTTTAACAAAAAGGAATAAAAAAACGTAGTGATACCATTGATTGGACGCTTATTCTGTCATCGGAGTCTCCGTTCAGACATCTTTAAATCAACAATATATCCCATTAAAATGAAATTTGCTGAACGCACAGGAAGGAATTAAACTTAGATATGAATAACAAGATGAATGGTTTTGAAAATGTAAACGAGTTGACAGAGGGGTACCGTCATCAAGTCAAATTACCAGCAGGGGAACTTACCGTTTATGCAGCACAGCAGCTGTTCTCTTCACTGGATTACAAAGTTTTTGAGATGGCTAACAATAATTTGCAAATACCGGGCATTTCGTATATGGGCTATACCCCAGACGTGCATGTCGGTGTAGGCACATGTATTGGAACGACGGCGGTCTGGGAGGCGCAGAGCGGATATGTGTCGCCCTCGATCGTGGGCAGTGATATCGGCTGCGGCATGAGAGTACATCTGACCAATCTGCATAAGGATGACCTGAAAGAGGTAAAGCTGCGCCGTAAATTAGTTAAAGCGATTGAAAAGGTGCTGCCAATGGAGGCCAGCCAGCGGGGACATTTCTCGGATATAAGACTGGAGCACATTGTACGAAAAGGACTGCACGGACTGCCGAAAAAATACATTCCAGACAGTTACACTCCGAAGAAATCTACTTCGCTTACACATGTGGAGAGCAGTAAGTTCACATATGATGAAAATGTATTAAACCTTGTCCCGGATATGACCTGGCACCGGTCTCATCGTCAGCTAGGCACACTGGGCGGAGGGAATCACTTTGCCGAGATTCAGGCTATTGAGATCGCTGAGGAAAATCGTGAAACAGCCGAAGCATGGGGACTTTACGATGGACAGATTGTGGTCATGATTCACTCCGGTTCACGGGCATGGGGCGGGTATGTAAGCCAGACCAGCTCGTCTGCGATTGCCAAAGTAATGCAGCGGCTGGGACTCGGAACTTCCGATCCCAGATTGGTATTTGCCCCGCTGGAGCATGCGGAAGGCCGTCACTACGTGAATATGATGTACTCTGCGTTGAATTATGCTGTAGTAAATCGTCATCTTATCGCCTATGCCATGCGGGAGGCCTTCCAGGACGTGTTCGGACCGAAATGTGAATTCCGTACACTATACGACCTGATGCATAATTATGCTTGGGAGGAATCCCATGCAGCGCGAGGTTCTGTTTTTGTACACCGTAAAGGGGCAACCCGTGCTCTGCCTGCAGGTCATCCGGATAATCCAAAACCTTATATAGCTACGGGCCATCCGGCACTGATTCCGGGGTCTATGGGCACGGCTTCATATATCATGGTCGGTCAGCCTGAAGGAGCAGACAATTATTATTCAATATGTCATGGTGCGGGCCGGATTCGGTCGCGTACAGCGACCAAACGCCTGGTGACCGTAGACGATTTTGCGGCAGCGCTGGGCGTCGGAACAGAAGACGAGATTGTAGTCAACCAGCGGTCTTTGGAGTCTATTATTGATGAATCACCCCAGGCTTATAAAAATGTCGATGAAATTATAGATAGTGTTACCGGCGCGGGACTGGCTCAGGTGGTAGCCAAATGCAAACCGCTTGCTGCGGTAAAGGGAGCGAAATAATGAACGAAAAGGATAAAGAAATGACTAGAGCAGAAGCGATCTACACCTATGATGAGCAGCATGATACTCGTATTCGGGTGGAAGGGTATGCCGTATATTCCAGACTGATTCGCGGCATTGGCGAGGCTCTTTTGAAGCGTTACGGCGTAGAATACAAGCTGTATTCAAGCTCTGATCCGAACAATGAATATTGGGAACTGCTGCGAGAGGATTTGCAGAATGGCAGTGCTGATGTCGAGCTTGTAGCCCGTATCTTCGAGGATCTTGAGCTTCAGACACTGCATTACGAAGATGACGGAGATGTGCCTACATATGGCGTACATTACTCCATTCGTAATAACGTATTTGCGTATCCCAAATGGGGCGTTGCCCTCGTGCGGGTACCCTTTTTCCGCGAGAACGGAATCTACAGTGAAGATTTTGTATTTGCTGTAGGGGACGAAGAGATGAAGCAATTTCTGGGAAGTGTCCGGGAACGGGAGCGTCAGCAAAATATGAAAAAAGTAACGGTGTACACGGATGCCCGCAATGGCAGTGATCGGCATGTGGAGTCGATCACCCGTTCGGTAAGCAGAGAAGATGTGGTTCTCTCTGCACAGATTAAGCAGGATATTTTCCGCTCACTGGACCAGTTCTTCGAAGCAGACCGCTCCTTTTACCGGGATTACGATATCCCTTACAAACGCGGCATTTTGCTCTATGGCCATCCGGGAAACGGAAAAACAACACTTGTGAAATCCATCGCAGGAAGTATTCCCGGGCCGGCCGCTTATTGGCAGATTACGGAATACACGAACAGTGAATCGGTGCGTGAAGTATTTGATGCCGCAAAACGACTGGCACCGATGGTGCTGATCATTGAGGATATCGACTCGATGCCGGATGAAGTCCGTTCCTTTTTTCTAAATACGCTGGATGGCGCGACGTCCAAAGAAGGAATCTTCCTGATCGGTACGACAAATTATCCGGAAAAAATTGATCCCGGCCTCATGAATCGTGCGGGACGATTCGACCGTGCTTACGAAATTCCGCTGCCTGACGAAGCTTTGCGGCTGCAGTATTTGCGGCAGCGTGGATTCAGTGTGTTTGCGGGTGAAGAAGGAACCCTGGAGGCGGCTCGTCTTACAGATACGTTCTCGCTTGCACAATTGGGCGAATTATATGTCAGCGCTGCGCTGGAATGGCATCAAAATGGTCGGACGGATATCGTTCAGGTTATTCAGTCCATGCGGGGAGAGCTGGACAAGAGCCATAAGCATAATTGGCTTGCACAGCCGGGTAAAGGCCGGGCCGGATTTTATTGATCTGATTATAAAATATAAATTCACCTTAACTGGGTATACTAACCTTGTCTCTGCTAACATACAATGACATTCGGGAGGTCCAATCGCAGCCATGTGCTGATGAAAAGCAGGAAACTGACACGGCCTGTTGCCAAGCCTCACGGAATGCCTGTTTAGCAGAGAAGGATGCATGTTGACAATAGGTTATTTACTGCATTTTTTATGCCAATTGTTTAAATGCCTCCGGAGCGGTTAATAGTATGTCAGACGCAACAAAAACTTAAAATTAGAGGTGAATGATATGGGTTGGTTATGGTCATTAATTATCGGTGGTATCATTGGTTGGCTGGCAGGTCTGATTGTTGGTCGTGACATCCCAGGCGGCGTTATCGGTAACATCGTTGCCGGATTTATCGGTGGATGGTTAGGCGGAGTAATTCTTGGAGACATGGGTCCAGAAATGGGCGGGTTCCACATTGTACCGGCATTGATTGGTGCGATTGTGCTTGTCGCCATCGTTAGCTTGATTTTCCGTTCAATGGGACGAAGCCGCGGGTAAACTGCAGCATATCAAATGTCCTAATTGACAAGCTGGTGTACAGCTCCGAGCTGTCCCATAACATTGGTTTATAACTGCTTCCAAGTGAAGCTGAATGAAGAGGTTGATGAAGAGCCATTTCGGTGGCTTTTCATCAACCTCTTGTTGTTTTACAATATAAGAATGATTGCGTATCTAAGCTTATGCTTTCAATATAGTGTTTGGAACCAGAGGAGATGAGGAAATGGAGAAGGCAGTGTTTGCCGGCGGATGTTTCTGGTGTATGGTCACCCCTTTTGAGGAGCAGCCGGGAATCCACAGTATCGTATCAGGTTATACAGGCGGTCATGTCGAGAATCCGACATATGAGCAGGTAAAGACAGGGGAAACAGGGCATGTGGAAGTGGTGGAGATTACCTTTGATCCGGATGTATTTCCTTACGAACGTTTACTTGAGCTGTACTGGCCTCAGATTGATCCAACCGATGACGGAGGACAGTTTCAGGATCGGGGTTCGCAGTATCGTACCGCCATCTTTGTATACAATGAACGCCAGCGCCAGCTTGCGGAGCAATCCAGGCAGGAACTGGCGGCCAGCGGCCGTTTCAGTCAGCCCATTGTGACCGAAATTCGGGATGCTGTAACCTTTTACCCTGCTGAAGACTATCACCAAGATTATCACAAAAGAAACGAGAAGCATTACAAAGAAGATCGGGCGATGTCCGGAAGAGACGAATTCATTAACGAGAACTGGAAATAAGTGAAGCCGGAAAAGCCTGTCAGGGCTTTCCGGCTTCTTTTTACTTGAGTTAAAAGCGTATCAGGATAAAGGGGATATTACTTGGCTGACGACTTAAGTACAAATTTGGACAGCGCTTCATCCTTCATGGAATAGAAGACATCGTTGGTATAGGCCGATACACGATCTAATGAAGGAACGGCAGTGCTGACGGTATACACATGGACATCTTCCAGAGTCTGGGGATCAAGAATATATCCGGTTTTGGCAAAGTCAAGCTGATACTGCCCGTCCTGCGTTCGGTCAACATGCATGAGTACAGGCTTGGCATCCTGGAATAAACGCTCGGTTACTTTGCCTTTCATCGTATACAGTTCCAGCTTCGGACCAGTTAGAACGGTATATCCGCTGCCAGCCGTCTGAATGAAAGCATCACCCGCGATTGCACGTCCCCACGCGAGTTTGCCATCCGGACCAAATCCCATCAGACGATTACCTGTAGACTCAAAGTTGGCGCGCATCAGAACAGAGCCGTCGTCCAGAATCGCCAGAGACTCACCGCCACCATCGCCTTGCGTATTGGCATCTGCCGGGAATTGATAGAAGGACAGACGAGTTAACGAGGAATCATAGATTTCGATCTTGGGATTCGCTACCGGCTGCCAGAAGCTGCCTGATTTTACCTGTTTGCTCGCATCCACCACGATCCGGCCATGACCTGCTTGAAGCACAGTCCCTGTAATCGCTTTTTCAGTTAACAGTTTACCCTTCTTGTCATACAGGGAGAGCGTTGAACGCACGGAACCGTTAGCCTGTACACCCTGACTGGCAGCGACCAGCAGATTATCATTATCCATCAGCGAAATGGATGCAGATGAGTTCACGGTTTTCACCCAGTTGGTTTTACCGGAAGTGTTAAAAGAATATATTTTTTTGCTTTTATCCGAATATTCCATGTATACATAGGCTGTTCCGTTACTCGTGTATAAAGAATTGGAGTATGTCGTATAAGGTCCACTTTTTTCATGGAAAATTGTACTCCACTTCAGCTGTCCTGTCTTGGCATCCAGTGCTTGGAGGGAATCGAGCTGCCAGTCCAGAGTTGTTTTGCTGCTGGTTTTGATGACAGGCTGCGAAGCGTGCACATACACCAGGTTTTTGGAAGGTACAGCGTAGATTTCCTTGATCAAGACATCTTTTTCCGTGTTGGCTTCGGTTAACATGAGGGAAGTAGAAGTCCATGCCGGTTTAGGGAAGGACTCTGCCGCCGCTGCTGCGTATCCTGTTGAATTCATGTTGAGAAGAAGCATGCCGCTGAGCAAAAGAACTGCCCATTTTGTTGACTTATGTTTGTGAGTGTTAAAAATATGCAAGTCATAAACCACCTTTCGTTTTCGGTCAAAAATGCAACCGATTGTAGAATTCTACCATTAAATTCTAGTGTAATTCAACCGAACACGCTGTAACCTTTTTGCACTTTGCGTGTGATGATGCAATGTTACAGGAAATGAAACAGTTACAAGGAATTCATCTTCTTTAGATGTTCACCGAAGTTTGATATATTAAGTGCTGTGACACGAGGATGAGGAGTAATCTAGACAAGGAGAACAGACATGAATTGGAGTGAGAATCTAATCTTATGGGCAGTCGCGGGAATCGTCCTGTTATTGCTGCTAACCTGGATTATACGCCGAATCGTTTATCGCGGACAGCGAATACGAAGCGAGGCGAATCCCCACAAAATTACGATTAAAGATATCGATAAAATGGAAGACGGGTCAGAGTTCGAATTATATTTATACAACCTGTTCAAGCGGCTGGGCTATGACGAGGTCCATAAAACGACGAGCAGCCGGGATTTCGGAGCTGACCTCGTTTTTGTAGATCGAATGGGCAGGCGCAATGTGGTGCAGGCCAAACGATACGGGGCGAATCATCCGGTTGGTCTCAGTGCGGTGCAGGAGATTTATACGTCGATGCGTTATTATGAGGCCGAGCGGTCCATCGTGCTGACGTCTGCCCGTTACACGGATGCATGCCGAACGCTGGCCGCAGTCAATGGGGTGAAGCTGCTGGACCGGGAAGACTTGATGGACCTGATCGTTTTGTTCAAATCGCGAAGGCTGGACGAAGCGATGGACCTGATCGAAGAGCAGGATCATGAACCGATCGAGACGTGGCATTCTCGCCGCAAGCGTACTTGATGTCAGTCAGATGTGCGGGCTTGAAGCACGGGCTGCATCGCTTTTCTTTTCTAAAACAGTGCAGCTCACATTCCCGGCTGGCTTTACCTTCACTTGTATCGATACACATGATATATTGGAAGTAGTTCAATCTAAGGAGTGTGTAAACCAATATGGCACGTACACAGACACAAAAAGCGCTGCGCAAAGCAGCACGATCAGGACAATGGTGTCCCGAGCAAAGCCGGAGAGTCAATGGAGATTACGGGGCAGTATCCCAGCATGTCCGCCTCACGCCGACGAAACAGGAAAAATTGCAAAAGGTCAAACACAAGAAGCAGATCATCCAGGATGGTGGTGCTTCTTTTTATTTTATCTTGGGACAGAGAGAATCGGGAGTAGAGACTGGAAGAGTGAACAGAAGAAGTTACCGAATGAATGCCGTGTGACAATAAAAAAGGAGAAGCTGTGCAGCTCCTCCATGAATGCAAAACAAGATCGATCAAATTCTAGGATTGAACGAGGTGGGGAACTTCCACGTTAGGGTCAACATCGGCTTCATAGTCGACACCATCGGTCTCAAAACCGAACAGTTGGAAGAACTCGCGGCGGTAGCCTTCGAGATCAGACAGGTCGTAGATGTTCTCTGTTGTCAGCTCGTTCCAGATCTTCGCTACTTCCTCCTGTACGTCTGCTTTCATCTCCCAATCATCGATTCGAATGCGCCCCTGCTCGTCTGTCGGCACATCACCGCCAGCATACAGACGATCTGCAAACAGCCGCTGCAGCTGTTCGATACATCCTTCATGCAGTCCTTTTTCCTTCATCACTTTGTACAGCGCGGAAATATACAGCGGCACGACTGGAATGGCAGAGCTGGACTGGGTAACAAGCGCTTTGGCTACGGTAACGTAAGCACGTCCACCTGTTTTGCTCAGACGCTCATGCATGCTGCGTGCAGATGCTTCCAGGTGAGCCTTCGCCTGACCAATGGAGCCATCGCGATAGATCGCATGCGTCAGCTCAGGTCCGATATAAGAGAAAGCAATAGTCGTTGCGTCGTCTGCAAGTACGCCGCCCTGCTGCAGTGCATCTATCCACAGCTCCCAGTCTTCGCCGCCCATTACGTTGACGGTCTGACGAATCTCTTCTTCCGTGGCAGGTTCGAGCGTAACCGAACTAATCTCGCCTGTATGGAAATTTACCGTTTTGTTCGTGTAGGATTGTCCGATCGGCTTCAGCACCGAGTTAAAAACTTCGCCTGTATTCGGATCCGTACGGCGCGCCGAAGCCACGCTGTATACGACCAGATCCACCTGACCCAGTTCGCTGCGGATCAGCTCAATGGCTTTTGCCCGGGTTTCATTGGCAAAAGCATCCCCCGTGATGCTGTATGATTTCAGGCCAGCTGCATCAGCAGCCTTCTCAAATGCCGCGGAATTATACCATCCTGCGGAAGCTGTCCGTTTATCCGTAGAACTGGAAGGGCGATAAATGCCGATTGTATTCGCTCCTGCTCCAAAAGCGGACACGATGCGTGAAGCCAGTCCATAACCTGTAGATGCTCCAATGACGAGCACGTTGCGAGGTCCCTGAATCGCTGGCTTTGATTTTACATAATCAATCTGTTCCCGGACTTGTGCCGCACAGCCGACAGGATGAGAAGTTGTACAGATAAAACCGCGTGTTCTTGGTTTAATAATCATTATTGTGACACCCTTTCGTGTTTAATTCATGTCGGATCATGTTTAAATTCATGTTCAAATCTTTTAATTCATTTGCAAAATGTAATTAATTCATTGTACTACACCGCAGTACTGTGCCGTGTGTACTGATTGTAAAGCCCTTAAGCATCCTCCCTATTGTAAAACAATTACGTTCGAAACGGAAACCGTTTTGGTCAATTTTACTGAGAAGCTGGAAATTTTGCTCCCATTTTGGGATGATAAGCATGAAAGATGATAGACTTGATTGCAGCGGATGGACTTCTTACGATGAAAGGATAAATCGGTTATGTTGAAAGAACGGATCGAGTTTCTAAGCAAAAGAAAACAAATTTCGCGTAAAGACCTTGTGGAAGGTCTGGTTACGCAGGCACATTTTGCGAATATTCTGGCTGAGCGTTACCCGCTGCCGGAGGATTTGGCTGAGAGCATTGCCAAACGCCTGGGCGTAGGTGCTTCCTATCTGCTGCAGACGGCTGTGCAGGATGAGCAGACATTGGCCCGGGCAGAAGCGGTATTTGCACAGATGGCGGTGCCAGCCTCGGCGATCCCCGAGGAGACGGTACATGCACTCCAGGATCGGGACGATTCGCTTACCGTAGAGCTGACAACCGCTCTTATGAAGGCGGTATATTATCAGCAGCTGAATGATGCGGCTGCGCATGAATATATACATACATCCTATTTGAATTTTTATCTGGAGAAATACGGCCGTCCGGATGACGTGCAGCTGCCTCGGCCGCTGGCCAAGGCACTTCTTTTCTACAAAATTCAGTATTATCGCTCCAAAATGGCTTTTGTCGATGTGCTTACGCATGCAACCAGACTGGGCGGCCTGACGGAACCCGGCAGTGAACTATGGCTGTCTATACAGAATATCCAGATGGAGGCATATATTCAGACCCGGCAGTATGAAGAAGCGAAGCGTACGTTCGAACAGACGATGAAGCATGTGTATGATCAGCGGCTGTTTCATCGCCTGTCCGGTCTGTATGTGGCTTACAGCGGTTATTGCTTTACAATGGGACTGGTACAGGAAGCTTTGTCGGCATTATCGATGGCCGAAGCGAGTTTAGTGTATGCAGGGAATCCCGGAGATCTGGTAACCGCGATTGCAAACAACCGCATTGTGATGTTAACGATGTCAGGTGATCTGGATCTGGCACAGGCGGAGATTGAGCGTTTCGACACCCTGCTGCATGCAGAAACAGAGGAGACACGGCAGGCAATGAAGCCGCTGCTGCTGGTGTATCGCTGTGAGGTTGCATCCGCCCGCAAAAGCTGGGGCATGCTGGCGCAGAGCGTAGATCAGCTGTTAAACTGTGCTGTAACCGAGGATCAGAAGATGAACGCCATTTTCTATCAAAGCCAACTGGCGCTGGCACATGGTGAACAGGAGGCATTCTTAAACCATGCTCAGGCCTGTCTTCCTTACTTTGAATCGGTCCAGCAGTCGATGCGCCTGGAAGCTTTATATGAAGGAATGGCTGTAGTGAGCGAGGATCAGCGAAAGTATAAGGAAGCGGCAGCATATTATCGCAAACTGGTGTATTTGCTGCGGAAATCTTCCTGAAGTGATTCGGGAAACCGTGACAAACCGATTCAATAAAAACCGGAAGGAACGCTTCAACGCGTACCACCCGTGTCATGAAGCAGGGCAGCGCTGCTCCGAGGCGCTGTGACGTGAGGATAGCGAGGTTAGGTAAAGTAAATCCAAAGTAAAGTAACTTGAGGATAGGTGATGTGGTTTAATATAATGTAGTGTAATGTAATTTTAGAAGTGGAAGGAACAAGTGAGACATCCAATATATTCGTCTAAAAGCGGGTGTTTGAAAGGCTTGAACTGCCATTTTCGGGGTGAGTTTTGCAAAAAGATATGACTAGATGCTCGGTGAGCGGGGGAAAAAGACCTTTTTTTTGTGGAAAGCAGGGAAAAGAGCAAATAAATGAATGGAGGTGTGTGTTTAACAGGCACATATTTTCGTTTTTTTTGTATGTGACCAGATGTGTATTCAGAAGCTGCGGGTTGTGTTTATAATAAATCATATCCAAAAAAAACAAATGAGGTGTTCGATATGATGGGATGGTTTTCACGTAAAAACAAACAGGAAGATGCTGTTGCCAAAGCGGATCGCGTGATGAATAAAGGGCTTACGGGCATGATGATGAAAGGCTTGGTTCCTAAGGAGCATCGGGATGCGATTAATCAGAGTCTGGACTCGGCCAAACAGGCACAGCTGGCTTCCAGCGGCTCACTGCCCCTGACGGCCACTGGAACTGTGCTGCGTGTGACGGATACCGGGAAATTAATTAATTTTGATCCAATCGTTGTGCTGGTGCTTGAGGTGACAGAAACAGGAGGGCGTACTTATCAGCGCACCATGGAAACGCTCGTATCCAAGCTGCAGATTCCGCGTGCAGGTGATCGTGTAGGTTTGGGGCAGAACCCCGCGAATCCTTCTGAACTGATCTACATGGGACTGATGTCTGTTTAAGCGGCAGGGATGACGGGAGTCATGCGGAACACTTTGTACCGTGGAGTCGTTTTTTTGGAAGGTAAATAGGGAATATTAGGAAATAGTAGTACAGATATTACAGATAACAACGATAAATAGATATAGATAGGATGATGGACATGAGTCGTTTTTTTAGAGTAATTGGTATGCTTCTGATTTTTGGGGCGGGGTTTTCCCCGTTCGTGGCCCAGTGGCTGTGGAATGATCCATTTATGGTGATGCAGTCATGGTGGTTTAAACCGATGATCTTTAGCGGAATTGGTCTGGTGGTCATTTCAGCCATATTCGGTACAAGTCTGGGTCAGCGCAGAATCAAATCAGGATTGCCAGCGGTTGGCGTAATTCAGAGTATACAGCAGACGGGCACCTATATTAATGAACAGCCTGAAGTACGAATGATGCTGAAGGTATCTCGTCAGGGCCGCGATACGTATGACGCCGAACTCAGAACTATTGTTCCTTTGACCTCCTTGTCCCAGTTTCAGCCTGGAGCTTTCATCCCGCTTGTGGTATCGGAAAAAGATGAACGCAAAGTCGGGCTGGATCAGCATGGAACGGTATCGCAGGAGCACATGCAGCAGCTGTTGAACGAAAAAATGATGCAGCAGGGCATAGCGCCCGAGATGGTGGATATTGCACGTAACGGGGAGAAGGCAATGGCTAAAATCCTGGATGTCACCCCTCTGGGAAGTGGAAATAACGGAAATATCAAGCTGCAGCTTAAACTGAGCATCACGAAGCCGAGCGGTGAAACCTTTGAAGTAATTACGCAAAAGGAGGTTCTTCCTTCTACGCTGTCACAGATCCAGCAGGGCTATGTCATTAACGTATTTTATTCGAAAGAGGATCCTTCCAAGGTAGCTCTTGCACTTCAAGTCCAAGAGGAACAGCTGAACAATCTCTTCTCATCTTGAGTGTTCTTCATGCTCTTGAGAGCTATCCAGCGCTCAGCGCTTCAGCACTACATACGCTCATAACTTATTATTCAGCCAAATAAACCAGCCCTGCTTCAAGACGATGAAGCAGGGCTGGTTTTTAAAATTTTTAACACCAGTATATCAGGAACGACTGCTCGAAGCAGCGCTTATCAGCATCTCCCGGAATGAGGGGAATAGAGGGCGGGCGTACTGTTCAAGTTTCTCCCGGACAGGCTGTTCTTCAACTGCCAGGACCTCATGATCAAACGATACGACGGCGTAATCATTCACCTCGGTGGGTTGGTTCGTATCCCAGCACACAGGTCCTGCACCATCTTCATAACCTGCAAACGGAATATAACCTGCGGCAATTAATGGTTTCCACGCGGACCAGAGCCCAGACACTTCCCGCAAAGGGGCATCTGAAGCCAGATTTGGCAGAGCGACCGTAAATGCATCGTAACGAAGATAAATGTTCAGCACGCAGCGACTGCTGAGGTAAGCGGTGTACAGTGACGGAAGAGAAAAAGAAATAGCATGAGCAGCAGGGTGAATTAAAGTTTGTACCAAGTCGTTAATTTGTTTTTCTGTAACTTCCGAGTCCAACATTTTCCAACGGACCCAGCCCTCTTCGTCGATTTCACCATCCTGCATAGCCGCAGGCACGCCATAATCCCCTTCTTCTGTCTTAGCAGGGGAGGACATCAGCATCTCCCGGTGCGGAGAGTCAAAGTATGTGTCGAGCCAGCTCTTGATGAAAAGCCGGTCTTGTTCAAGTGTTTGTGCATCATTCATAGCAGCCACAACCCTTCATAGCTCATATCCCTTTTATTTTATACAATCCCGATTCGCATACGGTAAGAGAAAAGTGCTTCTTTTGATTTTCCGGCAAAAACAAGCTCTGCCTGACGTCTGAAATGCTCCGCCATGTCGTTCACTTCTGCTGCGCCCAGCTTGAGAGCTGTCTGCAGTCCGCCTTGACTAAGTGCCAGATTAGCATAGCGATCCGCCGTAAACTGCTCATAATGATGAAAGACAATCTCCCGGCTGTAGCGGAACAGACCGGACTCCCTAATCTGCTGCAGATGGCCTTCCTTATTCCATTTATGTGCCTGCTGCGCCTCACTCGATAGATGTGAAGCGAGCTCATCCGCTGTGCTCACGAGCTGCTGGTATGCAGCTTCAAGCTGCCAGTCCAGCACGGGAGGCCAGTCGCAGTCGTAGGCAGCAAAAATGCCGCCTGGCCGCAGCACCCTCGCGAACTCACGCAGGGTAGATTGCGGCTCCATCCAGTGAAACGATTGGGAGCAGGTGATAATATCCACACTGTCATCCGGCAGGCCAAGATCGTCGGACATGCCTGATGCGAAGCGAAGCTGCTCCGGCTTGCCTGCGGCTTCCCACTTGGCTGTGGCAGTGGAGCGCATGTCATCACTGGGTTCCACACCGATCACTCGCGACGCATGGTCCAGCCAGATCCAAGTGGACAGCCCTGTACCACAGCCAACATCTGCGACGAAGCGCGGCGAGGTGCCCAAATAATTGGTCAGAATATCGACGACTTCAGGGGGAGCGGAGGGTCTATTCTGATCATACAGTGTGCCAAATCCTTTAAAACGTTCCACGTTATTGAGCCTAATCTGCTGATTCATGTGTTTGCCTCCCAACATCAATGAAGTCCAGTGCATCTTACGGCTATGCTGTACAGTATAAACTCATCCTATATTCTATCATCATCGTGCATTTCCCGCCCATCATTTGCCAATAAATGCGCGGCAGCTTCCTGATGCCTGCAAAGCAGCTCCTCGCGTACAGCTGCAGGTTCTGTTACCGTTACTTTGGAGCCAAAGGACATTAGAAAAGAGTACAGCCGCTCACCCTCCTCGGCTTGAAAAGAGACCCGCAGCGTTCCATCTGCTCTCTGCCGAATCATGGCAGGATCAAGCACATCATAAACCCGGTAGGCGATGGATTGATCAAACAGAAGTTTAATCTGGATGGGTTCAGGCTGTCCCAGAGTGTCTCTATGTTCTCCTTGTGTAATGTCCTCATTCATTTTTCCATTTCTTACGGGTGCTGCGAGAGTACGTTCATATCCGCCGTGAACAAAGCGCAGCCCTGTAATCCGTTTGATTTTGTAGGTGACGAAGGTGTCGAGCGAATGGGATGCCGCAGGCTTGGATTGCTTCAAACCTTTGAAGTACCATGTATTGTTCTTAAAGATCAGCTTGACCGGCAGAGCAGTCTCCTCACTGGCCTCTCCATTGGAATCGATATAGTGAAACGAGAGCAGTTGACTGGCGAATATCGCCTGTTTCACCTGATTAAACAGCTCCATCTCCTGCTCAGGGATACTGCCCCAAGGAGAGTACTCAAATTCAATCCAGTCCAGTTTATGATCAAAAAGAGTCGTTAACCTGCTCAGCATGCGGGCGCTGTTCAGGTGGGGAATGGCACTGACGCTGTACAAGCCCAGCAAAATTTCATTTTGTTCATCCTCGCTCAGCAGCGACTTGTCCATGACATAGTGATCCATCAGATGAATGCCGCCGTGTTTGCCCGTTGTAGTATAGACGGGAATACCTGCGGCACTCAGGCGATCAATATCCCGGTATACGGTGCGAACTGAAACTTCGAACAGGCGCGCAAGCTCCGGGGCAGTTGTTTTCTTTTTTTCCAGCAGCAGCAGCAGTATTCGGAATAATCGGTTATGTTCCATGACAAAATTATATCATGACAACCCTTGTCAGGGTATGGGTGCTACACTTGGACTATAACGTTATCGTTCTTAACGAGTTTCAGTGGATTAAAGATAACAGACTTGCTCCTGCAGCAGTCAGCAAAAGAGGAGGAACGCAGCATGAAAATGAAGGACGGATTCTTTTGGGGCGGTGCTACGGCTGCCAATCAGTTTGAAGGCGGATGGGATCGGGACGGCAAAGGACCGAGCACAGCAGATAGGATGACAGGAGGAACACATACCACGCCCCGCCGAATTACACCTGTACTTGAAGAAGGTACCTATTATCCGAGCCATGAAGCGGTTGATTTTTATGGACATTATAAAGAAGACATTGCGATGATGGCCGAGATGGGTTTCAAAATGTTTCGCATGTCGATCAATTGGTCTCGCATTTACCCGAACGGTGACGATCTGGAGCCAAACGAAGAAGGTTTGAAGTTCTACGATAACGTCTTTGCCGAGTTGAAAAAATATAATATTGAGCCTTTGGTGACGATCTCTCACTACGAGACACCGTTTGGCCTCACACAAAAATATAACGGCTGGGCTTCTCGTGAAGTAATCGAGTTTTACATCCGCTACTGTACAACCTTGTTCAACCGTTATAAGGATCAGGTAAAATACTGGCTGACCTTTAATGAAATCAACTGTCTGACCATGCCGATTGGTGCATATATGGCAGGTGGATTGTTGTTTGAGGGCAAAGAAACATTGACGGACGGAGTAGATCAGCCACAGACTCGGTTCCAAGCGCTGCATCATCAATTCGTGGCCAGTGCCAAAGCGGTGAAGCTGGGGCACGAGATCAACCCGGATTTCAAAATCGGCTGTATGGTTGCTTTCATGACAACGTATCCGAATACGTGTAATCCTGACGATATTTTGCGTGCGCAGAAGAAAGATCAGTTGTCCAACATGATCTGTGGCGACGTACAGGTTCGGGGAGCATATCCAGGATTCGCAAAACGTTTCTTCGCAGAAGAAGGCATCGAGATTCAAATGCAGCCGGAAGACGAGCAGACGCTGCGTGAAGGCTGTGTAGATTTCTACTCCTTCAGTTATTATATGTCTCTCGTAGAGAGTGCGGATGCATCGCTGGATCGAGCGGAAGGAAATCTGCTGGGTGGTATCAAGAATCCATATCTTGAAGCCTCCGACTGGGGATGGCAGATTGATCCGAAGGGGCTGCGCTACACGCTGAATCATCTGTATGATCGTTATCAGGTGCCATTAATGGTGGTGGAGAATGGGCTCGGCGCGGTCGATGTCGTAGAAGAAGATGGTTCTATTCAGGATGACTACCGGATTGATTATCTGAAAGGTCATATTGAGCAGATGAAAGAAGCGGTTGCGGACGGTGTAGACCTGATTGCATATACAATGTGGGGCTGTATTGACCTTGTAAGTGCTTCGACTGGAGAGATGAAGAAACGTTATGGTTTCATTCATGTCAACAAAGATAATGATGGCCATGGTGATTTGAGCCGCACACCGAAGAAAAGCTTTTATTGGTACAAAAACGTGATTGCTTCCAATGGTGAGGAACTGTAAGAAGTGTTTACTATCCGAAGAAGCAGTTTGTGAAGTGAAGTAACTTTTGTTAAAAGAAGAAGAACAAAGACCCCAGCAATCTTAGGATCGCTGGGGTCTTTGTGATGCTCCCTGCAGGATGCATGCAGCTATGCGAAGCTTTTGGCATGCCGTCGGGACAGCCGCTGCAGGTGGCGTCTATAGAACCAGATGCAGGTGAATAACCAGCACCCGCTCAGAAAGTAGCCGCCAACGATGTCACTAGGGTAATGCACGCCCAGATAGATCCGGCTAATGCCGATCATCAGGATAAAAGCAGCACTGGCTGCAATCATACATACCCGCCCGGCAAAGCTCGGGATATGTTTCCAGATGAGAAAGGCCAGTCCGCCATACAGGCTGAATGCAGCCATGGAATGTCCACTGGGGAAGCTGTATCCGCTAACTTCGATAATGCGGTTAATGGTTGGGCGAGCTCTTTGAAACACCAGCTTGATCACGGTGTTCAGCAGAGTAGAACCGGCAAGCACGCTGGCCAGAAAGAGCAGCTCGCTTCTGTGGCGCAGAAAGGCATAAAGCACGAACATGACAATAACGGTAATGACAACCACCTGAAGTTCACTGCCAATCCAGGTAAAGAACTGCATGAACTGAGTCATGCCCGGCGATTCCATGCCCTGAATCCGGTCGATCAGCACAGCATCAAAGCGGTGAATTTGATTATCGCTGATGGAGAGTGCGGTGCTGATAAAAGCGAAGAGGCATAACGCTGCAGCGAGCAGCGGAATAGAGATTTTTTGCGTTCGATTATGCTTCAAATGTAGGGTTCCTCCGTGATGTAGGGTGTCTTTGTTACGGCTATATCTGTCGAACGAAAGTATGGTTTGCACGAATGCACCGATAAAGGTTCAATCATTCCATTCAATCGATATAGTCGAAGTATGTACATAACCTTTTTAACATAGTGTTAACATTCTACAATAAAACAAACAAAAACGAAAATGGATACGTTAATAACATAAAAGTAGTTTAAGTGAAGCTTATGGGGGGCGT
Source organism: Paenibacillus sp. AN1007 (assembly GCF_040702995.1). Classification (NCBI taxonomy): domain Bacteria; kingdom Bacillati; phylum Bacillota; class Bacilli; order Caryophanales; family Paenibacillaceae; genus Paenibacillus; species Paenibacillus sp. AN1007. Next base: position 857,062 of record NZ_CP159992.1, read on the forward strand.
AAGAATGAGGAGAATCATTTCGGCTGTTTTGATTCTGATGTTGTGTGCAGCAAGTTTAATCGTTTGGTCAGGAGATCGTGCCTATGCGTGCAGCTGTGTGGAATCCAGTGTCAAGGAGAAGCTGGAGAGGTACAGCGCAGTATTTACGGGGAAAGTGGTCAAGATCGGGGGAGACTCCATATTCAGCAGCAGGCAGTATAAGAAATATACGCTGGATGTGGACACGGCATGGAAAGGCGTAGATGAAAAAAAGATGAAAATTCTGATCAATAATATGGGCGAAGATGCCTGTGGAACAACATTGACCCATAATCAGTCTTATCTTATTTTTGCTAATCAGAATGAGAAGGATGGCAAATTATACAGCAGTCTATGCAGCGGTAATCTGCAGCTGGAACAGGCTGGAGAGGCGATCAATATGCTGGGTAAAGGCACTCCTGTAAGTTCTGTTGATTTCAGGGGCAGCAGCGGATATCGAAATTCGTGGATGATCTACCTATATGGTGGAGGTGCAGTTGTGATCCTTGCGCTGACGGGTGGTTGGCTGTGGAGAAGAAAGCAGCGGAGAGCATAATATCCATGGTGGGATTGACTGCAGTAATATCATAGTTAGTAGGTTTGAGAGCGGCCAAATGAAGGAACAGGAGCTGCACTGCAGTGAGCGCAGTGTGCAGTAACATTTGACAGACCAAACATCCCCTTATGGACGTGAGCACGTTCCGTAAGGGGGTGTTGATCTTTCAGCTGTGTTTTTGAGTTCGGTTGGTGATGAGCATCCGACCGGAGAGCTTTAACTCCATATTAACGCTGGAGCTGTAACATATAATCATACGCGGTAACACCGAATACTCGCTTGAAGTGTCTGTTCAGATGAGTCAGATCCACAAAGCCGCAGTCGGCTACAGCGGCATAGATGTCTTTGTGTTTCTCAAGGGATTGGCGGGCATGCTCAACCTTGCAGTTCAGAAAAAATTGATAGGGCGAAATTCCAGCATGGGCCTTGAACTCTCGAATAAATTGAAATTTGGAGAGGCCGAATTCAGCAGACAGATTATCCAGTTTCAGCACATTAGCCGTGCTGCAAAACATGATTTCTTTTGCTTTGCGAACGAGACTGTCCTGAGGCTTCCAGAGCTTTGAGGGCTGTTCTTCCCGGGCAAGCATATGCACCAGATCGAAGAGCCGGGTGCTGCACTCGGCTTCATCCTGTCTGTGCTGCACGGCATCGTTCAGCATCAGAATACTTCGGGCAAGCTTCGGATCATAAACGATAGGCGTGGAGAAGCGAAGTTCTTTTTTACCCATAATCTCTTCAACTAATTCGGGCTTCAGGTAAAGCATCACATAATCAATACCCTCTTTATCATACGAACTTCCATCATGGAACTGCTCCCGGTTAAACAGCATGACGCCGTTCGGATGTGAAGCCTGATAGTGACCGTCCAGATGATATTGCTGAATCCCGCGCAGGGTTACCCCTACAGCATATTCCTCATGACAGTGTTTTTTATAGGCGAAATCGGTGAAGCTGGCGGACAGAGCCAGCACGTCTTCGGATCGTTTGTAGCTAAACTGTTCCATACCGCACACCTCCGCAGATGAAGTAAGTTTGTTAGATCAGACCTGACACGATAATGGCTGAGTATATCAAAAAAAGTGCCATCAGCATACTGCATGTTCGCTGGTATCGGTTCAATAAGGACCGAAAAATAGTGCCGAACACAACCCAGCTCGAGTACGCCAGAAAACCAATACATGTAATCAGCATAACATAGAAGAACGCAGACCAGGATTCTGCATCCGTGTAGGGAAGTACATAGGCCGGAATGACGGTAAACGTAAACAGTACCACTTTGGGATTCACAAACTGCATCATGACACCGTTCCAAAAGCCCAAAATGGCCTGCGGAACTTCCTCGGTAGAGCCCATTCGATAGACTTGATATGCAAGGTACAGCATGTAGATGCTGCCGATCACCTGCATAAACTGTAATATGCCCGGCAAGATGTTAGCGAGAAGCTGATTCAGAAAAGTAGAGGCGATCAGCAGCATGCCAAAAGCCAAAGTGGCTCCCCAGACATAGGGCATGGTGCGGCGTGCACCTACCTTTTGAGCAGAAGAAAGAATCACAATATTGCTGGGGCCGGGTGTGAACGTAACAACGGTGCAGTAGATTAAAAAAGAAAGAATATTCATTTCCAGCTCCTTCCTCGATGAGAGATTTGTATAAAATTGAAAGACGATTGTTGTAATCATACGGCGAAGCATACCAGAGCTATAGTACATTATTGCAGCCGTGCTTGAGGTCATGGGGCGTGTTTCCTGATCAGTGCACTCTCTATAAAAGTTGTGCGTATTTTATTTACACGTTAACGGAGAGGACAGAAAAAACCTGAAAAAGCGAAGCGTTCGCCTAAAAGGTTTCTGCAAGAAAGCTGCATCGGAAGCATACGCTTATCACCAGATTTTCCCCTTTGAAAAAGGGAATCAAAAAAATCTGGGGATAACCGCTACTCTCCAGGTTATTCTGTCATCGGAGTGGACTGTGTAAATTTTTAGTCAACTTATATGGAGAGGTTCCCTTTTTGAATGATTGCGTTTACAATCTATAACGGAGTGAGGGTGTACAAACAGACATAGACCACTTGAGGAAGTGAATGAAATGAAAAAAATGCTGCTGATCTATATTGTGCTGATTGCGGCGTTTGCCCTTTATGTTTTGAGATTTGAATATACCAGTCAGGTGGACAGCTCGTGGGAAAACCGCGGACTGCGCGGTGATCTGGGTGAAACGTACATGATGATCACGTTCCAGTCGGGTCTGGAATATTGGAAGAGTCCGTTGAAAGGTTTTGAGGATGCTGCGGATGCGCTTGGCGTGACCGTCGAATACCGCGGGGCTACACGGTATGATGCAAAGGAACAGACCACCGTGATTGAGCAGGCCATTGCACGCAAACCCGCAGGCATCGCTATATCGGCGATTGATCCGAAATCATTGATTCCGGCCATCAACAAAGCAGTGGAAGCAGACATTCCTGTGATCCTGTTTGACGCAGATGCACCGGGGAGTAAGTCATATTCTTTTTTGGGGACAGATAACTACAAGGCAGGCGTAACGGCAGCGGATAAAATGGCCGAACTGCTCGGCCGTGAAGGAGAAGTGGCTGTATTAACGCTGCCGGGACAGCAGAATCATGAGGAAAGAACGAAAGGATTCCGTGAAACGATTGAGCAGCGATATCCTTCCATGCAAGTGGTTGAAGTGGCAGATGGACATGGGGATACACTTAAATCCCGGGATGAAACAATGCGCTTGATGAAGGCACATCCAAAGCTGGCAGGTATATTTGTTACTGAGGCCACAGCAGGCGCTGGGGCTGGCGAAGCGGTGCAAAATGCAGGTTCAAGCCATGGTCAGAAACTGCATATTATTTCTTTTGACACGAATAAAGCAACGCTGGATCTAATCCAAAACGGCACGATATCCGCTACGATTGCACAAGGAACCTGGAACATGGGATATTGGTCGCTTCAGTATCTGTTCCATCTGCATCATCATCTAACCGTACCCGCGCCTTCACCTTCCGGGGAAAATGCACCCCTTCCTGTTACGGTCGATACGGGGATCTCGGTCGTAACCCGTTCAAATGTGGATGATTATTATGCCAAATAACCAGGAGTCCAGCTCTTCTGCCAATCAATCAGTCAACGAACATGAGGCAGAAAATAACGTGTGGAGCCGGAGAACATGGCGTTCTGTGCTTGGCGATCGTGTCCGTCGTTTGCGTTTACGCAATATGCCGCTGCGGTATCAGCTGATGCTGCTCTTCCTGCTGTTCGCGATCGTGCCTTCCGTCGGAATGGGAGTGCTTGTCAACTGGACGGTTGAGCGGGTCGTGGAGCGTCAGGTAGAGGGACACACGATGCAGTTGATAGGCAAGGTCAATGAAGCGTTAAACACAAAGATGGAGAATTTGCAAAATATGACCTACCTGATCGCGTTTAATCCCGATGTGAATGCATTTATGGATGAGAAGCTTATCGGAGATGGTGGCGGTCGAACAGAATCATCCACCACTGAAGGTCATTCAGAATCTGAGCAGAATCGTCTCTATGGTATGAAGCAGACCCTGCAGGGATTCACCACGTTATACCCGGAAATTGCCGGCATTGTGCTTGTGAACAGCGGCGGTGACTACATCAGCAACGAAATGTATCCTCGAACGGACCAGCGTTTGACCCGGGAAGATTGGTATCAAAATGCTGCAGCGCAGCCGGGTATTTTCACCGTGCTGGGTCAGCCGCAGGAGCGCAACATGACAACCCATGTGCGGTATAAGAACGATGAGATCGTGTCGGTCGTCCGCTCGGTCACGGATGAAACGAGTGGAGCTGTGAAAGGTGCTGTATTGATTGATCTTAAGCTGAGGTCTGTTTCACAGGCCGCGCGTAATGTGACACTTGGGAAATCCGGGTATGTCATGGTGACAGATGCGAATGGACAAAGCGTATATAAACCAGAACATCCGTTAATTGAACATATTCCGGTCAGCTGGTTTAACGCCGGGGAGAGCGGAACATTTACGAAACAGGTGGATGGAGAGACATTGCTGTTCATGTATCAATCCTCTACGTTTACAGGCTGGAGAACGGTAGGGGTATTCCCAACCAAAGAATCGATATCCGAGGTGCGGCAGATTCAGTTTTATGTCGTCAGTTTTGTTTTTGTGGTGTGTTTATTTGGTCTGAGTGCATCTTTGTGGTTCTCGCGTTCGATTGCCCAGCCGATATTCCGGTTGATGTCGTATATGCGCAGGGCAGAGACGGGAAATCTCAATGCGGGCCGCTGGAGTGATCGGGCCGATGAAATCGGCATGTTGGGCAGCAGCTTTAACCGAATGCTGAGCCGGATTCGCCAGCTGATCTTGCTGAATGAGCTGCGTGAACGGCAGAAACGGGATGCGGAGATGCGCAGTCTGCAGGAGCATATCAAACCTCATTTTCTATATAATACGCTGGATACGATTCACTGGATGGCTCGCAAGGAAGGCGCTGACGGTGTATCGGATATGGTAGGGGCACTGTCCCGTTTGTTCCGGATCGGACTGAGCAAGGGGCAGGATTATATTCCGCTTCATTCCGAGCTGGAGCATATCAGCAGTTATTTGCAGATCCAGCAGACCAGGTACCGTGATCGTCTTCGCTGTACAGTAGATGTCCCAGATGATTTACAGAACCTATATGTGCTCAAGCTGCTGCTCCAGCCATTGGTGGAAAATGCAATTTATCATGGTATTAAAGGCAGACGCGGCCCGGGTCATATAGTCATTAAAGGGAATCTGCATCAGGGGCGGCTTCATCTGACGATTCAGGACGACGGAGCCGGAATGACCAAGGAACGGTTAGAGGAGATGCTGCGGCTGCTGGATATGCCTATGGAGAGTCTGGAATCGTCTTCACCAGAATGGACGGGCAAAAGTTATGGGATGCTGAATGTGCAGGCGCGGTTACGGTTGTCATTTGGCGGTGATTACGGGATTCTGCTGGACAGCAGGCCGGGTGAAGGAACCTGTGTGACAATAGTTCATCCACTGATGCGAGAACTGCCCGCAGCACCACTTCCCCAGAATGAGACGCGAGATCATCAGGATGAATCGAAAAAGGAGTGAAGAAGGCCGTGGATTATTCAATGACACCCGTCAATGCCAATGCAGCGGATACCTTGTATCGTGTGCTGATTGCAGACGATGAACCGATCATTCGGGAAGGAATCCGGGAGGCTATAAATTGGGCCGCACTCGGCATGGAGGTTGTGGGTGAAGCCGAGGACGGCGAAGAAGCACTCGAACGGGCAGTAGAGCTGCATGTACATGTGGTGCTGGTTGATATGAATATGCCGTTCCTGAATGGCATTGGACTCATTCGCGCCTTGCAAGAGCGCTGCCCGGGAGTTCGATATCTGATCATATCGGGACATGATGAATTTGCTTATGCTCAGGAAGCGGTCCGTCTCGGGGTGGAAGACTATATCCTGAAGCCCGTACAGGCAGAACAGCTGTATGCTGCACTCAAGCGGCTGCGTCAGCGGCTGGACGAGGAACATCAGCGGACAGCGTATGTCAGACAGGCAGCGCATCAGATTGAACGGAACATTCCACTGCTGCGTCAGCGATTTTGTCAGGAATGGATGGAGGGGCAGACGGGCGGTAAAAATCTGACAGAGCAGCTCACCTTTCTGCATCTTCCTGCGGTATCACCTGTGCAGATCGGTGTTGTGCGCTGGCCTGCTGCTGAAGCGCGCCAGACCATTTTGAGAGAAAATGACCGCCAGCTGTTTCTGTTTGCCGTGGAAAATATCATTACGGAACTGCTCGGAGACCGTGCGCATGTGCTGTTCCGCGATGCCAGCAGCGTCATTGGCATTTGTCTGTGGCAGGAGGCACCGGAGGAGATCGCATCTCTGTTGGAGCAGCAGATCAGCGCATGTCTGAACATTGCAGTGCATGCCCATGTGGAGCCGCACACCGGAACGCTGGAAGAAGTGCCGGATACATATCGGCATTGCCGTGGGCAGGTCTATGAAGAAGTGAAGCTCTCTCCACTCGTCCGCAGAGCAAGGCAGATGATTCAGGAAGAGTATGCGGAGCGGGAACTGACGCTGGAATCACTGGCATCCCGTTTGCAGGTGTCGGCGGTGTATCTCAGTCGTGTGTTGAAGAAAGAACTGGACGATTCTTTTGTTACGCTTGTCACTCGTGCCCGAATCCGTAAGGCTGCACAGCTGCTGGATTCCACTGCACTCCCGATCCATACAATCGCCGAACGAGTGGGGTATGATACGCAGCATTATTTCAGCACGGCGTTTAAGAAAACGATGGGCATCTCCCCTGCCCAATATCGCAAGAATGGCGGAACCGAACGTTCCACCGCAGATCCGATATAGGTAGGAATCCATCTGTCATGCGTCTGTATGTGCAGAGCAGCTTAAGTTCAATATATCGAGAATAGAAGTAGACCCGCCGCTAAAGGTAAAATGCCTGCGGCGGGTTTTTCGCTGTCCTCTTCCATCAAAAGTTAAATTTTTATAAAAAAGGTTCAAAACCTGCAAAGACCCTGCTGGTACTGAAATGCTACCATGGGATGCAGAGAGGAACAATAAGCTGCAGGATACTCTATATGTTGTAAGCGTTATCTTATGAAAAACGAACGCGATACGTGGAGAAAGGGGAACTTCATATGAAAAAAGGAGCAGCATTGATCTGGCTTCTAATCATGGCTATGATGCTCTCGGCCTGTAATCTGGCTGAAAGCGATGTGGGCAGCAAGGAAAAAGGGTATGTCGGCATATCCATGCCTACCAAATCATCGGAACGCTGGGTAGGAGACGGAGAGAACATGGTTCGTCTGTTTCAGGAGCAGGGCTACAAAACAGATCTTCAGTATGCGGAAGACGTGGTTGAGAATCAGATTTCACAGATTGAGAACATGATTACGAAAGGTGTAGATGTCATGGTCATCGCATCCGTAGACGGCAACACACTGACGGATGTTATCAAGAAGGCACATGACGAAGGCATTCAGGTCATCTCGTATGACCGACTTATTCGTAATACGCCATATCTGACTTACTATGCTACGTTTGACAACTTTAAAGTTGGAGTGCTGCAGGCCTCCTATATTGAACAGAAGCTGGGGCTTAAGGATGGTAAGGGGCCGTTTAACATTGAGCTGTTTGGCGGATCACCGGATGATAATAACGCGTACTTCTTCTTCGACGGTGCGATGTCCGTACTCAAACCATACATTGATTCTGGCAAACTGGTCGTCCGCAGCAAACAGATGACCATGGCGCAGATTGCTACACTGCGCTGGGACGGTGCTTTGGCCCAATCACGGATGGATAATCTGCTGAGCGCTTATTATTCGGGTGATAATCTGGATGCCGTGTTATCTCCGTATGACGGAATCAGTATCGGGATTATCTCGTCTCTGAAAGGCATTGGCTACGGCAAGCCGAACAAACCGCTGCCGGTTATTACGGGGCAGGATGCGGAACTGGCATCGATCAAGTCCATTGTGGCTGGAGAGCAGACACAAACGGTCTTCAAGGACACACGCAAGCTCGCCGAGAAAACAGTGGAGATGGCCAACAGCATTTTACAGGGAAAACAAGCAGAAGTTAATGATACTAAGTCATATAACAACGGATTAATGGTGGTTCCTGCATATCTGCTCGACCCGATCTCAGTGGATCGAACCAACGTGGAGAAAGATATTGTGGGCAGCAAGTATTACACGAAAGAAGAAATCGGCCTACCGTAAAGTGCGATGAAAGAGATTGGTTTGCCTTAAAATACGATGCAAAAGATCGGCGTGTTATACGCATGATCCAGGAAAGGAGCACATGCCATGACGGACGTCATCCTTGAAATGAAGAACATTACCAAAACGTTCCCGGGCGTCAAAGCGCTGGAAAACGTCAACCTGAAAGTACGGGAAGGCGAGATTCATTCCATATGCGGCGAGAATGGAGCAGGCAAGTCTACGCTGATGAAGGTGCTGAGCGGAGTGTACCCGCATGGAAGCTATGAAGGAGACATTTTGTTCCGCGGTAAGACATGTGAGTTCAAAGATATCAAGCAAAGCGAGGATCTGGGCATTGTCATTATCCATCAGGAGCTGGCGCTGATCCCGTATCTCTCCATTGCGGAAAATATATATCTGGGCAACGAGCGTGCAAGCAAAGGTATCGTGAATTGGAAGGAAACCTTTGTCGGGACACGTGAACTGCTGGGGAAAGTAGGGCTGAACGAAAACCCTAACACGCTGGTATCCAGCATCGGAGTAGGTAAGCAGCAGCTTGTTGAAATTGCGAAAGCGCTCTCCAAAAAAGTACGTCTGCTCATCCTGGATGAGCCCACCGCGGCGCTGAACGAGGACGACAGCGAAAATCTGCTGCAGCTGATGCTGGAATTCAAAAAGCAGGGCATTGCCTGTATCCTCATCTCTCACAAACTGAATGAAGTGTCGAAGGTATCGGATGCAGTGACGATTCTGAGGGACGGCAGGACGATTGAAACGCTGGACATGAAGAAGGATAACGTCACCGAGGACCGCATCATCAGCGGAATGGTCGGACGAGATCTGACGAGCCGCTATCCTGAACGTCATGCCACCATTGGTGACGTGGTGCTGGAAGTGAAAGACTGGACGGTGTATCACGAGCATCAGGCGGAACGTAAGGTGCTGGATCAGATCAATATGAACATCAGACGTGGTGAGATTGTCGGGATTGCGGGGCTGATGGGTGCCGGACGCACGGAACTTGCGATGAGCATCTTCGGCAAATCTTATGGACGTAACATATCCGGACAGCTGATCAAGGATGGCAAGCCAATTCAGAACAATAGTGTGACCGAGGCGATTCAGAATGGTTTTGCTTATGTGACGGAGGATCGCAAGGAATATGGCCTTATTTTAATGGATGATATCAAACGCAACATTTCCCTTACCGGACTAAGCAAACTGACTCGTAATGCCGTTGTAAACGAACATGAAGAAGTGCTGGTCGCGGAAGAAATGAAAAAAAGCATGAACATTAAAGCACCTAACATTCTGCAGAAAACCGGCAATCTGAGCGGAGGTAACCAGCAGAAGGTAGTGCTGAGCAAATGGATCTTTGCCGGGCCGGATATTCTGATTCTGGATGAGCCGACGCGTGGAATTGACATAGGGGCCAAGTTCGAAATCTATACGATCATTCATCGGCTTGCTGCCGAAGGCAAGGGTGTGCTGGTGATTTCATCGGAGCTGCCGGAAGTTCTGGGCCTGTGTGATCGGATCTATGTGATGAATGCCGGACGAATCACGGGTGAAGTCAGCCGGGAGCAGGCATCGCAGGAAACACTGATGAGATATATGACCAAGTCTGGAGGCGGTAAGCATGGAAACGGTAACTAAACTATTCAAAAATAACATACGTCAATATGGGATGATCATTGCTCTCGTTGTCATCATGCTTTTATTTGAGGTGCTGACCAGCGGGCTGCTGCTGAAGCCCATTAACATTACGAATCTGATTTTACAAAACAGTTACATTCTGGTCCTCGCCATTGGTATGGTGCTGGTTATTATTACAGGGCATATCGACTTGTCCGTCGGTTCGATTGCGGCTTTTGTCGGTGCCGTTGCCGCTATCATGATGGTCGATTGGCAGCTGCCTGCATGGCTTGCAGTCATTGCTTCCCTGCTGGTAGGTGCGCTGATTGGTGCTTGGCAGGGCTTCTGGATTGCGTATGTGAGGATTCCGGCCTTCATTGTTACGCTGGCGGGCATGCTGCTGTTCCGCGGACTTACAATGATTGTACTTGAAGGGCAGTCTATTTCACCTTTCCCTGGTGGATTCCAGAAAATCAGCTCGGGTTTCCTGCCGGATGTTCAATTCTCCGGTTTGGGTCTGGTATCCATTATTGTGGGGATTGCACTCACCATCTGGTACATTATTAACGAAATGCGGGAACGGGCTTCCCAGCGCAAGTATGGCTTTGAAGTGGTATCGCAAGGGCTGTTCCTGCTCAAGCTGATTGTAGTCGCAGCGGTAACCAACCTGTTTACATTCGTACTAGCAAGTTACGCAGGTATTCCTAACATTCTGGTGCTCCTGTTTGTGCTGATTGTCGTGTATTCCTTCGTCATGAATCGTACGGTGATGGGGCGTCACGTGTATGCACTTGGAGGCAATGAGAAGGCTGCAGGCCTGTCCGGGGTTAAAACGAAAAAAGTGACCTTCTGGGTGTTTGTGAACATGGGCACACTGGCCGCTGTATCGGGTCTGATCTTTGCCGCTCGTCTGAATGCGGCTACACCAAGAGCAGGTACCAACTTTGAGCTGGACGCGATTGCAGCCTGCTTCATCGGTGGAGCTTCAGCTTCGGGAGGGATTGGAACCGTATTTGGCGCCATCATCGGTGGTCTGGTTATGGGCGTGCTGAACAACGGAATGTCCCTGATTGGTCTCGGTATCGACTGGCAGCAGGGAATCAAGGGCTTGGTGCTGCTGCTGGCGGTGGCATTTGATATCTATAATAAAAACAAAAGAGCGGCTTAATATTATAGATGTAAAATATAAAATATACTGAATGTAACGTTTACTAAAGGTAAATATAACGAAATTTAATATGGATTTAGCGAAAAGGCTTGGCAAATGCCAAGCCTTTTTTGTCTTTATTTTGGAACAGCAATCCATAATGTCCATGAATCTTTTTCAATAATTGGAGTTGTACTGTTTTTAAGTTTGCTGTTAATAAATACAATCAGCTCGCCAAGCTCATGGTCTGTCAATTCATGAAGAATCGAGCGTCCAGTCCGCTGCGCCAGATCTTTATTTAATGCAGCCAGGTTCTGGTGAACACATCTGGTTTCCCAAAGCTGCACGGTTCTAACGATCATGAATCCATTGGAATCAAGCGATCTCTGGACCTCATGGGCTTCGTGCCGACGTGAGCGTTCCATGCCAATCAATTCAGGATACTTCTCAAAGAAGTAACCTCTCATGTTATGTTCGTCTCCTGGGAGTAAACAGTCTTCAGGTGTTCTGTCTTGGATGATGAACACACCATTGTTTTTCAGGATACGTTTTGCTTCTTGAAAACAGCTGTCTAAATCTTGCAAATGATGTATGAGCGCTCTTTCCAAGACGATATCAAAAGTATGGTCTGGAAGTCCCGAGTTGTAGGCGTTCCCCTGCTGCAATGTGACATTGCTCAAATTCTCACAATGCCGAGCAGCCCCTTTTAACATCTCATCTGAAAAATCTACACCCGTCACATGTGCAGCTCCTGAGTTTGCTAAAGCTCGGGTATAAATTCCTCCGCCGCAGCCGATATCAACAATCTCTTTCCCCGATACATCCACATACTCCTGAAGCAAAGAGAGCCATGATGCATCCGCAGTTCTGGTCGTATACGTCATTCTGTTGCGTTGATCGTGAAAATTGATGGGCACATTACCACCTCTTGTTTCATTGTGTGAAACGTAGTTTCAATAAATGATATATCTTACGATACCATATTATTCTTTTTGGTCAAGAGGTTCCAGCCCATATCCAAGTTTCTTACCTATAGACAGCTCGGTGTAAATTAAGCCTTGCACCGTTTTATCTACATCAGCGCACCTATGAAACGGGTGGCAATTCCAAAGTAGATAAACAGTGAAAGAATATCGTTCAGTGTTGTAATTAAAGGACCGGATGCAACAGCAGGATCAACCTTGAAGCGGCTGAGCAGCAGCGGAATGCAGGTGCCTGTCAGTGTGCCGATGATCAACGTGAAGAACAGGGATACACCGATAATCATACCGAGCAGCCAGTCCCCTTGCCAGAAATAAGCAATTACTGTAATCAGCAGACCGCAGACAAGGCCGATCATTGTACCCACTTTAATCTCTCGTCCAATTAAAGCCAGCACAGTTGATCTGTCGAGCTTGCGTCCAATAAGTCCGCGTACGACGACAGCGAGGGACTGAGTCCCCGTATTTCCCGTCATTCCGGCAATCATAGGCATGAAAAATGCGAGAGCAACGACCTGATTCAATGTATCTTCAAAAAAATCGACAATGCTTCCCGAAATCAATCCGATCAATAACAGTAAAATGAGCCAGGGCAGTCTGCGTCTGACCGCGACCAGCGGTTTGGTATCAAAATCAATATCCTTGCCGCCGCCGCCCATTTTGGCAAGGTCTTCGCTGGCCTCATGCATAATGATGTCAATGACGTCATCCATTTGGATAATCCCGCACAGCCGATTGTTCTCATCCACCACCGGAAGGGCAATGAACTCGTAACGCTCGCAGCAGTTGTGCCGCTTCTTCCTGATCCATATCTACGGTCGCGTGAATAACCCTCCTGGTCATTAACTCTTCAACCTTGGTTTTGTCGTCAGCCAAGGCGAGGGATCGATAACTAACGACACCAGCCAGCTTACCCTCATCGTCGACAACATAGAGATAACTGGAGGCGGATAGATGTAGTGTACCTTGCGACTGTCTAAGCGCTTCCTTCGCTGTATCGTGAGTGAACAAGGTACGATAGCGGTCTGTCATAATTCGTCCGGCCGTTTCCGGCGGATAGCTGAGTACAGACCGAATAATGGCGGAGTGATCCAGGTTCATGCTGGACAGCAATTCTTCCCTGCGCTTCGCTGGCAGATCGTGCATGAATCGGATAAGGTCACTTTTATCCATCTGCTGCATGACTTCCAATGTACGTTCTGGTCCAAGCCTTTCAAAAAGTTCGGCCTGTTCATGCAGCTTCAGATTTTCGGCTAAATCAGCAAGAATATCCGGTTTGAACAGAAGAAGAAAACGATTTTTATCGTCTTCAGGGAACTTTTTATAGATGAGTGAAAGATCATAGGGACGCAGCTCCTTCACGAGTTTATAGAATTCCGGCAGATTCTGAGACTGCACGTGCTGCTTGAGCTGCTCGGTGATTTCCTCTACGGAAAGCTCTTTGTTGGTCTGTGACCCTTTCATATCGACACTCCTTTTCTGTAAGATGGGCTCCATATTTTTAAACGAAAAGGGCCTGCAGCTAAACAACCGTACATGCATAGGGAGAAGCAGGATGTTGAAATCTTGCTTAAACATTCGACATAGGCTTACAAATGGAAGCGCTCAGGATATACTTGTTCTACAGCAGCAAATGAGGAGGTCGTGTGTATTGGAAACAGAGATTCGAACACAATTGCTCAGCCTGGCTGAGCCGGAATACCAAAAATTCTCAGCTTCTCTCATCCCGAATATTACAAATGTTTTGGGTGTGCGGCTGCCCGCTATCCGCAAAATAGCTAAACAGATTGCCGCGGAAGACTGGCGTACGTACCTGGATACGGCGAAGGATGAATTTTTTGAGGAGGTTATGCTGCAGGCAATGGTTATTGGTCATGCACAGGCGGATTTACATGAGCTGCTGACAAGAATTGCCGCGTTTGTGCCCAAGATTGACAATTGGTCGGTGTGTGACAGCTTCTGTGCCGGACTGAAATATACCAAAGTGCATCCCGAAGCGATGTGGAACTTCATTCAGCCCTACCTGCGGTCAGATCAAGAATACGAAATCCGGTTTGGTGTGGTGATGCTGCTGAATTTTTATCTGGAAGAGCCTTATATTCATCAGGTTTTACCTTTACTTGATCAGATTAAACATGAGGCATATTATGTGAAAATGGCTGTAGCTTGGGCCATCTCGATCGCTTATGTGAAACAGCCCGAGGCTGTTATGCCGTATTTGAAGCAAAATACGCTTGACGATTTTACGTACAATAAGGCTCTCCAGAAGATTATAGAATCGTACCGGGTGACGCCAGAGGATAAGCAATTGATGCGAAGCATGAAACGTAAGGTGAACAGACAGACACAAAAAACGGCTGACGTAATCGCGGGAAAAAAGAAGGTGAATATGGGATGAGACAAAAGATAATGTATGCCAATATACAGCTGGACGGACGCCCATGGAGTCTGCTTGCAACCGAAAAGGGAGTGTGCAGGATCGTGATGCCCAATGAAAAACTGGAGGATTGGACTGGCTGGATTAGTAAAATTGCACCAGGCACTGCACTCGAAGAGAATGAGCAGGCATTAAAGCGGACTGGAATGATGGACTGGCTGGTGTCTTATTTTGCAGGAGAAAAGACAGTCTATACGGAGGACATCCCGCTCGACCTGATTGGCACGCCGTTTCAGCAGCAGGTGTGGAAGGCACTCGGGTATGTGCCCTATGGACAGACACGTACGTATGGAGATATCGCTGCAGTGATCGGCAGACCTTCAGCTGTACGTGCTGTAGGTGCGGCAAATGGGGCCAATCCGATTCCCGTATTACTTCCATGTCACCGCATTATCGGTGCTAATCGCAAGCTGACGGGTTTTCGCGGCGGACTGGAGATGAAGCGCAGGCTGCTGGATATTGAACATATTGAAGGCGTGGCAGACGGAGGGCATGCGAGATTTGATTTTTGATATAGAATGCTCCTCCTGTTTGAGTTGGAATTTTCTCTTTATTTGTAATGTTACAAGTGAATTGTAAAAGAGATGTGGTATAAATCTATCTGTGACATGTATATTTATTACAGGTAAAGAGAAGTACATACATCAAAGAAAAAACAGCCGCGCCGCGCCTTCATTGTATAACACCCGGGAATTTCTATTTCATGAGAGGAGATGATGTGATGTCGTACGTTTCGCAGAAATCTCACCCGAATCGTACAAAACGCTGGATGATCCGAATTGGAATTTTTATAGTTATTCAAATCATCTTTATGGTTATTGACGGTACGTTCCTGGAACCCAAGTTAAATGATAGTAACAATGTATTTACTGAAATGCTTAAGGGGATATTGCAATCAAGATTGCTTAATGAATGGGTTGCTCCTTATTCCTTTCCTTTGTTTAATTTAGTTCTGATCGTTCACGCTGCTGCTTTATTGCTTCAAGCTGCGGCAGAGATGATCTCAGCTGTTCTCAAAAAAAGATAAACACAGGCACTGTGGTCAAATACAAATGTGAATGTAAATGCTGAATGAAATCAAAAACAAGCTGGTTTTCGGTTTAACGAAAGCTGGCTCGTCTTTTTTTTTATTAGGTATATGCAGTCTTCATATGTCTATCTTTATATTCTCCTTTATTTATATGACAAAATAAGACAGGGGATTGTCGATTTACTGTGAGGAGTGTCGTTTTTTATTTGGCGCTTTCGAGGATTTAATGGGCAATTATGGTATATTTCTATATTGGATTGTGATACAATAGTGGAAAATATATGTAAATATAGATTAAGTAATTTATTGAAAGTTTAAGGCATAACATAGGGGATGAAAGATAGTCTCTTGCTTTGACTGCATATAATAGAGTGAAATGTACATTTTATGAGAACATAAGAGGAAGCTGCAGCTTGGAAACAGCACATCATCCGTGACATGATATATTTAAGAGAGGAGATCTCAATTGGAAAATATAACGATAAATTCCGATGAAGGAGATAGCCTGAAACTTCACCTATATAACACGGATAAATTCAAGACCATAAGTCTGATGTTGACAATGAGAGCACCCCTGGATAAGCAATCCATCACTTCGAGAGCTTTAATTCCCCAGATTCTCACCGGAGGCTCAATGAAATACCCGACTCGCAAGCAATTACAACAGAAGTTGGATGAGATGTACGGGGCAGAGCTTTCTTGGGACACATACAAAAAGGGAGAGGATCATTGTATTTCCTTAAAAATGGAAATCTCAGCAGAACAATTTCTGAATGATAGCGATTCCTTATTGCATTCCTCCCTGCTTCTATTACACGAAATGATCTATAACCCTTTAATCGAGGATGGAGCGTTTCATCCACAGATTGTTGAACGGGAAAAACAGTTTTTAAAACAGCGCATGGATTCGATGTTCAATGATAAGGTGTTGTACGCCCATGTTCGTCTGGTGGAAGAGATGTTTGAAGACGAGGCGTATGCCAGTCCGCCGTATGGTAGAAGGGAAGAGATAAATTCTCTCCATGCGCAATCCGTATTCCAAGTCTATAATGACATGCTTCGAAATGATCGCTTTGATTTATTCATCGTTGGAGCTTTTAACGAGAGAGATGTCAGAGTCATGGTCAATGAAGTATTTTGTGAAAAGTATAATAATATCTCTTTAAATAGAAATTCTTCAATTAGATCCAAAGTAGATGCGGTGAAAGTGGTACAGGATCATCTGGAGGTCAAGCAAGGAACGCTCCTTTTGGGATATAGAATGTCTACAACCATACAAGATGAGCATTACGAGGCGGCAAGAGTAGCAAATGCTGTTTTCGGAAGGTTTCCATCCTCCAAGTTATTTCGTGCGATACGCGAAAGAGAAGGTCTTGCTTATTATGCTCACTCCCAGATTCAAAGCAGCAAAGGCTTGCTTGTAGCGATGGCAGGAATTGATTTTGAACATTATGAACGTGTGATCGAACTAATGAGAGATCAAGAATACGCGATGAAAAAGGGCGATTTTACGGAAGCCGAAATGGAACAAGGTAAAGCACTGCTGATCAACTTATTGTTAGAAGCACATGATTCCCCTGAAGGCATTATGGATATCTTTATTCAAGCTGTGGATAGCGGATTTTCTGCTGCGATTCAAGACCATATTAAAAGAATCAGCTCAGTAACCAAAGAAGATGTCGTTAACGCCGTGAATAAGTGGGAGCTGGATACAATCTACTTCTTGAATAGAAAGGAGTAAACGCTTTGGAAGCTATCCAATATAATATACTGGAAGAAACAATATACTTTGAGAAGCTGAACAATGGTCTTGAAGTTTACATACTTCCTAAGAAAGATTTTCATAAAACAGCTGCAGCACTCACTGTTAAATTTGGATCTGTAGATAAGAATTTCGTTTTATCAGGAGAAGATTCTATTACACTGCCAGACGGGCTGGCTCATTTTCTGGAACATAAAATGTTTGATTGTAAGGATTGGAATGTGTTTGACAGGTTTGCCCGGCTGGGAGTAAATGTCAACGCTTTCACGAGCTTTACTCGTACAGCTTATACAATATCGGCAGCTTCCAGCGTCCATGAAAGTCTTGAAACTTTGCTGGATTTTGTCCAAGAGCCTTACTTTACGGATGAAGCCGTAGAAAAGGAAAAAGGAATCATAGAACAGGAAATAAAAATGTACGACGATAATCCAGGCTGGCGTGCTCAATTCGGAGTTTTAGACAATTTATACACAAGCCATCCAGTAAAAATTGATTTGGCCGGGACAGCAGCATCCATTCGAAGTATTACCAAAGAGGATTTATACACGTGTTACCAGACATTTTACCATCCTGGCAATATGCTGCTTTTCGTTGTTGGGCCTGTAAGTCCTGAAGAAACGATGGAGCTTATTCGACAAAATCAAGAGCATAAGAACTTTCCGCAAAAGGTAGAGGCCAGCTGTATTTTCGCTGACGAAGATCGCGGCGTGAATCGAAGCTCCAGCGTAATGCGGATGCCGGTCCCTATTCCCCAAGTATTAGTAGGATACAAAGAAACAAAACCGTTACGACGAGGGCGGGAACTGCTTAAGTATGAGTTAGCTGTGAATGTATTGTTGGAGTTAATGTTTGGCATCAGTTCAGAGGCATACAATACAATGTATAACCTCGGCTATGTGGACAGTTCATTTCATTTCGAATATACAAGCGAGAAAAATTTCGGATTTACAATCATAGGTGGGAACAGCTGCGAACCGGAAAAAGTAATATCCTGTATAAACGAAACGATACAGCGGTTTAAAACGGAATCCATCCCTGAAGAAGATGCAGAGCGTGTGATCAAAAAAGAAATTGGCCGTTTTCTAAGTTCCATTAACTCCCTGCAATTTATTGCAAATCAGTTTACACGTTATCGCTCTAACGATACCGATTTATTTGACGTATTACCTGCACTGGAGCAGTTAACTCAATCTGATCTTGAAGATGTACTGCACTTGCATTTTTCTGATGAATCCAAAACAACGCTAGTTGTCAAAGATTACTGAACATGCAGAAAAACAGGAGTGAAAACATGACTAATCTTCTGGAGATTAAAAATATCAGGAAATCATATGGAGCCAAGGAGGCATTAAAAGATGTTTCTTTCAATGTTCCTCCTGGATCTATCGTTGGTTTCATTGGTGATAACGGTGCCGGTAAATCAACAACGTTCAAAATAGTACTGGGCCTTATTTCTAACGATGCCGGTACAGTTCAGTTGTTTGGCCAGAAAAATATGAATAAAAATCCTCAGATCAAGGAGAAGATTGGAGTTGTATTTGATGCAGCCAATCTTCCAGCCCATCTGACCATCAAGCAGTTAAATAACGTGTTTGGACATTTGTTCAAAAACTGGGACGAGAATAACTTTCAACGTTTAGTCCGTACTTTCTCGCTGCCTATGGATAAAAAAGTAAATGAGTTCTCACGTGGAATGTCGATGAAGCTGTCTGTAGCGGTTGCCTTATCACATCATGCTGAGCTGTTGATTCTCGATGAAGCGACGGGAGGACTTGACCCTTCATCAAGAGAAGAAATGTTAAATGAGTTAAAAAGCTTTGTAAGTGATGGCAGAGGGGGAATCGTACTTTCCTCACATATCATGAGTGATATCGAGAAAATAGCAAGTCATCTTGTCATTATAAAGGAGGGCGAGATCTTGCTGAATGAAGAGAAGGAAAAGGTCTTTGAAAAATATGCGATTGTCGACCTCGCTGGAGAACAGCTTGACTTACTTCATCCGGAAATTGTGGTGGCCAAGAGAAGTTGCGATTCTTATTATAATGTACTTGTATCAGATAAAAAACAATTACCAGAAGGTATGGTGACTAGACCAATCTCTATGGATGAGATCAGTTTATTATTAACAAGGAGTCATGAATAAATGAAAGGTTTATTAATGACAAGTTATTACTTGGTATATCGGAGTTCACTGTGGTACACAGGTCTGGCTATTTTGCTGTCGGTCATCATTCTAACGTACGCAGATGATTCCATGCACCGTTTGGCTGCCATGTTAAATATTTTGCTCATCGTCATGTCTGCACTCGATGTCATTAAATTTGAGGGAAAGTCAGGATATGATAAATATGTCCTTACCTTACCTGTGAGTAGAAGCCATGTCGTTCAAAGTCACTACCTATTCTATTTTCTAGTCGTCATTTATGGTGTTCTGTTATCTTTCGCTATCTTTTATGTCTATAGTCTTGTGTCAGGTACGGAGATATACAATATGTTCCATGCTATCTTTTTTGGCACTTTTGCAGTTCTCATAACCGGCGGTATCAATTTCCCTCTCTATTATATTTTTGGACCGGAAAAGTCAGATTCCATTACGTTGGGAAGTGTTGGCGGAGCAATTTTAATTACGATCGTTTCACAAGGTATTGTTGGCGGATTGGCCACGAGCCTGAATGCCAATGATCCTGACCAATTTGTTCCTATCATTTATTTATTATTTGGTTTACTTGTCTATATAATATCTTTATGTGTCTCTATGTTTATCTATCAGAAAAAAGAGTTTTGATAAGGGGATGTCTTCAGCGACAATAAGGTCAAGTGTTCTATCTAACTTGGCCCAGTGAATATAATTCTTATAACAATGTAAATTAGATATCTGATAGGGTGGATACTTAATTTTAGGAGGGAATGGAATGGAAGGGAACATGCTGTACAACCTGTATCTAAAACCGAATTCGGAATACTACGGGAAGTCGGAAAACAGCGAAGAAAAGATGCACATCTATGAGCTGAGTGACCTTCCTGACCCTTACGTTGTAATATCAGCAAACGAATCGGTTTGGAAACACTATCATGTTAAGGATTCACCTCTTCCTGATCAGGGATGGAAAATTCATGTCTCTGCATTATTCGAAGAATCAAAACGTTTATTAGAAAAGGTTTCGAAAATATGTATAGATGAACGGGTTGAATTCAAACACCTTAAGGATAAACAAAGCTTTATCAAGATGAATTCGAAAAACGCGAACCGAGCATCTTCAGGCAAATTCATAACGGTATACCCTGTGAATAATGATGAGTTCGTAAAGCTGCTGGATATGATCTCTTTTGCAACCTCAGGCTTCCAAAAAGGACCTTATATTCTGAGTGATAAACGGTGGAAAGATAGTAACGTGTTTTACAGGTACGGCGGTTTCAGGAGTATTTTTAATGAATATGGGGAGCATTGTATCAAAGATGATCAAGGTCGATTAATTAAAGACGAGAGAACCCCGTATTATCAGGTGCCTGATTTCGTCAAAGGTTTTGACGATTACCTTAATACAATAAATATATCAAAGGACTCGGATGATGCAGATTCCAGTGGTGACAGCAGCCTGGAACGGTATGAGATTGAAGCCGCACTGAGCTATAGTAATGCGGGCGGGGTATACGGTGCGACTCGTAAGCAGGACAATCTGAAAGTAATCATTAAGGAAGCCAGACCTAATGCAGGTCTGGATGGTGCAGCTCGGGATTCATTGTCCAGACAAACCAAGGAATACGAGGCGCTGAAGAAACTTAAAGATCTACCTGGAGTCGTAGAGCTAATCGAATATTTTCAAGAGTGGGAGCATTTCTTTTTGGTGGAAGAATTCATTGAGGGGGGAGATTTAAGGCAGTGGCTTGCTAAATATTTCCCGTTCTTTAGGGATCATGAAGACCTGAACATACATGCTGAACATGTCAAAAAGATACTGCTTCAATTATTTGCGTTAATCGAAGAGATGCATCATAAAGATATTGCTATGGGAGACTTCCAACCGGCCAACATTATGGTGATGGAGGATCTGACTGTAAAACTGATCGATTTTGAAACAGCTATGCCTGTAAATTCGGATGAAAAGCCTAGTATGATGACAATCGGATTTGCTTCACAAGAGATAAAAATCAGTGGTGCGCGAGATTGGTTTGGCTTAAAAAAATTGACAAGATATTTGGCTCTTCCAATTTTATCTTCCGAAGTTTTAGATACGTATTTACAGCATAACCACTTTCGGTGGATTAAAGAGCTGTATGATGATTCGTTTTATCAATTCATTGTAGACCTGCAGGGGAAGTGCGATCTTAAGATCCAGGAGTACCAGTCATATGTACCTGAAGCCATTAAAATGAATGAACAAACCATTGATCTGGATCTATCTTCAATTACAGCGAATTTAATTAAAGGTATGCAGCACAATTTAACGAATGATGAGCGATTCATTAACGGTGATATTCGTCAGTTTGAGATGAATGGAGGCAAATATAACTTTTTGACAGGAGGAAGCGGCGCTGCCTATGTTCTCACGAGAAATAAGGTCAGTTCAGTAGAAGTGAACCAATGGATTCAAGATTTCTTGCTGAAACATCTGAATCACATGGATGGGAACGGTCTGATAACAGGGAAAACGGGAGTCCTGGCCTTATTGTACGAAACGGGATATCAGGATGTTGTTTTACAAGAATTGAAGATGATGAGACGGAATATGAACGAAACCAATATCTCTTTACGCTCAGGTCTTTCAGGAATAGGTCTGTTTGTTGTCAGCTTATTTTTTGAAACAGAAGATTATGAATATGTGAAGTACGCTAAGGAAATAGAAGAATTAATAGAGAAGAACCTGGATCACGAAGGAAAGTTAAGTACCAATGACTGGATGGCTGTAGAAATCGGTGTAATAGATGGTTTATCAGGTGTGTCACTCTTCTATTCCGCCATGTATTCGGCAACGAGGGATACTTCATATTTGGACAAGGCAAAGCAGCTCATATCTGAAGATCTGAAGAAAACAATTATGGATGAATCTACCGGCTCAATCCAAACGGTGGATGAGAGAAATCGACAACTGCCCTATCTCTCCGGAGGATCGATAGGTATCGGCATATGCATATGGTTTCTCAATCATGTGAGTGGACAAGATTTTTTCAAAAGTGAAATGAAGGCGGTTTCAAAATTGTCGCGTATATGTTCTACCATCAGTGGAGGGTTATTTGATGGGGCGGGCAGCTTTCTCTTACTGCCTTCTATGGTGGAGCAGGGACAGGAACGTGAACAAATGGAACAAGAGGTTTTGAATCTACTGAATCTATTTTTAATAGATAAACGGGAATATTATGTTTATCCCGGTCAGTTTTCTTATCGATTAGCGGATGATGTGTATTCAGGCAGCTCGGGAATCATATTGGCCTTGATGGGCATCGTCAAAAATAATCCGCTGTATTGGCTTCCGTTGATCCATTCAGATCAATTTGCCGCAAAAACCAAAGCTGGTTCTGTACTAACAGCCAACTAAGCCGTTTTATAAACAAGACATGTGCTGCATACACAGGATTTCTAATCGCAGGAAAGGAGGTGAAATCTATGAATAAAGTATTGGAATTGCAAAAATTAGCAAACAAAGAGGGAAAAGGTAAGGCAGCAGAAGCTACCGTAACTGTAGTTACCGTTACTGTTTTTCTGTCAACAGTAAGCAACCACTGCTAACTTGAAATTCCAGTTAGTGCATAAAGTCCGCATTGATAAATTGCTGTAATAAGGTAATGAAGTGCACTTTACTTGCTGCTTAGCTGAGATACGCAGCTGCTTCTTCAGCTAAGCAGCAATCCCTCTTCTGTATAGACCACTCAATCAAATTCAACAGAAGGAGAGACCATAATGGAAAAATTATTAGAAATGGCGAAAATTCCCGAGCCATTTGAGGAAGGATCAGTACAAATCTGGCTTGACTCTAGCCGTGATGACCTAGTTTTGAAAGCTCATTTTGATGAAAATATTCCTGGTGGCAGTAAGAATAATGAATTTATTAATGAAACCGTTGATTTCATTCATACTATTGCTCCTCTAGATCAGTATACCAAAATTGTTGATCTTGGTTGTGGCCCAGGCCTGTATGCTCAAAAATTAGCGATGAGAGGTTATAAGGTCGTTGGTGTCGATTTCAATAAAAAGTCAATTGAGTATGCAAAGCGGGAAGCCGCAAAAGAAGGTTTATCCGTTGAATACAGAAACGAGGACATCACAAGCATTGAACTCGAGAATGAATTCGACATGGCTCTATTGATCTATGAAGTTTACAGCTTTTTTAGCCCGGAAAATAGAAAAAAAATACTTAACAATATCCACCGAGGTTTAAAACCCGGGGGATTAATTCTACTGGATGTATTATCAGAATACAGCTATAACAAATTTGAAACTCAACTGATGTGGGGACTGACCCGAAAAGATAACCCCTTCTCAGAGAAGAAACATTTGTCCTTATATGCTTCTGTGAAATATCCTGATTATGTGACTTTATCAAAAAATGTTTTGGTTTTTGGAGATGGTGAGTTGGTAAACTATCATTACTGGAATCAACATTTTACGGTACAGAGCCTGGAAAAAGAAATGAACGATGCCGGATTTACGCTTGAAAAAGTATACGCAGATGTGAATGGTGGAGAGTACCAATCGGACCGGGACTCTTTCGCGGTTCTTCTCAAGAAAAATTGAAAACTTGATTGCATCGCCTGCAATCCTTACATATGACCAAACATGATTTCCTCTTCTCTCACCTATATGATTGTTTATTGAAAATCATACGGTATGTTAATATAAAATTAATATAAAGGATTAGATTTAGTAAGAAACATGCCGAATGAAAAGAGGAATAGTCTATGGAAAAGACATATTGGCTCACTAATGTCATTTTGGAACAAGGATATATTCGTGAGGGAACAGAAGTAACAGGAACAAAAACTGGGCCTGCCCATCTTCGTATTGAAAATGGAGTAATTGCTGCCGTTGTGGATGGGGGCGAGCAGCCAACGGATCATTTACCACAGGTGGATGGTAAAGGGCTGCTTCTGCTTCCCTCGTTTGAAGAAGCACATATTCATCTGGATAAAACCTATTATGATGGACCGTGGAGAGCGGTTAGACGAATCTCCAGCATCTTTGAACGCATTGAGGAAGAGAAAGTGCTGCTCCCCAAACTGCTGCCTGAGGCCAGACGTCAGGCGGATGGTATTCTTGCCTTAATTCAATCCTATGGTTCCACGCATGTACGTGCACATTGTAATATTGAACCGGTCAGTGGGCTTCGGAGGCTGGAAGTAACCAGAGAGGCACTGAATAGCTATGCAGGCAAAATATCCTCAGAGATCGCTGCGTTTCCACAGCATGGGCTGCTGCGCTCGAATTCGGTGGGACTCATGGAACAAGCCATGTCTGAAGGGGCCACTCATGTTGGCGGACTTGACCCGTATACCGTAGATGAGAACATGGAAAAGTCGCTGCATACGATGGTTGAACTTGCAGTGAAACATCGGGCGGGCATTGACATGCATCTGCATGATGGAGGAGAGGCAGGCAGACAGACACTGCTTGAACTTGTCAGACTGACCGAAGAGGCGGGGCTTCAAGGTCAAGTTACGGTCAGTCATGCATTCTGGTTTGCTGGAGCAGAACAGCAGGAGGCCGAAGAGATGGCGGGCCGCATGGCATCGCTGGGAATGGGCGTGGCTTCAACCGTTCCCATTGGCAGAACAATGATGCCGCTTCCTATGCTGCAGCGCGCTGGTGTAAACGTGAAGCTGGCAACGGACAGTTTGACGGATCACTGGTCTCCTTTTGGTAGCGGCGATATGCTGGAGAAGGCCGGGCGCTTCGCTGAGCTGTACGGGTTTAGCGACGAGTTAGCTTTATCACAATCCCTGGCTGTTGTTACTGGCGGAGTAACACCGCTGAACGCCGCAGGGGAAAGGGTGTGGCCGATGGCTGGAGATGCCGCGAGCTTTGTGCTGGTCCATGCGAGCTGTGCTGCGGAAGCGGTTGCCCGGAGATCTGCAAGGGAGGCCGTATGGTATCAAGGCCGATTGGTGAGCGGATCCACAGCAGATATGAAGGGGCAGGCTGCAGAAAGACCGGATTAGAATAGAACAGGATCGTCACAGCGTGAGCCACGGAATCCGTGGCTTTTTTTGCTATTGCAAGAAAAGGAAGAATAAATTAAAAATGACAAAGGAAGAAAGGATGCGCAGATTCCACATTTTGGGTTATGATAGACGTGAATTACAAGAAAGAAGTCGTTCAATAACTTCCACAGCATTGGAGGCAGATGCGCAGTATTCTGTTTGGAATTAGTGGGGGGACAGACGCTGTTGCCGGGTACACAGCTTCTCAAGATTGTAATGGTCATAAAGACTTAAACATGGACAGATGAAGGAGATTGAAGATGGAACATTCGTTTGAAAAATTAGTAACTTTACAGCAGATAACCCAGGAAAATGAGCAGGAGTGCATTCTTCTCCAACCACGAGAAGATCAGCTCGCACTGGTAGCCAGCAATGCGGACTCTTTAGTTCATGCGACCAAGGAAGTGACTTCAAGACCTTACGGAATTTATGCAGACGATCAGATGGTGGGATTTGTTTTATTTGATAATGAAATCTATACAGACGGTCATTACTGGATTCTGCGTTTTATGATTGACAGAAATCACCAGGGTCAGGGGTATGGCAAACGTGCTATTCAGGAAATTATTCATTTCTTGCAGGAGCGAAGTGACTGTAAGCAGATCAGAGTATCACATGTACCACACAATATTGCGGCTAATACATTGTACAAGCGTTGTGGCTTTCAGGAAACGGCTGAAAGAGAGGACAACGGTGACATTATTTTGAGTTACCAGATGAGAGTATAAGGGGTAGTTATGATGATCAGAGAAGCTGAATTTAGGGATGCAGCAGCGATTGAAAGATTGTACAGAGAGCTGCTTCCGAGCCATACGCATACAAAAGTGCTCGCTGAACGAATAGAAGAGATTAGACGCCACGAACACAGCTATCTCTTTGTGTATGAAGTTGAGAAACAGGTGGTAGGTACGGCGCATTTACATATTTGTCTGGATGCTCTCGCGGGGAACCAACCGTTTGGTGTGGTGGAGAGGGTCATTATATCCAGTGAGGTGCAGGGCCAGGGGTATGGTACAGAATTAATGGAACATCTGGAACAGATATGTATACGGATGAATGCATCGAAGATGCTGCTCGCCAGCGGCGCTTCCAGACATGAGGCCCATCATTTCTATCAAAAGCTTGGATATGATGGGGAGTCCAGCAGAGCTTTTAAGAAATATCTATAATTTTAGGAGAAGGATCAGATCAATAGAATGAGGACTAACCAAGATGGATATAAACACAATAAGCTCTGGAATAAAGGACGTACAGCAGTGCTCTTGACGCTGCTGCTTATGACGTTATGCTGTCTTGGTACTGCGGCGTATCTGCGGGCAAAATCAGGATCGAATATGTATGCTTTTTTGGTCTGGGACATGTTTCTGGCATGGGTTCCACTGCTCATATCATCATTGATCGTTTATGTATTAGAATGTAAAGGTTTCAAACCCGGATGGTTGGGCGCTGCTCTAGTGGGCCTGCTTTGTCTGATTTGGCTTTTCTTTCTGCCCAATGCGGCCTATCTGTATACGGAGATGCTGCATGCCTTCCGGTATTTCACAGCTCAGCCAGAGTCCCCATTTTGGTATAACATGGATTTTTGGTATAGTCTTACACTTTCACTTGGTACGGCTATCGTGGGTTTATTACTCTCTACATGTTCTGTTAGGCAAATTGAAAACGTGCTGTATCTGTTTGTACATAAATATGTCTGCTGGATAATTATAAGTTTTATATTACTTCTGAGCAGTCTAGGCGTGTATATCGGCAGGTATAATCGCTGGAATTCATGGGATGTTGTATCCAGACCGGAGCAGATTATAACGGACTTGCTGCATGATTTCGGCGCAGTGGACAGTATGCTGCTCGAATTTGTAATCCTAATGTCTGTGGTGCAGGGATTCGTGTATATCATTGTTTCACTAATGAGTTCAAGAACAAACCAGCGGCAGCACTGAAATAGCGTTTCGGAACAGAATGGAATTCATGAATTTTTCATAAAAGCAAGGAGCGACCCCGATGAGAGTGATTATAAACCGTGTTCGTTTGTTGGAGCAGTTAACCAAAGCGGTTCGCTTCGTATCATCCAATGAGCATGTCCGAGTGCTCGAATGTATATATATGGAGACGTTTACAGACCGGATCAGCTTGATTAGCGGAGATGGTACAGCTTTTTTTATGACGGAGATTCCTGCAGAGGATATTCAGATCCAGCAATCAGGGAAGGCTGCGGTTCAAGCAAAGCTGCTGGCTGATATTGTACGAAAGATGCAGGAGAACGAAATCATATTATCCAGCGAGGCAGCAGGTGACCGCCTAATCGTCACCACTCACTCCGCCAGATCAACTTTTGTACTCCAGCTGCTGCAGGCTGATGAATATCCGCTTCCAGAGTCGATCGAGTGCAGTACGTTATTTACGATCAGCGGGGCAGGCTTAAAAGATGGGATTCGTCAAACTTTGTTTGCGGTCCAGAAAAAAGAACATATGCCTACGCTGACTGGAGTGAAAATGGAGGTTAAGGATGCTGCGTTAACGATGATCGGCTGTGACCGATATCGGATGGGGAAGGTGAAGCAGGCTCTGACATCTGAGATGCATGTAGTGAGCGAAACAGCTATCGTTCCTGGCCGAACGATGAATGAGCTTGAGAAACTTCTCGGAGATGAATTTGTGAACGTTAGATTGGGCAAAACCAAGATTGAATTTACGGGTGAACATTTCACCCTTCTGACTCATTCAATTACAGGAACTTATCCGAATGTTGAAATCGGTACAGACTCGGCTTATGCAGCTCGTTTTGTCGTTCCTGCATCTGATCTGATAGCCGCACTGGACCGCACTGCAATAATCGCATCTCAGGAAAAAACCAATCTGGTCCAAATGCGGGTCCAAGCGGAAAAGGTTGAATTCAACGCCTCAAGTCAAGTAAATCAATCATCAGAAACACTCTCTACATATCGTTTTCTAGGAACGGAATGTAAAGTGTCATTGAATGTAGGTTACGCATTAGAAGCTATAAAAGCGCTGGACGCTGAGCAAGTTCAAGTACAGATTAACCAGGGGATGCAGATGATCCTTTTTACCTCAGATGAAAAAGAGGGGGCACTGCAGCTGATTATGGCGGCTCGTACCGCAGGTTGATATTGGTTCATGCATAATGAGGAGATAGAAAACCAGGGTGAATATATATATGACACTGCTCAGGAGGTAACGACACATGGGTGAGGCTTCTGTTTTTATCAAACGTTTACCGGATATTGGTGAGTGTGAGCGGATCTTTAAGGCAGCAGCGATGATGGATGCGATATTGATGCCCGAATGG
Source organism: Paenibacillus sp. AN1007 (assembly GCF_040702995.1). Taxonomy (NCBI): domain Bacteria; kingdom Bacillati; phylum Bacillota; class Bacilli; order Caryophanales; family Paenibacillaceae; genus Paenibacillus; species Paenibacillus sp. AN1007. The sequence goes on from NZ_CP159992.1 coordinate 885,861, forward strand.
GAGTACCGGTATTATTCTTACAATGCACAGTGGGACAAAGGTGAACAGATGGCCTCGATGAGAGACGGAGAAGGGGATCACTATTTTGCATGGTTTGATTCCGGCAGTCTGATTATAAAAGGGTATGACAAAGCTTATGCTTCTCTTCATAAAAATCGGCTTGGTGATGTGTTGAAGGGTGTGCCTGCGGTATTTAATGCATTTCTGCATGAGCCTGCCTTTATGATGGATCAGACGACATTCTGCATTTGGAACGAAGCAGGGAAGAACGGCTGGGCTTCAAGTCAGCAGCTGACGGATGAAGCCTGCGTTTTAATCGAGATACTTGCGGGTGGTGCAGTGTATTATCATGCCTGGGCTCAGCGTATTATGAGGTCGAATTGGATCTAAATTGGGTTCAGCATGTATTTGCCTTGAAACCGCTGAACGAACAGCTGCTGCAGCGGTTAAATGCAGAGATTGAGCTTGACGAACTGGAAGAAGATATTGCAGAAATTGGTTATCCGGAGATGGAGGAATGACATATGAGTCTAACCGAATGGACTGCGGATACGCTTCAATATGATCTGTCAGATGAATATTCGATTCGACTGGCTGATGTTAAGGAGTGGGGGTTATTCTGTACCGTTTATTATGATATGGGGTACGTTGGATTTTTCAGAGAAGAAGAGTTCAATTCCTCAAGGTGCAGTGCGTACTGGATCTATCAAGGGGAGCGCAAAGTAGGCGGTGTAAGGATGGAGCCCAACAAGATGTATCACTTGTTTCTCATCCCCCCTTTCCAGCAGGGCTTTGAGATCGTCAAGCTTCTGAAACGGAAATTAATGCAGTGGTCAGACCGCAGCAAACGCATCGTGACCTTTGAGATTTTACCGAGCCAAGCAGACTGGTTTGCAAGGGCCGGATTCTGGCCGGCCGAGTTCAGATGCCGCTGGATGCAGCGGCCTACGGATCATTTTGATATCGAGTGGGACCCTAGGTGGTCTGTACAGAGTCCGAAGATCATTGAAAACGGGGCGGGTGGATTGAAGTACGTCAACGAAGAAGAAATCGCCCGGTGTGATCTGGAAAGTTTCGGTGGAAGTCTTGAAGCGGCTCGAAGAAAGCAGAAATCACTGGAAGATTTTACACCTGATGAGGACCCCAACTACACTAACGAGATTCTGACGCAGGCCTCTACACTGGTATATGATCAGGAAACCGGTCAGTTGATTGCCAACTGCCGCTTGTGTCTGCAGGACAATCAGGCTGCCGTATACAGTATCGGTGTGATCCCTTCGTACAGAGGAAGAGGACTCGCTTCCCAGATGTTACAACGAGCATTAACCATGCTCAAGGGGCAGTATCCTTTTTTACGGCTGTACGTCATGGAGGGAAATGATGCGGAGTCGGTGTATTTGAATCTGGGTTTTGTCCAGGGGGTTCAGGAGATTCAGACCATGTATATTCCTGAGGAGGAATCGGAATGAAGGCCGCCATTTTAACCGATATTCATGGAAATGCTCCAGCGCTTCAAGCCGTGTTAAGTGATATTGACCAGCAGGGGGACATCGAGCAGTTATTTTGTCTGGGAGACATGATTGGTATAGGTCCATATTCCAATGAAGTGATTGAAATGTTATACAGCCGTGAACACATGACGGCCATTGCAGGGAATCACGAAGAAGCGGTACTCCATTTACTTGAGGGAAGAGGTCCGTTGAAAGGGCACAAAGAATTGCAAGAACATCATGAGTGGGTTGGCAGACAGTTAAGCGAAGAATCCATCAAGCTAATACAGCGTCTGCCCAAATCTATAGACAAAGAAGTCGAAGGACAGCATGTGCTGCTGACTCATTATCATATGAGCGATAACAAGCTGGATGACATTGATCGGGAGCCTTCCGGCGTGAAGTTGGATGCAAAGTATAAAGAAACCTCGTATGACCTGATCTGTTTTGGACATTATCACATTCTTCATTATTTCAGGACGGCGCAGCGGGTCTATATGAATCCGGGAGCTTTAGGCTGTAATGAGTTTGCGGTTGCGCGATATGGCATTGCAGAGTTTCATAAGGATCGACTGGATGTGAAGTTCACGGCCGTTACCTATGACAACAGGCAGTATCTTCAAGCTTATGAGCGTCTGAACGTTCCGAATAAAGATTTTATTTTGAAAGCGTTCCATGGGAATCAACTTGACAAAGAAGTGCAGTAATGACTAAGGGCGATCTGGCGAGATTGCCTTCTTTTGTTTAGAAAAGGGAGGAAAAATAATGATGTTCGTTATAATTATTTGTTCACTCTTAATTTTAATTTTAGGCCAATATGTAATTAAAGCAGCCATTGATACTTCACGAAATAGCCAGCATACGAAAGAGATTTTGGTAGAGCTGCGGGAGATCAAAGCGCTTTTGAAAGAGAGACAGTGAACACAAGCGGGAACAATATGGCTTCTGGCTGCGGGAACTGCTGAATAGTTTGAAAATAGGATGTAACTAAAGTCGGCTTTAGGTTGTTTAAGTATTGGATGAGGTGATAAAAAATGAAGAAAACCCAACATTTCAAACGACTCTGGCTGTTTGTTGGGATGGCCGCGGCTGCTGCTGTCCTGTACTTCTGGTTGATGAATAACCGATTTGTGGATATTCATACTCCTCTGTCAAGTGCCGAAGTCGTGCGTGCGGATACGAGCAAAGCTGTATATACCAAGATTGGCGGCGGTGCCCATATCCGTTTTGACGATGCTGTTTTGAACGAAGAAGATATAAGCCGGGTTGTTCATTGGTTGAATGAAGCTCCAGGACTCGCCAAGACACCTGTGGATCGCATTGATGGCAGCATTCATATAGGGATTGCTTTGAGACTTAAGCATCATACTGGGGTCACCATTCAATACAACGGCAGCCAGATTTACGTTACGAAAAATGGCCGTTTTAACCAGACATCGAGGTATGCACTGCACCATCCGGAGTTAAAAAATTATTTGGATGAAGAACTAGAGGGGACGTATTTTGGAGGAAGTCCTGTTAAGGGAGAACAGGAGGGAACATCATGAAGATAAACTTGAAAATATTCAATCTTTCCGCTTGGCTTGCCGCACTGGCAGTCTGGTGTCTCCCGGGTACCATAGAGACAGAAGGCGGGCCGCTCCGAACCGAGTATGGATTTCCATTTCGTTTTTTGACGGATTATCATCTCCCGAACCCGGATGGAGCGATCTGGTTTATATCCGACATGCATATCAATTTGCTGGTGTACTTCTTTAATATTTTGTTTATTTATGCTGGAATACATGTGATTTTGTATCTCAAAAAGAGAATAAAAGAGAAGCAGCCGGGGTGAATTACAATGAAGCATCTTTGTTGAATAGGAGTGTGCAGATATGGAGACGTTTTTTCGCTATAACTGGATCGTACGTGAACAGTGGTATGCATGGTGTGCAGACCTGCCGCCAGAAGAGCTGCTTCGCCCGCGTACAGGAGGGGTTGGGAGTATACTGAGAACTTTGTTTCACGTTATTGATGTGGAATGGAGCTGGCTGCAGCTGCTGCAGGGAAAACCGGACGATGAGGAGGATTTTGCCAACTATCAGACGCTCCAAGCCGTGCGTGAGCTGGATCATAAACTGCACAAGGACGTGGAAGCATTTGTTCTAGCCTGGGAGCCTGGTATGGAAAAGAAAGCTTTCATAGACCGCCGAACCGACGGGCGCGCGGACATGGATGCTTGGGGTGAAATTATGCGGCATGTGATTGCACATGAAATTCATCACATGGGACAGTTATCCGTATGGGCCAGAGAAATCGGTCGGGTACCTGTATCCGCTAATGTTATAGGCAAAGGCTTGATCAAGCCTAACCCGAACGGAAGGTCGTGAACAAACGTGATACGGCTTGGTGACATGAACTGGGTTCATCTGGACGAAAAGATCAGGCAGGGTATGCAGCAGCAGAATCAGCAAATTATTCCGCTTACACCTGGGTTGGAAGCCGATGTGATGTGCATTAGATGGAATGATCAGTCGTACGTTCTGAAGATATGGAATAAGGAATCACGCCCGGATATCGGCAAACAATATCACCTGCTGCTGAAGCTGGGCCAGAGTGGAATTCAAGTGTCCAGACCCTATGGCTGGGGGAAGGATCAGGATCACAATCAGGTGCTGCTTACAAGTTACGATGGCGTACCAGTTACCCGGCTGGATCAAAAGGTTTTAAGGCGAATGGCCTGTACATTAAATGATATCCACCAGTATCTATTCAGCATCGCAGATACAGATGCAGATACAGAGGCGTCCAAAGAGTACATCCCTCGCTGCCGTTTTGTTGACTATTTTTTTCCTCAGATCGATAAACATGCTGATATTTATGATCGTGTGAATGATGTGATGCAGCGTGTACAGATCAGACAGGATCACTTGATTCACGGTGACTACAACTTGGGGAACATTGTCGAGATGAATGGACAGCACACGGTTATTGACTGGACCAATGGACAGTACGGAGATCCGAGATATGACACGGCATGGTCTGTCTTTTTAATCACCATCTATAACGGAGAAGAGTACGGTAAGCTTTATCGGGATGAGCTGCGGACTGTTTCAAGCTGTATGTTGGATGAAGAACGAGCCTTTGAGGCGCTTGCCTGGCTGCGCTGGGTGCTGCTGTCACGCGAGGGGGATGTTCCAAGAAATTCGGAAGTCATGCGGCGTATGCTGAACATTGCTGCGCATAACCTGTATCTGCACACCAGTTTGTTGTGAATGAAGTAACGTCTTCATCGAGCATATTTCCTTATACCCCAAGATGCCGTTTGGGTATTCCGAATATCTTTTCAAGGCGATTCCCAAGCCTGTCCTAAACTCATATTTTCTGCATACCTATGGTAGTAGAGGAGCGTGATGAGTTATGGAACAGAAAGTGCAGACTTATTTTGAATTGAAACAGCAGCAGAAAGAGATTGAACAGCGGTTATCCGTATTGCGAGATGAGATTGTGGCTTATTGTGCGGAGCAGGGGATCTATGAGACCGAAGTAGGCAGCTACAAGGTGAAAACGGTGCTCCAGCACCGCAAGGAATACGATGATCAGAAGCTTTACGCGTCCCTGCCTGATCCGGAAATTTGGAAGCTGGTGTCCAAGGTGGACAGCCATAAGCTGAAGAGTTTGATCAAGCTTCATATTCTTACTGAAGAACAGGTCAGCCCGGCGTGTACGGTGAAGCAGGTTACGATGCTGCAGGTCGACAAGTTATAACGTATGGCTTCAACCCTTCTTTCGTACCGAAATTGGTAGAATTTCAGGGGGCAAAAGTTTATTTTGTTCATGGAAAGCGCATTCATAATCCGTTATGATGAAGTAATAAACCTGCGAGGAGGAACCAGGATGTCTACTGAAATTCCGTCCCTACATACTGCTTATGCCGATTTGTTCAAGATAGGTGCGGCAGTACATACGAGAATGCTGCAGTCCGAAGGGGATTTTATTGCAAAGCATTATAACAGTGTTACCGCTGAGAACCAGATGAAGTTCGAAGAAGTTCATCCGCGAGAGCATGAATATACGTTTGAGGCAGCAGACGAGATTGTTGATTTTGCTGTTGGCCGGGGAATCGGTGTGCGCGGTCACACCTTGGTATGGCACAATCAGACACCAGCATGGGTGTTCGAAGATGCTTCCGGTGGTCCGGCTTCAAGAGAAACGATGCTGTCCCGGTTGAAGCAGCATATTGATACAGTCGTTGGCCGTTACAAAGGACAGATCTATGCTTGGGATGTTGTGAACGAGGCTATCGAAGATAAAACCGATCTGATTATGCGTGATACGAAGTGGCTGCGCTTGGTCGGAGAGGATTATTTGCATCAGGCGTTCAGTATGGCTCATGAGGCAGATCCGGATGCACTGCTGTTCTATAATGATTACAACGAGACAGACCCCGTGAAGCGGGAGAAAATATACAATCTGGTTCGGTCCCTCCTGGACAAGGGGGCACCTGTTCATGGTATTGGTATGCAGGGACACTGGAACATTCATGGTCCTTCCATTGAAGAGATCCGTCAGGCTATTGAACGTTATGCCTCACTGGATGTACAGCTTCATGTCACTGAGCTGGATCTGTCCGTCTTCCGTCATGACGATCGACGTACCGATCTGACGGAACCAACATCAGAGATGATGGAGCTTCAGGAGAAAAGGTATGAGGACATTTTTCGATTGTTCCGGGAGTATAAATCCAACATTACTTCCGTGACATTCTGGGGTGTGGCTGATAATTATTCGTGGTTGGATCATTTTCCGGTACGCGGCCGCAAAAACTGGCCGTTTGTATTCGATACACAGCTGCAGCCGAAGGGTTCGTTCTGGCGTATTCTTGGGCAGGACTGAGGCTCAGGCTTAGGCAGTAATTCAGGTATAAGCTCAGCTCAGTTTAGGTTGAAGTTTCAAGCTGCAGTGTACCGCAGTCTGTTGACGGTTACGAACTCATAGCCTTGCAGGCAGGCCCATAAAAAGGGCGAGCCTGCAGGGCTTTTTTGAAGTATCTTATAAATAGAGCAGATTTATTCTAATCTTAGCATTGTCACATTGACTATACGGTGCCATACTGGAGAAAAAAAGGGGAAATGGCAGGTGAATCCATGTACAAGGTCATAGTAGCAGATGACGAGCCATTTATGCTGGAAGGCTGGAGAACGATGATCGATTGGCAGGGCTGCGGATATGAGTTATGTGGAACTGCGACAGATGGAGAAGAAGCACTTGAACTGATCAGCCATGTGAATCCGGATCTGGTTGTAACCGATATTCAGATGCCGGTACTTGATGGACTTGGCTTGATTCGAACGATGCGTGAAGAATTAAACTATGATTCCCAGATCGTCATCGTGACTGGTTATTCCGAATTCGGTTACGCACAGCAGGCGATACGATATCGGGTGAATGAATATGTACTCAAGCCTTTGGTGCCTGAAGAGATTCATGAGTTATTGAAAAATCTGATTATTCCTCTGGACACCCAGAGACAGGAAATCGAGACGAGGTATGCGGAAGAACGAAATGAGGCAGCGGAGATGCTGGATACGTTTACTGACGCAGGTGGTGTGATTGAAGAAGCGGATCTCGAAAAAATGACTTCTCGTGCCAAGCAGTTCCTGGCTTTGATTGAAGCGGGAGATGTGAACCGGATTGATCGTGCTGTGGACGATATGCTGCAGGAGATGCGCGAATCCCGGGCTGCGAGGGGCTGGACTCAAAGCGCTGTCAGGTATGTACATGGAGAACTGCTGCGGAGATATGGGATAATTGGAGCGGATCAGACGCTTCTGCAAAAACGAACCTGGCATCACACAGAGAGTTGGTTCCATGGAGAGTTAAAGCAGCTGTTTAGGCAGATTGCCGAAACGTTCGCTTCATCTGCTCAGGCTGATCCGGGTTCAGGAGGGCTGGTAGCAGAAGCTGTTCAGTATTTGAAGGAACATTACCGCACCAAAATCAAACTGCAGCAGCTGGCGAATCACATTCATGTGAATGCAGCTTATCTGGGCCAGCAGTTCAAGCGGGAGATGGGCATCAGCTTCAGCGAATATGTGCATCGTCTTCGAATCGAAGAGGCACGCCGGATGCTTCGCCGAACGAATATGAAAATTTCAGATATTGCATTCGAATTGGGTTATCATGATGCGGAGTATTTTACCGAGAAATTTAAAGCGCTTACAGGCGAACTCCCGTCCTTATATAAAAACAATAATCAAGGGTGATCATGTGCATAAAAAAAAGTGGACTTTTCATACAGTGAATGATATCCCCCTTCGATACAAGTTTTTGCTAATTTATGTCGTGAGTATTCTTCTGCCCATTATCGCGATTAATCTGTTTTTCTATCAACGGACATCGGCAGATATCAAGGTGCGGGAACAGGAAAATCTGCGTAAATCCATTGACAGGGCCGCAGGTGAATTGGTGGGTATGATTGATGAGAGTGTTGCACTGAGTCGTATGATTGCAGCGGATGACTCCTTGTATGAAGCACTTGATCGTACTTATGAGTCACCTGTGGAGTATTACAACGAATACCACATTTTCCTGCGTGATAAATTGACTCGGTATATGTCAGCCAATATTCTTGAAGTTCGGATTTTCACGGATAACGATACCATTCAGACAGGTAGTCACTACATTGTCATGAAAGACAAGGGAAGTTCACTGCCTGGAATGAAGCAGTTAAATCAAGCAAGTGGGGATATTCTCGTTATCGATTATGAAGAACAGACCGGATTCAGCCGGGGGAAGCGAATCAGTGTCATCGGGAAGATGAAAACTTTTACTTCGTATGCTAACTATGCGAAGTATTCCAAAATCGATCTGGAAGTGAACCGGATTTTCAGCATACTTAATCGCGAGACGAACAGCCTGCAGCTCCGGCTTGTGGACGGAAATAGCCGCCCGGTTGTGTCCAGTGCACGCTTCCCTGCAGATGGACAGTGGTCTGCCAATGTGAATTCGGAATATGTGCTGGAGAAACCACTTGGCAATCTGGCTTATCTGGACGGCTGGAAGCTGATCGGGGTTGCGGACACGCGGCATGTCGACCAACTGCTGAAGGAAGCGCGGAATTCTATTTTGTGGCTGGCCTTAATAAGTGTAATCGTACCTTCGGTGCTCATCTATTTTATTCTGCGCTCGTATCACTATCGGATTCGCAAACTGTCACGGCATATGGAGAAAGTGCGTAATGAACGTTTTGATCTGATTGAGATACAGGAAGGCCGGGACGAGATCGGTGGTTTGATCCGCACATTTAATATGATGATTAGCAAAATTCATTCCCTGATCAATGATGTGTATAAGCTGGAGATCAGGCACAAAGATCTGGAACTGGATCAAGTACGAACCGAGTTATCCATGCTTCAGAGCCAGATGAACCCGCATTTTCTGTTTAATACACTAAATGCACTGCTCGTTGTGAGCACCAAAAACGGTTATACAGAAGTTTCGGAAATTATAAAGAGTTTATCGCTGCTAATGAGACAACTGCTCAGCAGATCAGATAATCTTATTACACTGGAGGAGGAGCTGCAGTTCACTACGCTTTATCTTCAGATTGAGAAGTTCAGGTTCGGGGAGTTGTTTGATTATACTTTTGATATTGATCCGGAGGCTGCGGGTAAACGCATTCCACGTATGAGTATTCAGCCGCTGGTTGAGAATGCATGCAAGCATGGTTTGCAGGCGCGCAAAACAGGACGATTAATTCATATTACTGCCAAGCTTGGCGAATCCGGGCTGGTTATTCGTGTCATAGATAACGGAATCGGGATGGAACAGGACAAACTGCGCCAATTATTACAGGATGTGCGGTCGGATCAGGCAAAAGACGGCTCACATGTAGGCATCCGCAACGTATACCGCCGCCTGGAGCTGTTTTATGACGGGGATGCAGCGTTTACGATTCGCAGTGAGAAAGGCAGCGGTACGGAAGCCGGGTTTCATATTCCGACAGATAGACTGTGACGTATGAATAAGGGGGTCAGCAAGATGTATAAGGTGCTTCTGGTAGACGATGAGCCGTTTGCGATCGAGGGGCTTCAGCTGCTCATTGATTGGCAGAAATTCGGTTTCGAGATTAACGGTGTATGTGCCAACGGAGAAGAGGCTGTTGAAGCTATACGTACAGACAAACCTGATCTGGTCGTCACGGATATTCATATGCCTGCGATGAACGGGCTGGAACTAATTGAGGAGGCACGTCGCCTGGGATATGATTCCACGATGTTTGTCATTACGAGCGGGTACAGCGATTTTAATTACGCAAGGCAGGCGATTCGTCTTGGGGTATGCAATTATTTGACCAAACCGGTGGATACGGTGGAAGCGGATGATATGCTGGAGCGTCTGGCACAGGAGTTGAAGGAAAAGCAGCAGCGGGATTCTGTTCGTGAAATGGCCAAAGCTCAGGAGATAAGGCATGTTTTGAGTACATTGATTACGGGTCAGGATGCTGAGAATGAAGAGGACATGGCACGCGATATATCTAAATTGAAGGAGCAGGCTCATAAGTGGACGTATGTAAAAGTAAGATTTCAGCGTGCCGATTCCGGTCAGATCCGCTCCACTATTAATGATATGGTGAGCCGTGAACCATGCTGCTATGTAGTTGAAAATGAACAGGATGCCTGCGGCATCGTATGGGGTGAAGGAGATGCCGTGCCAGATAATATGCAGGGCAGGAGCCATCGCGATTTTGCAGAGCGCCTGCTGTCTGCTCTGAACGAAGACATTCCTGACGGGGTACAGCTCGCCGTAGGGCTGCCTGTGCAGCAGCCGGAAACGTTATCTCTTTCCAAAAGTATGGCTGTTGAAACGGAGCGTTTTTTGTTTTTACATCCGGGGAATCTGTTGTTTGCCGAAGATATTCAGGAGCAGCATTTAAAATTCAATCCCGAATTTCTCCATGAAGTGGACAATATTATGGAGCGTTTGGAGAACGGTTCGCCTGAGCAGTTAAGTGTGTCGATCCGGGAAGCGTTCCATCAATTTGTAATCAACAAGACTGCACCTGAGTTTGTGCACATATTCATGACCCAAATTTTATTTCGAGGCCTTGCCCTGTGCAAGGAGCTTGGGGGGGAAACGAAAGAGCTGCTTCAGAATACGGCGTTCTATCCCGGCGATCGGTATCATCGGAACATTGAAGAATCAGCCAGTCTGCTTGAAGCGTTTTGCCTGAAGTGTCAAGCTGCCGCCGCAGCTCTTCGTCAAAAACAGCTCGGCGGAACACAGGCGATGGTGGCCGACTATTTGCAGGAGCATTTCAGGGAGACCTTCACCATTAAAGAACTGGCAGAACGTTTCTTCATGCATCCTGTGCATCTGGGGCAATCGTTTATGCGAAAGTATGGCAGAGGCGTGCTGGACATGGTGCATGATCTGCGGATCGGGGAAGCCAAAAGGCTTCTCAAAGATTCGGACGCTGCGTCATGTGCCATTGCGGAACAGGTTGGTTATAAGAGCTACCAGCATTTTCTTAAGCAGTTCGAGCGGAGGACAGGGATGAAACCGGCGGAGTACCGCCTTAAACATGCAAACTGAAGCATGTTTAAGGCGGTATGTGTGGATTAAAGACCTCCTGCAATTAAGGGGGGCAGATGCTTAAATCTGTTTATTTTGAAACCGCATACATTTCCTCATAATGAAGACAGTAAGGCAAACCACTTCCAAGGAGGCGCAATACATGGGGGGATTGAAGAAAAAGAAACTTTGGGGTTCCGTTTCTCTCGTTCTGGCATTAACTCTGGCACTTGCTGGATGCAGCAGTGAAGAGGCTAAAACGACGACACCCGATGGTAAGGAAGTATTAAACATCTCGGCTTTTATCGGAACACCGAATCAGGCACCTGCAGCGGATAACCGGATCTACAAAAAGATCGAAGAAGAGCTGGGTGTCAAACTGAACATGGAGTTTCTGGTAGGTGACTTGCAGCAGAAGCTGGGTGTTATGGTTGCGGGTGGAGATTACCCGGATCTTATTACGGCAGATACCAAACTGGTTGCGGCTGGTGCGGTGATCCCGCTGGAAGATCTGATCGAGCAGCATGCACCAAACCTTAAGAAGCATTATGCAAAAGATTGGGAACGGATGAAAGATTCCAGTGATGGACATATTTACTGGCTGCCTAACTACGGTGTATATACCGGTGAATTCATCAGTAACTATTATTCCGGCCCTGCGTTCTGGATTCAAAAGCAGGTGCTGAAAGAAGCTGGATATCCAACACCGAAAACGCTTGATGAGTATATGAAGCTGATTCGTGATTATACAGCGAAGCACCCGACAACAGAGGATGGTCAGCCGACCATTGGTTTCACCACACTGGCTTCTGACTGGAGAACATTCCCTCTCCTTAACCCGCCAGAGCACTTGACCGGTCATCCCAATGATGGCGGCGTTATCGTAGATGACAAAGGTGTTGCAACCGTATTCGCGGATAAAGATATTTCGAAACGATACTATAAAGAGCTGAACAATCTCTATAACGATGGATTGCTCGATAAGGAAGCATTCGTTCAAAACTATGACCAGTATTTGGCGAAAATCTCTTCGGGCCGTGTGGTCGGCATGTTTGACCAGCACTGGAACTTCCAACAAGGTGAAGACCCGCTTGTAGCTCAGAACAAAATTTCTCAAACCTATGTTGGCTTCCCGCTGGTTTACGACACAAGCATCAAGGATCATTACCTGGATCGCCCGGTAATTAACTTGAATAATGGCTTCGGTATCAGTAAAGATGCTAAAGACGCTGTTGCCATCATCAAATTCCTCGATGCATTGATGGATGAAAAATATCAAAAGCTTCTTTCCTGGGGTGAAGAGGGCGTTGACTATAAGGTAAATGATAAAGGCAGATTCTATCGTACACCTGAACAACGTATTCAACAGGAAGATCCGGCATGGAAATTGGCTAACAAAGCAGAAGGTTTCTATGGCGCAGCACCGAAAATGGAAGGTACGTTCTCTGACGGCAATGCAATTGGTGCAACGAACCAACCTGAGGAATTCTACGACAGCTTGAAGCCGGAGGATAAAGAACTTCTGGATGCATACGGTTTCAAAACATGGAGTGACTTCTTCTCTCCTGCACCTGAGAACCCAGTGTATTATCCGGCATGGCAGGTGGACCTGAAAGAAGGTTCAGATGCATCGGTAGCAAACAAACAAATGACGGATACATCTCTGAAATACCTGCCTAGAGCCATCATGTCTAATTCCAATGAGTTTGATTCGATCTGGAGCGAATATGTGGACGCTTACAAGAAAATTAATGTGAAAGCATACGAAGACCGAATCAATGAGCAGTTACAATGGCGGATTCAGAACTGGACCGTGAAATAAATAAAAGCGGTTGTTGGATCACTTCGGAAGGCGGCAAAGGGGGATGGATACAGCTTATCCCCTGCGCCTTCCGAACAATCCATCCCTATAATCCGCTGTATGTTGATAGGAGGAGTGAAGGATGGCGAATACGCCGGGAGCCATACAGGATAAATCTGCTCCAACCGTTGTTACCAAGACGCCTCTGATGAAGCGCCTGCGCAGTCAAAAACAACTAATGTTTATGTCTCTGCCCATCGTTGCTTACATTCTGGTTTTCTCGTATTATCCGATCTGGGGCTGGGTTATGGCGTTTCAGAATTACAGTCCAGCGAAGAAATTCTCGCAGCAGGAGTGGGTCGGACTTAAGCACTTCAAGTTTCTGCTTACGGACGACGCGTTTCTGAACGTGCTTCGCAATACGATCGCGATGAGTTTGATTAACATGATTCTTGGCTTTGTGACAGCCATTGTTTTTGCGATTTTGCTGAATGAAATCAAGAACAAACTGTACAAACGTACCATTCAAACGATCTCGTACCTGCCTCACTTCCTGTCATGGATTATCGTTACGGGCATTGTTGCCAGTTCGTTATCCGTAGACGGCGGGATTGTGAACGTGGTGCTGATGAAGCTGGGATTCATTAATGAACCGATTATGTGGCTCAGCGTTCCAGAGTATTTCTGGGGGATTGTCGGTGCATCACACGTATGGAAAGAGGTCGGCTGGAACGCTATCATCTATCTGGCAGCAATTACCTCCATTGATCCTTCACTCTACGAGGCGGCCGAAATTGATGGTGCCAACCGTTATAAGAAAATGCTGTATGTTACGCTGCCGGGAATCAAGTCCATCGTCATTATCCTGTTGATCATGAACATGGGTTGGATTCTGGAAGCCGGTTTCGAAGTACAGTACTTGCTTGGAAATGGTGTCGTTGTTGACTGGTCACAGACGATTGATATCTTTGTCTTGAAATACGGACTGCAGATTGGTAACTATTCACTTGCTACCGCCGCCGGTATATTCAAAACCGTCGTCAGTATCATACTGATTTTTGCGGCGAACTCAATATCTAAACGATTCGGCGAAGACCGATTAATATGAGGAGGACACATCGATGGGAATAAACAAATCTCGGATTGAGCCGATTGTCTTCCATACATTTAACGGCTTGCTGATGATCTTTATTGCAGTAGTGACTTTATATCCTTTCTTGAATACGCTGGCTATCTCTTTTAACGCCGGGAACGATACGATTCGGGGTGGAATCTATCTATTGCCAAGGGAATGGACCACTCAGAACTACAAGGCGGTATTTGCAGGAGGCACGATATTCCAGGCATTTGGAATCTCCGTCGCCAGAACAGTGCTCGGTACGGTCCTCAGCTTGTTCCTGACCTCCATGCTAGCTTACACCCTGAGCCGCAGAGATTATATTTTGCGCAAACCGATTACGATTATCGTCGTTATGACGATGTACTTCAGCGCAGGTCTCATTCCAACGTACTTCTTGATCAAAGACCTGCACCTGCTGAACAACTTCCTGGTATACATCATTCCAGGTCTGATCAGCGCATTTAACATGATCGTTATTCGAACGTATATCCAGACGCTGCCGGAAGGGTTGATAGAATCAGCCAAGATTGATGGTGCGGGTGATTTCAGGACTTTTATGTCCATCATCCTGCCGCTCTGCCAACCCGTACTCGCAACCGTAGCTTTGTTCATTGCGGTAGGACAGTGGAACTCATGGTTCGATACGTTCCTGTACGCTTCTTCCAAGCAAAATCTGAGTACGCTGCAGTACGAGTTGATGAAGCTGCTGTCATCTTCCATGAATACGAACAGCAGTGCAGCTGTATCCAGTGGGGCAGACATGGGGCAGGCACGCAACATGGTTACGCCGATATCCATTCGGGCTGCGATTACGATTGTTGCAGCACTGCCAATCCTGGTTGTATATCCGTTCCTGCAGAAATACTTTGTACACGGTTTGCAGCTGGGCAGTGTGAAGGAATAGAGTGAAAGCAGAAACAAGGGTGTAAAATCAAGAAAAAGAATGAAATCGATCTATGGTAAATGATCGATTCATTCTTTTTTTTTTTTTTTGTATAATTTTGAAACTTTTTATTTTTTTAGATGTTATTTATTATAGGCACCCGCCTGAAAATAAACAAAGAGATGACATAATGGAAAGAAAAATCATTTTTGGAGCAGGAGCAGTTAAGCTTGCTTATGATAGTAAACTTTCTGGTGCAAGCGGAAATGCTGTGTCATACATGGGATACAACATATGGGGATAATGTTATTCTAAAAAGTAATGGTAGTTTTTCAGTAACCATAAAAGGCGGTACCGATGCTGTCGATACTTTAATTGGACCTGACTATGCGTATTAATGTTCATTAAGTTACAGTGTCTATATATATAAAACTCAGCTACTTCTTTTTGACATATCTAATAAACCAAAATAAAAAAATCCAAGGCAAGATGTATAGCGTTATCCACTCAAATAGACTGATAAGATCAATTACACTAATGCCATTCTGAAACCTTTGATAACTTACTATTGATAATATAAATATAACTATAATACAAATTGAAATTTTCAATGGTCTGTTCGACATGATTGATCACTTCCTTCTTTTAATATGGAATATAATATGTTTTGTAAGCAATAATTACAATGAAGTATTTATTTGTCAATAGTGAAATGAAGTACACTTTTTTAGTATGATGTATTGTGAAGCCAAGTGCCACAGTTCCTCTGAAAAGGATTCTTGAGCGACTCTCGTTTTCCTTAATGTCAGGGATCTGCATAATGCCATGAACTAGTCTTACAGCAAGCATACTCTCACAAGGAGGTAGATATGAGAATTAAATACCTGGTTATGATTCTACTTATGTTTATGCTCGTGGGCTGTTCAAACAGAGTGATATCACTTGATGGAAAAAGCGAAAATTGGCGGGTGATGCTCACCAACAGCTCCGCAGCAGAGATGGTTGAATTCACCATTCGCTATATCGGTGACGAACAGATTGTGAAGGACGTACATTATCAGTTTGGCGGTCAAGAATTCGATGCAAACGGATATGAAGAACATTTGGGTATGCCGCAGCGGCATATTAAACACGCTTCAGGTTCCAAGTTTCTGGATCTTGAACCCTTTCCGATGCCTGTTCATATTCAATGGAATGAGGATCAAGTGGAGACCGTATATCTTCAGGGGTTGTAAAACCATATCTTCATGACGGAGTTGAAGAAGATGAAAAATATTCGGAATAATTCGTTAACTTTTGTCGGGAATTTCGTGATGGCCTATTTTATTTTCGGAGAAGGAACGCTCGGCAGACCGCTGATCTTTGCCTTCTGCATGCTCATGCTGATGATGGGGATAGACTGGTATAAAAGCAGAGCTAACTATACGCTGTATTAGTGTGCGTATGTGTACAAAGAGCCGATTTTGCAGAGGATCGGCTTTTTGGTGTACATTTTTAGAGAGGAGGTGCTTGATCTTTTGTCACAAACGCTATGTCTTGACCTATTCAGACGCTGGATGATGCAGAAACAGGAAAAGCTGCAGATGCTTCAGATCACTACAGAAGAGAGAAGACGAGATCCTGAGAAGGAGGAGGAGGGCACTTCTGACATAGATCTCTTCATTGGATATATTCATGAATCAGAAAGAGCCATTGGTCAAATCACGGTATGGGCCTCTAGGCAAATGGAATTTGAGGTCATTAATATCGACACAGAGGAGCGTTTGCTGTGGACGTATGTTGAACAGATTGAAGAACAGGATACCTATTTCGAAACGATATTGGAACCTTATTTTGGGGCGCTGCAGTCCGGGGTTAAGGCTTGATTCTGCTTATCCGGCTCCTGCATTGGAGAGAGAAAAGAGACTCGCATTTACATTAGCGCAGTTGTTCATTACACTTGATAGGTAAAGCTTATGTTTCTAAACCATTTCAGATGTTCAGGAGGAAGTTCATTATGCATCAATCTGCACATATTCAGGAAGCACGGGATTACATATTAAATCGAATCGATACCAAGCCGGCTGTAGGCATGATTCTGGGTTCCGGACTGGGAGCGCTGGCGGACGAGATTGAAAATGCCACGGTTATTCCGTATACGGATATACCTTATTTTGCTCAATCCGAGGCGATCGGTCACGCGAATGAGCTTGTTATTGGGGAACTGATGGGTCAGACGGTAGTAGCGATGAAAGGCCGTTTGCATTATTATGAAGGCTTCACATTAGACGAAGTGACGTTTCCAGTGCGTATCATGAAAGCATTGGGTGTAGAGAAGCTGCTTATTACCAACGCTTGCGGTGCCATCAATACCAGCTTTGAGCCAGGTCAGCTCATGCTGATTACGGATCATATCAATCTGGTGGGGAATAATCCGCTGATGGGACCCAACAATGCTGAACTGGGCGTGCGGTTCCCTGATGTATCCCAGGTGTATAATCGTGAACTGCGCAGCATCGCACTGCAGGTTGCTGAAGAGCAGCGTGTGAATCTGCAGCAGGGGGTTTACGCTTGGTGGAGCGGTCCTGCTTATGAGACGCCTGCCGAAATTCGCATGATTCGTACGATGGGGGCAGATGCTGTCGGTATGTCCACTGTACCAGAGGCAATCGTCGCGATTCATGGGGGTATGAAAGTACTCGGTATTTCTTGTTTGACCAACATGGCATGCGGCATTCTAGATCAGCCTCTCAGTCATGATGAAGTTATTGAGGTAGCCGCGCAGGTGAAAACTACATTCATCGGGTTGGTTAAGGGCATCCTGGAAAAAATGTAATACAGCATCCTAGGGTGTGTAGAGCAAAAGCAGCTATGCAGCGTATCGTGAATTCCCCAAGCACGGTCTGTCAGAAAATTCTGACGGGCAGTGCTTTTTTTGGCACATCAGAGGTTACAGGATTATTCCTTAATCGGAAGATTCCCCCTATAATATGTAAGAGTGACATCAAGACAAGGTTCAGCTGAATAAAAGGAGACTATAACAATGGAAGATTTACGCGAGGATGAATATGTCATTTTTAAACACGTTCATGCGAATTGGTTAAGAAAATTCGAAGGTGTGGGGGGCAAGCTGTTTCTGACGAACCAACGATTGATTTTTATCCCTCATAGTTTAAACTTTCAGACCGAATGGGTGCAAATGGAACTGTGGGGGATGGCCAAAATTGAAAAACATCAAACGTGGGGAATAATACCTAACGGAATTAAAATTACAATGGATTCGGGGGAAGTTGTCAAATTTATCGTATGGAATCGATCAAAGATCATTCGTGAGATTATCTATGCTAAAAGAACCGATGATATTATTTTAGGCTAGTTTTATAGGCATCACATACATACCTGCATGTGTAAGAAGTGATTATTCAAATACCTGCAGACGGAGCCATCTGTATGAAGCATTAGGATTAGGCCCCACCGTTGAGCACGGCATAAGATACAGCCTCATTCTATGTGCTAAGGAATGAGGCTGTTTTTGTGAGTGCATTATTCTAAGATTGTTCTTCCAGAAGGACATACTTATGTAGATATATTTATTAAAATCATTCGCAGCAGTTGTACATTTCAAACCTTCCTCATATGGTTGATTCATTATTTCTAAGCGTCGATAGATCTCCATCCAAAACTTTCAGTGTTGGCAGGAAGGAAGCGGCTGAGGAGCAGACGATAGGAAGTAATCCAACAGTTATAAATAGAGCGGGGATTCCATATTGTTCTGCTGCAGCTGCACCTGCAAAAGCACCTATAGGCTGCAGTCCTCCACCAATGAGGAAGCGAATGGAATTGACTCTGCCTTGTAGAGATACAGGTACAAGTGTGCCATGAAGTGTAGAACTAAGGACACCAAAAAAGGGGCCTGCAGCACCCGAGAAACATAAGATCAGCAGTGCAAATGGATAACTGGGTAACAGGCCGAGCAGGACGTAGCTTAGCCCAATCACGGTTAAACTGCACAGCATGACGGTTCTTCGTTTTTTAAACTCACCCAGCTTCGAGATAATCAGCAGGCCTGCAAGTGTGCCAAATGCCGACGCAGAAGTCAACGTCCCCATGGTCGCTGCGTCCTTGTGAAGAACTTCACGTACAAAAGGAATCATCATCGTCCAAACAGCTATGGATGACATATTACTTATGGCAACCATGGCCATGATGGTTAACATGGCTGGGAACCTTCGATAAAAGGAGAAAGCTTCCCCAATGTCCTGGATGTATTCTTTTGCAGAAAAATGAACCTTATTAGCTGTTTTCTGATAGATGGCAGGCATATAGAGCAAAGCAGTCAAGGCTAGAATGTAACAGGCAGCATTAATGCCTAAGGTGGGCAGGGAACCTGCAAGAGCGATTAAAGCTCCAGCCAGAGCAGGACCAATCAAAGCAGCGGCGTTACGACAGCCATCGATAACGGCAAAAGAACGTGTTAATTGCTGTTTGCCCACTACGCCAGGAATAACGGCCATGGCTGTCGGCATGAACAGAGCGGAGCAAGCACCACTGAGTGCTGCCGCGGCGAAGAGATGCCAGACATGCAGATGACTGCCTGTCATACTCAGCGTCAGTGGAATCAAAAGAGCCGTTAGTCTAACCACTACAAGTCCAGTCATGAATTTTCCCCGGTTCAATCGATCGGAAAGCGGCGACCCGAGCAGGCGAAAACATACTTCGGAGATACTGAAGCAGAGTGCCATAGCTCCCATCGCCAGTTTGGAAGCTGTCAATTCATAGACTAGCCATTCCATAGCTAAGAGACCAAAAACATCACCGAAGGAACTTAGAGTAACTGTGACCAATAGATAGTAGTAACTTCGTTTAAACATGAAGGTTCCCCCGTAGATGTAGATTAATGTTTACTGATTGGAGAGAAAGGACCAGATCAGCCTTGAAGATAGGTTTTAATCTGCTGCGGAAAGTCATTCAAGGCTTCTAATCGCAGGCTGTATTCCGTATTTTTGTGTTTGTAGTGAACGATGATGAGACCTGCAGCGCGTAAAAAAATGAGATGATAATGAATTGTGCTCTTGGAAAGCTTGACTTGGCGGACAATTTCAGAAAAGGAAAGCTGTTTACCCGCAAGGATACGCAAAATAATTAATCGGGTTTCATCAGACAATGCCCTTGTGAGACGCAGCAGTTTGGGATCAGGACGACCTGCTTCGGTTGGAATAATGTCACAAGAGTAATTCGTGAAAATAACCTCGTCCAACATCGTGGATGTGACAAAAGGGCGTGCGTGGTATTGGGGAATCAGGATGACCTTTTTTAATTGTGAGTTCGAGTATATTCGCATTCCCTGCGTTGCTTGTTCATAAACTTCCTGGTCATCTGTGTTGTCAAGACTGGCGCGTCTTGTCTCTGCCTCGCGTGTAAGTTCATCAAGGATAACCGGGTTGATCTCACTGAAATAGTGGTTATTCCATTCCCTTAACACCTCTATTGTATGGCTGCGTAGGAGTGGAAGATTAGAGGGGACAGACATGTGAAACTGTGACGCGATGTCAAATAACTGTCCTGTTGACAGGTTTTCAAGCCAATCCAGAAATCCATTCACCGTGCGTTCTTCCGGGCAGGTCCAAATGTAGGGAGCCAGAGTGAAATTATCTGTGGCTTTCATCATTTCGCGCATAAGTTGAAGCTTGGCAGGCGTAAATCGATGCTGCACATCACGGATCCAGGTTTTTCCCGCATCCAGAGCATTATGATTTTGCTTGTTCATAAAAGCAGCAAGACTGTTTACACATTCGTACATCGGGGCAAAATCGACTTCTACTGTATACTTCATAGAATAAAACCTCCATTAGTTCTATATTTATAGAACAAGTATGTTGTTTTATATTATATGAACTATTTGGATTTAGCAATAGGACGAGTTCATTGGTGATAACACGTTTGAGTAATGGTACGGCTCTGCTTGGCAATCTTTATCGTATGCTTGCACCCTTCCGTCTTTACCTGCACAGATGCTGCATGGATCTCTGAATATGAAAACATTGACATTATGTTGACAATTCCAATATTTCCCGTTTACAAATCACTCCTATAATTACAAACGTGATAGGTCATTTTGACTATGAACGTGGATAGTTTGGGGGGATGAGCAGACAGCTCTCATATTGACGATACATGCAAGAATTCCGAACAGGGCACAGCAAAATCAGGCAGGAATATATGGAGAAAAGAAGGGTGACAAGAGCCAATGTCAATGAAAAAGGTGTTTGTAGTGTCCATGGCAGCCGCAGTGATCACAACGTCTGTGGCTGGTGCAGTATCGGCTGCTCCTGCAGCAAAACCTGCTGCGGGTACGAGTACAGCGCAGGTGAAAAACGCCACGTTGACCATAAACGGTAACAACATCATTGTACGGTCCATCGTAAAGAACGGGGAAACCCTTGTAGCGGTGCGCGACATCATTAATGCCATTGGAGCACAAGCCGAAGTTGTAGGCGGAGCAACCGTGATTCAACTGAATGGTCATAAGGTCAGCTTACAGAACAAGTCGAAGCAGCTTGATGTTGACGGTACAAAGGTAGACCTGAATCAGCCCATTTCGATCATCGGAGGCACCAGCTATGCTGCGCTTCGTCCGCTGGTATCCAGTGTAGGTGGGACGGTCAGTTTAAAGAACGGTCAGCTTGAGATCAGCACCATTGCACTCATTGAAGGCGCAGAGAACCCGCGTATTGCCGGAGCAGGTCATCTGATTGTCTCCAAAAACGATGAGCAGGGTAGAAACGACTATCTTGTAGATACAGCCACTGGGAAATATGAACTGCTGTTAACAACGGAAGGCGGTTCAGACCTAGTGGTGTCTCCGAGCGGTACTCAAGCAGTCTATACCAATGCAGAAGGAGCCGTATATGTTATCGATCTGACAACCAAGGCTTCCAAACTCATTACAAGTGATACAAGTATCAAGCCGGAACTGGTCTGGTCTGCGGATGAAAGTTCGATTTACTTCCTGCAGGGGGATAAAGGTTCGGTAATTGCGAATCTGAATCTGGCAGACGGCTCGATCAAAAAGCTGGTGGAAGATAAGGTAGATTACAAGGAAAACCTGAATGTTTCCGCAAGTGGTAAACGATTCATTTACACCGTAACAACGCTGGGTAAAGTGACAGCAGATGCGACCAATGTAGATGAAGACAATATCGACATTGATTTCTCGGCTAACCAGCAGCAGTTATTTTCATATAACAACGGTGATGGGAAACCTGAGGCTGTGAAGTTGACAACCTCAACCGATGATAAAGTATTTATCTATTCGGCAGACGGACAGAAAGCCTACTACGTAAGCGTACCGTCTGGGGAGGGTAATGCTTCACTGATGTCTGTAGACGCATCTCAGAAGCCGGTTAATGTGTATAACGAGCATGATGTAGAGCAGGCGATATTGTCAGGCAGTATACTGTATGTGCTTGCTTCGCAGGATGAAAAGAACAGCGTGATCCTGGCCATTGATACTGTAACCGGACAGCAATCCAAGCTGTATACCGTATCTTCCGATGTATCCTCGATTGTGGTGAAAGGTGCTCAGATTGCGGTTGTTGAGAACGGACGAGTGCTGGTTCAGGCAGAGGGCGGCTGGAAATCCATAACGAAGTAAAGCGGCATATACGCAGCGATGCGGATGTAAATAAAAGTACGTAATCCAATAATGAATGAACTGAGATAAAAAAGATCGTTACATTCGAGAGGAGTTTATAACAATGAAAAAATGGATTAAACCGTTCACGGCAATGCTGATGGCTGTATCTCTGGTCGGGGGACTTGGTGGTGCATTGACTGCAGATGCTGCCAAAAGCAATGAGAAGGGTAAAATCGTCATCAATGGTTCTTCTGCGCTGCTCCCATTGACGCTTCAGGCTGCAAGTGAGTTCAAGAAAGATAATCCAAAAGTTAAAATTTCAGCTTCGGCTGCAGGCTCGGTGACAGGCCCACAATCCGTTCGTAAAGGCATTGCGGACATCGGAGCAGTAGACTGGGATGCATCCAAGGATGTACCTGGCTTCAAAAAATTTGACGGACAGGTCGCTCATCCGGTAGCGGTAACCGTGTTTACTGCCGTAGTGAATACGAACGTGAGTGTAACGAATCTGACTACGAAACAACTGCAGGATATCTTCTCTGGCAAAGTAACGAACTGGAAAGAAGTTGGCGGTACAGACGGTAAAATCGTTGTCGTTAACCGTAAGTTCGGATCAGGTACACGCGTTAATTTCCAGCAAAAAGCACTCGATGGCAAAGATTTCATGAGCAAAGGGGACAACTACAAAGAAGTGGGTTCCAGCGGCGACATGAAAACAACAATTGAAACAACACCTAACGCGATCGGTTATATCGACCTGCCGTACGTAACAAGCAAAATGAAAGCTGTATCCATCAACGGTGCGGCTCCCACAGAGAAAAACGTGCTGAACAAAACGTACAAAGTATGGGGGATCGGATACTACATGACCAAAGGTGAGCCAACGGGTGCAGTCAAAGCATTCATTGATTACATCCAAAGCAGCAAGTTCCAGAACGGTTCCCTCAAAAAGTTGAAATTCATTCCGCTGGCAGCCGTGAAATAAGTATTGATTCCGATCTAATCTATCTATATCAGTATTCGTAATCAACATCCTGCAGTTCATAAGAAAGGGATAGCCAGCTTCCGCGCGTGGTCGCCAAGCTGGCTTCTCTATGTGAAAGGAAGAGCCCTTTATGATGGAAATGAATCCACCGGGGAACAGCCCGACTCCGCAGGAGCTTGGTCCAAGCCTTGGCAGAGCGCCTGAGAAGAGAAGACGTTTTGACCGCAAAGCCCGCCTCCGGTGGTCCAACCAGTTGTTTCGTATCCTCTGCATTGGAAGTGCGGCCTTTGTCTGCCTTGTCCTGTTGTGTATTCTGGTACTTATGCTCCGCACAGGTGTGCTGACTTTTGCAGACGTCTCGCTGAAGGAGTTCTTTTTCTCAACGAACTGGGACCCGGAAAATGAGCATTACGGTGCACTGACCTTTATTCTCGGCACGTTTGCGCTCACCGGACTAACTATGCTGATGGCGATTCCGCTATCGATTATTATTGCTGTCTTTCTGGCGGAAATGATGCCCAAATGGCTTCGACGTCTGCTGCGTCCTGTGCTGGATCTGCTGGTGGGTATTCCGTCTGTCGTTTATGGCTTTCTCGGTTTGACGGTGCTGATTCCATGGCTCAGAGACTTGAGCGGGCGTGATCTGGCAGATGGTCTGCTCGCAGCGGCTATTGTGCTCACAATCATGGTACTGCCGACGATTAGCCGGATTAGTGATGATGCGATCTCGGCGGTGCCCAATAAATACCGGGATGCGGCCTATGCGCTGGGTACGAACCGCTTTCAAACGATTACCCGTGTCGTTCTTCCCGCGGCAAGAGGCGGCATTATGTATGCTGTGATTCTAGGCATGACACGAGCCATTGGCGAGACAATGGCGGTGGTGATGGTCATTGGTAATACGGCGCAGCTTCCGAGCAGTCTGTTTACTCCGACAGCCGTGCTGACCAGCAACATTGTGATGCAGATCTCCAGTGTAGAGTTTGATTCAACCTGGAATCATGGCCTGTACATGATGGGCTTTATTTTGCTGGCCATCTCGATTCTGATGATTGCTGCCGTAAGAATGCTGCAGAAGAGAGGGGGACGCAGCCTGTGAGCGTGAAGAAGGAAGTCCATCCGGCTCCAGCCTATTCCTTTGGCAGACGACGGGCGTCCTCCGCGTGGACGGATCGGCTGTTTACAGGCACAGTGTGGGGCATCGGTATCGTTGTCATTTTATTCATTGTTGGACTGTTATTCCTGCTGCTGCAGAAAGGGCTGCCGATGCTCAGCTGGGATTTCCTGTACGGTGTACCGAGTGAGATCGAAGAAGGGGGAGGCATTGGCCCCGCACTGTTTAACTCCTTTTACGTGCTGATTCTGTCACTTCTCATCTCGATTCCGATCGGGTTTGCAGCAGGGATTTACCTGGCTGAATTTTCACCAAACAACAAATGGATTGAGATGGTTAGGATCTGTGTGGAGGGATTGTCATCCGTTCCATCCATTATTTTTGGTTTGTTTGGGATTGCGCTGTTTGTTGAGTATTTCGAGATTGGTCTGACGATTCTTGGGGCTGCGGTCAGTCTTGCTTTCCTAAACCTGCCCGTGCTGACACGGGTGACGGAGGAATCGGTCCGAGCTGTTCCCACAGAACTTCGCAGCGGCTCGTTTGCACTGGGGGCGACGCATCTGCAGACAATTCGGAAGGTCATGCTGCCGGTTGCTTTGAACGGGATTATGACAGGCATCTGTCTGACCGCAGGGCGTGCTTTTGGTGAGAGTGCCGTTATTATTTTGACTGCGGGTGTGTCCACGTCGGGTGAAATGTGGGATTTTAATCTGTTATCGCCAGGCGGAACGCTGGCTGTGCACCTATGGTATATCCAGTCCGAGGCCATCGTACCGGATGCCGAACAGATTGCGCAGAAATCCACGGCCGTGCTGATCTTTGTTGTACTGCTTATCAATATTTTGTTCCGTCTGCCACTATGGTTCAATGCTCGCAAAAATCAGGTCTGAGCAGCGCACCGAACATGCAGTATACTCTATGGATCAACGGAGGACACAATTGTGAAATCGATTATTGAAATTAACAAGCTGAGCTTATTTTATGGCAGTCTTCAAGCGCTGAAGGGAGTGTCCATTGATATCCCGGAACGCGCTATTACAGCGTTTATCGGTCCTTCTGGCTGCGGCAAATCCACACTGCTGCGCACCCTGAACCGTATGAATGACCGGATACCCGGAACGCGGATCGAGGGCACTGTGACTGTGGGCGGCACCAACATTTACAGTGGTGATGTGCATGTCGAAACGATACGCAAGAAGATTGGTATGGTCTTTCAGCAGCCGAACCCTTTCCCCAAATCCATCTACGACAACATTGCGTTTGGACCGAGACAGCACGGGATTCATGGCAAAAAAAAGCTGGATGAGATCGTTGAACACAGCCTGCGTTCCGCCGCTCTCTGGGATGAGGTCAAAGACAGCCTGAAGCGCTCAGCGCTCAGCTTGTCAGGTGGACAGCAGCAGCGTCTCTGCATCGCTCGTGCCTTGGCGGTTGAGCCGGACATCCTGCTGATGGATGAAGCGACGGCTTCCCTTGACCCGGTATCCACCTTCAAGATTGAGGAGCTGACTCATGAGCTGAAGGAGTGTTACACGATTGTGATGGTCACCCACAACATGCAGCAGGCGGCTCGTGTTTCGCAGCAGACGGTATTTTTCCTGAACGGTGAGGTCATCGAGTATTCAGCTACCCAACGTATGTTTGCTGAACCGGTCGATGTGCGTACACAGGATTATATCAGCGGTCGATTTGGCTGAGATCGGTTGTAAGCGAGCTTCGATACAGAGCCTATCTATAGAGCCTATCTATAATACTATCTATAGGGAAGGAGAGCCTTTCAGTGAGAGCTGAAGGGCATTTTTTGTCTTTACAGATGCCGCCCATGAGTGCATACTGCGCAAAGGGCAGGTAGACCCTGGATTAAACAGTTCCAATATGGTGTATCCTTAGGAAACGCGTCATAATCAGAAATAGATTATATTGGTGGAAGTAGATATTTTTGCGGGAAAACGAATGCTGCCCAGGCGGTGTACCTCATCAAAAACAGATAAAAGGTAAAAATTTGACCTGAATCACGTAAAATAAGACCGCTGTTTGTAAGCGTCATCTTGTTATGCTTATAAGCAGGTAAACACTTAAGAACTGAAAGGGAGAGACAGATGGGTCTTGATAAGGAATATGAAAAAATTGCCCAGGATGTAATTAAAGGGCTCGGTGGAAAAGAAAACATTATTTCAATGGCACACTGCGCGACACGGCTCAGACTGATTGTGAAGGATAGAGACATTATTGATGATGAGTTTATCGAGAACGTCGATAAAGCCAAAGGCGTCTTTTTTACTTCAGGGCAGTATCAAATCATTTTTGGAACCGGTACCGTTAACCGGGTATATGAAGCGATGGTAGGCCAGGATGTATCTTCTTCGTCCAAAGCAGAATTGAAAGAAAAAGCCTCGGATCAGGATGATAATTTCTTCAAACGAATGATCCGCATTTTCGGAGATGTATTCGTACCGATTATTCCTGCACTTGTAGCAACCGGTTTATTTATGGGTGTCAGAGGTCTGATTACGCAGCCGGCTATACTTGAATGGTTTGGATTGACCCCGGATAGTATCTCGGATAATTTCTTGTTATTTACACAAATATTGACGGACACCGCTTTTGGCTTCCTGCCTGTACTGGTGTGCTGGTCAACGTTCCGGGTGTTTGGCGGGTCACCGCTGCTCGGGATTCTTCTCGGCTTGATGCTCGTCAGTCCAGCTCTGCCTACCTCATGGGATGTGGCACAGGGCGCACAGGAACCGCTGATGTTCCTTGGATTTATTAAAGTAGCCGGGTATCAGGGATCGGTGCTGCCTGCGTTTATAATCGGGATTGTAGGCACGTTGTTGGAAAAAAGAATACGGAAATGGGTCCCGGAAGCCCTGGATCTAATTTTAACTCCTTTCCTGACACTGCTCGTCTCTTTATTACTGGGACTATTCGTGATTGGTCCTGTATTCCATGAAGTTGAATTATTCATTCTGACCGCTGTTACATGGATTCTGAAGCTTCCGTTTGGAATCGGCGGATTTATCTATGGCGGGATTAACCAGTTCATTGTCGTTACAGGGCTGCATCATGCTTTGAATTTGATTGAGATTCAAATGCTGAGTGACAGCGGATGGAATATGGTTAATGCGATCAGTTCAGGCTCAATTGCTGCCCAAGCGGGAGCTGCCCTCGCTGTAGGTCTGAAAGCCAAAAGCGCAAAAATCAAGTCGGTTGCATATCCATCGTCCTTGTCCGCGCTGCTCGGCATAACGGAACCGGCGATCTTTGGTGTAAACATCCGTTACGGAAAACCATTTTTGATGGGCCTGATTGGCGGCGCATTTGCCGGATTCTTTGCACGGCTCATGGATGTTCAGGCAACAGGAATGTCTATCACCGTGATCCCGGGCATGCTGCTGTACTTGAATTCGCAGATTATTCCTTACATTTTGACCTGTGCGATCGGGTTTGGAATTGCCTTTGCGCTGACCTGGATGTTTGGTTTCAAAGAAAAAGCTAACCTTAAATAAAGAAACAGGTGGAGAAAAACCATGCCTAACAAACTGTTTGAACGATTGAACCGTCTTACTGTACAAGAAAAAATAGGACAGCTGGTTCAGCTGACCGGAGATTTTTTTGAAAGAGATCTGGACACGGTTGTCACCGGCCCGCTCAAGAAACTGGGACTGCATTCGGATTACAATGTGTATAACACAGGCTCCATTCTTAATGTAACAGACCCGGACCAGATTATTCGGCTGCAGACGGACTATCTGGAGCGGTCCAGTCATAACATACCGCTGCTGTTCATGGCGGATATCATCTATGGATTTCGGACGATTTTCCCGATTCCGCTGGCCCAGACCTGCAGCTGGAACTTTGAGGAGATTGAGAACGCCGCGAGCATTGCTGCTCGCGAATGTTATGACGAAGGAGTACACGTCACCTTCTCTCCGATGGTGGATATCGTAAGAGATCCTCGCTGGGGCCGGGTGATGGAATCGCCAGGTGAAGATACGCTGCTGGCCCGGAAATATGCGGAAAGCACCGTTTACGGACTGCAGGGCCGGGGAGACGGCCGTATTCCGGCAGATAAACTAGCCGCTTGCGTCAAGCATTTTGCCGCTTATGGCGCACCTATAGCCGGACGGGAATATAACGCTGTGGATATGTCCGAGCATATGCTTCGCGAATATTATTTGCCTGGATATCAGGCTGCAGTGGATGCGGGAGCCAAGCTGGTGATGACCGCATTTAATACATTGAATGGGATTCCGGCCACCGGTAATGAATGGTTAAACCGGGATCTGCTTCGAGAAGAAATGAAGTTCGATGGAGTGCTCATCTCGGATTATGCAGCAGTCGAAGAATTGATTATGCACGGTTACGCCGAGAACGCTGCGGAAGCCGCCAAGCTGGCTTTGAAAGCAGGTGTAGATATGGATATGAAGACTGCCGTGTATGCGAACCATCTGGAGAACCTGATATCGGAGAACAAACATCTGGAACAGCTTTTGAATGACGCGGTGTACCGTGTTCTTAAGCTTAAGGAGGATCTCGGCCTTTTTGAAGACCCGTTCCGTGGTTTGACAACAACACGTCCGCAGCGGCCTAATCGCATTCTATCCGATGAGCACAAAGCGGCTTCGAGAAGCCTTGCTGAACAGTCCATTGTGTTATTGAAAAATGAAAATGATGTGCTGCCTTTGACGAACAAAACCCGAATCGCGCTGATTGGACCTTACGCCGAGGAAACTTCTACGCTGGGCATGTGGGCCATTAAGGGGAATGAAGCAGACACCGTTCACTTGAAACAAGGCTTAATGCAGCATATCGATGCTGACAACCTGTCGGTCTGTCGTGGTGCTCATCTGCTTCCTGAACATGCACGCGAGGCACTGGGCAAATATGTAGACAAACTGCCTGTCGAAACCGTGGATGAAGATGTACTGCTTCAGGAGGCCATTCAGAAAGCAAGTGCTGCGGATACGGTGATCCTGGCAGTTGGAGAGAGTATTTATCAGAGCGGAGAGGGCGGATCACGTACGAATCCGACACTGCCTGAATCCCAGTTAAAGCTGATGCGTGCCTTAAGCGAACTTGGCAAAAAGCTGATTGTGATTGTGTACAGCGGGCGTCCATTAATCCTTACGGAAGCTGCGGAATACGCGGGTGCACTTATTCAGGCCTGGTACCCTGGAACCATGGGTGGAGAAGCGCTGGCTAACATTTTATATGGAACCGTCAATCCGTCCGGTAAGCTGACCATGACTTTTCCTCGAAGTGTGGGGCAGATCCCGATCTATTACAATGAACTGAATACAGGTCGTCCTGACCTGCCTGAGAACGGGTCGTATCGATTTGCATCCAGATATATAGATGAAGTTAATGAAGCGTTGTATCCGTTCGGGTATGGTAAATCGTACACGACGTTTGATTATCAACTGCTTTCCATAAGCCGGAAGGAGATTAGTGTAAGTGAATCCATGGATGTTGAGGTATCTGTCACCAACACCGGTAAGTACGATGGAAAAGAAACGCTCGAGCTGTACATTCGGGACCGTTTTGCCAGTGTGACAAGACCCGTTAAAGTATTAGCCGACTTCCGGCAGCTATTTTTAAAGAGCGGAGAGACCCAAACGGTGCATTTCTCCATTCAAGAAGACATGCTCCGGTTCTATGGAAGCCGTATGAAGTATGAGAGTGAACCCGGAGAGTTTGATGTTTACATTGGGACAAGCTCACAGGATACACCGCTGACCTTTCGTTTTTCTCTTCGAGGGGAGCAACCGTCATGAGTAAAAGTGAAGCTTATCATCTAAAGTATCACATTACTCCGCCGTACGGTCTGCTGAATGATCCCAACGGTCTGTGCTATTTTGAGGGGCAGTATCATGTGTTCTATCAGTGGAATCCGTTCGGGACAGAACATAGAAATAAAAGTTGGGGTCATGTTGTGTCTGACGATCTTGTCCACTGGCATCGAAAAAAAGCGGCTTTGGTTCCTTCGGAACCTTATGACAAGGACGGAATCTACTCCGGCGGGAGCGTTGTGCATAACGGGAAGATGTATTTGTTCTACACGGGCAACGTGATCCGTGAGGATGGAAGCAGAGCGAGTTATCAGTGCGCCGCAGTCTCTGAGGACGGAGAACAGTTTCAGAAGCTGGGCCCGCTCTTTGAGCATCCTGCAGGGTATACAAGACATGTTCGCGATCCGAAAGTATGGCAGGACCGGGCCGGGGATTGGTGGATGATCGTAGGTGCCCAGCGAGAGAATCTCACAGGAGATGCACTGGTATACAAATCAGGAGATCTAATCCATTGGTCACTCCAAGGTTCCTTTCTGGAGCAGGAAAGTCCCTTCGGTTATATGTGGGAATGTCCGGATGTTTTGCAGTTCCCGGAGCAGGATGTGTTTGTATTTTCACCCCAAGGTCTGCGTGAAGAAGGGGATAAATACAGAAATCCGAACCAATCCGGATATATCGTTGGTCACATTTCAGACGAAGGGAGATTCTCGGGCAGTTTGTCTGAATTTGAAGAACTGGATCACGGGTTTGATTTCTATGCACCCCAGGCATTCCGGACAGAAGACCGAATCATCATGTTTGGGTGGATGAGTGCGATGACCGAAGAGGCAGAGCGAGCCGTGCCAACCATACAAGAAGGATGGGTTCATACCCTTACCCTTCCAAGAGAAATGGTGATGAGAGAAGGGACCCTGCGGCAGCAGCCAATACCAGAGCTGCAGGCGCTAAGAAGCGATGAATCCCAGCATAAAGTTCACGGCGGGGGGCAGTGGAATCTTCCTTCGCTTTCATCCGAAATTCTCATTCGATTCACGGAGCCGTCCAAAGATTTTTGCATCGTCATTCGCAAAGCCGTTCGTATTGAATTTGAACATGAACATCGTCGTGTAACGGTCTGGAGAACGAACTGGTTGACCGGAGAGAAGGAGAATCGCAGCACGGTGCTGTGTCACATCCCTTCAGTGATGCAGATCTATGTGGAAAGCTCCAGCATCGAGCTTTTTGTGAACGAAGGCGAGGACGTATTCTCGTTGCGATATTTCACGGACGATACTGCTGAGCTCAGCCTGGCCTTGGAATCCGAAGGCGTGGAAGCGGAGTTACAAGTGTATGCACTGCAGAAAAGTATAGATTAGGAGAGGATTTCACATGTTCTCATGGGGAAAAAACAAAAAGACACTGGAGGCACTGGAAATCCTGGCTCCAATTCCTGGTGAAGTAAAGTTATTAAGCGAAGTGCCTGACCCCGCATTTGCTGGCGGTCATATGGGAGAGGGAGCAGCGATTGAGCCTGCCGAAGGCCGTGTGTACGCCCCGTTTGACGGGAAAGTCGCTCACGTGATGGACAAAAGCAAACATGCGGTTATCCTTGAACATAAGAGCGGCATTCAGGTTCTTATTCACGTGGGCATTGAAACCGTGTCCCTTAAGGGAGAGGGCTTCACCGTACATGTTAAAAACGGGGCGAAAGTCAGACAGGGACAGCTGCTGCTTGAGTTTGATATACAGACGATTAAGGCTGCGGGTCTGTCCGTAATGAGTCCGATTATTGTACCGGAAGGACTGGAAGCTGCAGCCCGGGTAGACGTTCACGACCCTCAGAAGCGTACAAGCCCGGATGATCCAATAATGACTGTGCATCTGAAGTCATCATAAAAGGCATTTACTGCTGCAGCAGCTTGAGTATGGTGAGTGAGGTAATGGGCTGCGGCTTTAAAGAAATGAAGAGAGCGGAAGACGTATAGATGGAGTAGAGAAGGCGAAATCATGCACTTGTGGATGAACTTGCCTTCTTTTTTTGTTCTGCTCACTTTATACATGGCTGCTTGTTTGCGTATTTTACTACAGGTATAGTAGAGATAGACAGTCGAACATATCCTGTACGAAAACAAGCGCTTGATGGTGCTTGGCTTGATTAACGGAGTGACAACAATGAAAAAAATATATGAGCATATTGAAATAGATCGCAAAAAATTAATTAATCTCTTTGTCTTCGAAGCCAGCGACACCGAGCGGGTTATTCCTATGCATTTTCACAGCAATATGGAACTGATCTACTGTATTAGCGGAAGCTTGAGAGTGTGGCATGAAGGTAAGGTCACCACGCTGCGCAATCAGGATGTCATGTTTATCAACAGCAATATCCCGCATTCCACGCAAAGTCTGACGGAGAACCGTGTGCTTGTTCTTCAATTTCCCGAGTCTTTTTTTGCTAACGAGCAGGTGATGATCCAGTTGAATACGGCGGAACAACATCCGGAGGAGGCGGTTCTGGCTCATCTGAGGGCTCTGCTGATGGAAATATACCATCTGCATCTATCGACAGGCATGTACGATTATATTTTGACGCAGAGCAGAGTGCTTGAACTGAAGTATGAACTGGTTGAACATTTTGGCCGGGCATCCCAGGTTTCGTCTGCCGTAAATACGGTGAAGCAGCAGCGTATCCAAACGATTCTGGATTTCATCAAAGCACATTATACCGAGAATATCAGTTTGGCTGAAACAGCTCATATATGTGGTTATTCCGGGGCTTATCTGTCCAGAATGTTTCACGAGTATACAGGTCAGACTTTTACCGAGTACAAGCAGATTCTGTGTTTGGAAAAGGCGATTGAACTGCTGGATACAACGGATAAGTCACTCACCGAGATTTCATATGAGACCGGATTCCCTAATGTGAAGTCTTTCCGAAAAGCATTTAAAGAGGTCATGGGCAAAACGCCTTATGAATATAAAAAGTCAACAGTCATGTACTAGTACTAGAATCAGCGGATCACGGAGTAGATGCGAGCCTTTCGGATGTGGTCTGAAAGGCTCTTTGGCAATTACATTTTCCACGGCAGCTTGGGATGCTTGTAGCGAAAAACGGTATCCTTTTCCTGGATTACATAGATCCAGGGAGGCGGAACAGGGGTGCCAATGGCTTTGTAGAGCGTCGTTCCGTCATCACTTGTCGAATACGATTCCAGGCTGTTCAGAATGTCCATACGATCTTCCCGCTGTATTTTTCCTTGGTAAGATAAGATCTGCCCTTGTGTGGTAATCTGCGGTGCACCTGAAATGAAACGGTATACTGTATTGAGCATGCCGACCTTTTCGGAATGCAGCTGCATAAGTTCAATTAGAAGCAGGATGCTGATTAAAACAGAAATGATGAGACTCGCGATCCAACGTTTTTTTCTCATCTGCTGACCTCCAAGCGCAATCCATGAGCACCTGTAAGTTTGAGAGCACGGTGCACACGGATGTATCGTTTTCTTTTCCAGCTATACCAAGTATAATCCCTCCTTGATCTTGAATAAATGATTTCAAGGTACTGTGATAGAATAGTTTAGGTCTGAATGATGAAACGGTGGGGGCTGGGAGCATGAACAAAACGGAGCGGCAGCTTGCAATCACGCTTGAGTTACAGCGCAGGAAGGTGATAAGAGCAGAGGATTTAGCATCTCTATTTGAAACAAGTGTACGTACAATATATCGGGATATTCAGGCATTAAGTGAGGCGGGGGTCCCTATCATGGGAGCACCTGGTCATGGTTATTCGCTCATGGAAGGCTACTTCCTGCCACCTGTCAGCTTCACTGCGGAAGAAGCAGTGTCCCTGCTCATGGGAGCCAGATTCATCGAACAGAGAATGGATCGAGCCTACGGAATGCAGGCCCAGTCTGCACAGCGCAAAATCGAAGCCATTTTACCAGAATCCGTCCGTAAAGCGTCCTCGCGTGTTCAAGAAACGATGCGTATGCTTCATCCGATGGAACCGGATACGACAGATAGGGTTAAAATGTACCTTAACGATATACGTAACGCCATTTTGAAGCAGCTTAAAATCCGGTTTAACTATTTGAAAAAAATACCGGGGGCGGATGGGAAACGCTCTAATCAGCGTGTTGTTTCTCCGTACGGGCTCGCGTTTGTACGTGAGAATTGGGTGCTGATCGCAAGATGTGAGCTGAGGCAGGACATTCGCCATTTTCGATTGTCCCGCATGACAGAGCTTTCCGTGCTGGAGGAAGAGTTTCTTTTACCCCCGGATTTTGATCTGAATCGGTATCAGCCGCCGGATGATCGCAGCGAGCACGTGCTCATCCGGGCCCAATTCGAAGCTGCTGACAAGATCAGGGAGACGCTTCATTTTTATATCGATCATATGGAGGAAAAGAGCAATAGTGTGATTTTTGGCTTCCGTGTTCGTTATCCCGAGGAAATTCTGCATCATTTGCTTGGATTGGGCGGAGAGATCGAGGTGATGGAGCCGGAGTCGCTGCGTACGCGTATTCGGGAAATCGCCACAAATATGTTGAAACACTACTGACATACTCTTGTCAGCAGCGCTCTTCTATACTGGGAACTATCCAGAACGAAGAGGAGTTGGTTGAACGATGAGAAGTACCCCGGAAGTGCTGCAGTCTTT
Source organism: Paenibacillus sp. AN1007 (assembly GCF_040702995.1). Taxonomy (NCBI): domain Bacteria; kingdom Bacillati; phylum Bacillota; class Bacilli; order Caryophanales; family Paenibacillaceae; genus Paenibacillus; species Paenibacillus sp. AN1007. The sequence goes on from NZ_CP159992.1 coordinate 920,849, forward strand.
TGAAACCGCAGTAGAGAGATATTTGGCCGAGCTGAACCTGCTGGATATGAATGATTTGCTGAGAAAAGAGAAGGAAGAGGAATGGTCCATCGGACAGATGTACGTACATTTGATTCAATCCGCACTGTTTATGCATTTGCGCAATATTGAGCAGTGTTTGGAAAATGGAGAGCACACCTTACAATCAGACGCCGAAAAAACGGAGCTGGGCAGTCAGGTGTTTGCGTTGGGACAATTCCCTCCTGTTCGTGTTAAGGTACCGGCCTCCCCGCAGTATACACCGCTGCCGCCGGAGAATAAGGAGCAGCTGGTCGAGGGGCTTGACCAGGTTGTGGACCGGATGCGAAGTACAGCGGCTGTTCTTGTTATAGAAGAGGCTGGAGGTTCCAAAGTGCTTCATCCCCGTCTTGGAGCGTTAAATGCGCAGGAGTGGTTCCGATTAATTGCTATGCACTATCAGCATCATTTTTTACAACTGGACCGATTGAAGATGAATCTGCAGCATTAAAAATAACTTATATGCATCCGCTCATGAGAAGTCAGTTTTGGTGAGGAAATGACCAGTTAATTCAACCACAGGAAGGACCCGTAGATCGTTTTACGGGTTCTTTTGGCATGAGGTCCATCCAAGCTTGATGAGTGCTTCTGTACAACTTGTTAAAAATCAGTACAATGAAACCTGAAAGATAAGGGAATAACTTAATTAAACCAAGAAGGTACTTCACGTTCATGTCTATAAATATAACTTACTGAATGAGAGGAAGATTGCTGTGACCTTGCAAAAAAACAACCCTAAAGTAGACGAGTATTTCAATAAAATCAAAACATGGAAAGAAGAATCCGTGAAGCTGAGGGAGATTATTCAGGCCTTTGACCTGACCGAAGAGTACAAATGGATGCATCCCTGCTACACGTTGAACGGGAAAAATGTAGTGCTGATCCATGGCTTCAAGGCGTACTGTGCCATTTTGTTTATCAAGGGAGCTTTGCTCAAGGATTCCCACGGTCTTTTGATTCAGCAAACGGAGAATGTACAGGCAGGGCGCCAGATTCGTTTTACCAGTCTGCAGCAGATTGTGGAGCAGGAAGAACTGCTGAAAGCATACATTCGGGAAGCGATCGAAGTTGAGCAAGCAGGTCTGCAAGTGGAGAAAAAGAAGACCGAGGACTACACGGTTCCCGAGGAACTCCAGCAGCAATTCGAGGCGAGCCCTGCCTTTCAGGAGGCATTTGAAGCGTTAACACCTGGACGCCAGCGGGCTTACCTGCATTATTTTTCACAGCCAAAGCAGTCCAAAACCAAAGTGTCGCGCATCGAAAAATATATGCAGCCAATCCTGGAAGGGAAAGGGTTAGACGATTGATCGCATTCTGTTTGATGCAGTATATTGTGTTTGGATGTAAGCCGCAATATCTAATTATAATATGAAAAATAGTATAATTAGCAGGGTACATTTTCAATTGACAAAAAGGTAATATGTTAAAAACGTTGGTTAAATTTGTAATCGCGCTGCCTGTGTTTCATAAATGACTTGGATGAGGTGTGATTTATGAGCATTATTGATGTAAGCGGTATCACCAAAATCTATCGTCAGTACAAACGATTTCCGGGATTGGTGGGCTCTCTAAGGAGTCTGGTAACCAGACAATATACGGAGGAAGTCGCAGTACGCGATATCACATTTTCAATTAAGGAAGGGGAGGCAGTAGGGTATCTGGGGCCCAACGGTGCAGGCAAGTCTACAATGATCAAGATGATGACCGGAATTCTTGTACCTACGTCGGGTGAACTGAGGGTTATGGGGATGGTCCCGCATGAAGCGAGACAGCGTAATTCTCAACATATCGGGGTAGTGTTCGGACAACGCAGTCAGTTATGGTGGGATCTGCCTGTCCGTGATTCGTTTGATCTCCATAAATACATATATAAGCTCTCTGACACCGACTTTCAGAACAATCTGAATTATTATACCGAGCTTTTATCTTTATCCTCATTCATGAACAAACCTGTACGACAATTAAGTTTGGGTCAGAGAATGCGGGTAGAAATCGCAATGGCTCTGCTGCATGATCCCAAAATTTTGTTTTTAGACGAACCGACGATCGGTCTGGATGTCATGGCTAAGGAACAGATCCGGGAGTTCCTGAGAATGATTAATCAGGAGAAGAAGGTCTCGATTGTGCTGACGACGCATGATATGAAGGATATCGAAGAGATTTGCCATCGCATGATTGTTGTGAATAAAGGCAATATGGTCTATGACGGTTCTGTCGAGCAGCTTCGGAAAACACTTGGAGATCAGCGCCAGGTCATTATCTATTTTCGTGAAGACCCCGGTCTGATTGATCTTCCCGAGATGAAGCTTACCCATGACGAAGGTCTGCGAAAGACATATCTGTTTGATAAAAAAGATAGAACCGTGTTCGATTGCGTGAACCAGATCGCGAGTAAACACGACATTGAGGATGCAGTCATTGAAGGGGTGGATATTGACTCCGTCATTCGTAATCTTTATCGGAAACTGGAAGAGGATGATCGGGCGAACGACGCGTGAGAGGAGAGACGTTAATTGAAAACCTATATCATGTTTGGAGTGAAAACCTTTTCGAATCAACTCTCCTATCGTTCGGAAGTGTGGCTGAGATTGTTGGGTAACTTTGTGGCCATTCTGATTCTCACAGAAATCTGGAGAGCGGTTCTGGGTAACGGGGAAGTGGAAGGCGTAGGTCTGGAACAGATGATTACATACAGCATTATCAACACGCTTCTGGCCGCTCTGCTGCTTACCGGCATTAGTGCCAAGGTGGATAACAGTCTCAAAACAGGCTCTATTGCTTCCGAGCTGATCAAACCCATGTCCTATCCTATGCATTTATTAGCCGATGGGCTGGGGAATTCGTTATATCAGTTCCTATTTACTTCGCTTCCTTCTTTACTGATCGCCTGGATTTTCTTTGGTTTTCTTCCCCCAGCTTCGGCGACTCATTTGCTGCTGTTTATCCTGGCACTGGTACTCGCTTTGACCATTTCGTTCCTGCTTGGATATCTGATTTCTCTGCTGGCTTTCTGGCTGATGAATCACTTCGCTCTGAACTGGATGATGGGCGGGCTCATCACCATTTTCTCAGGCGCTTTTTTACCCTTATGGTTTTTCCCGGAATCGTGGGTGACGGTAACTAAAATGCTTCCATTCCTCTACTTGGGCTACCTTCCTGCAGCAATCTATTTGGGAGCCATTTCGATTCAGGAGATAGGGATTTCTCTTCTTACAGGGTTGGCATGGAGTGTGGGGCTGACGCTGCTGGTGTACTGGTTATGGAATCGGGCAATCCATCGTTTGGTGGTCCAAGGTGGATAATGTAGCTGTAGAGAGGCTGATCTAAATGACATTGAAACTTTTCGGGAAATTGGTCTTTTTGTTAACGAAAGAAAGAATGGAGTACCGCGGGGATTTCCTGCTTTCCGTTCTGGCTCAGATCATTAATTACACCGGAGATTACATTATCATATGGCTTTTTTTGCAAAAGTTCGATACCCTCGCCGGCTGGACCTGGCCTGAGATTGCGCTGCTGTATAGTCTCGGTTTGTTCACATACGCAATTGGAGCTTCCTTTTCCTTTGTGCAGATGCGAGAGCTTGAAAGTCAGGTGAAAAATGGAACCTTTGATGCCATTCTGGTCAAACCGGTGAATCCGTATCTTTATCTGGTATGCAGAGGCTTTAACCTGGGGTACCTGGCGCATGTGGTAATCTCAGGGTCTGTGCTGGCCTGGGCTTTGATCAAACTGAACATCAGCTTATCAGGGATTCAAATATTGTACCTTGTTCTCTGCATTTTGGGAGGCGCCATGATTCAGGCCGGCTTTATGTCGGCGATCGGAGCTGTATCTTTTGTATGGGTAAGGACCAATTTCCTGTTCACGTTATTTTTCAAGTTCAAAGAATTCATCTCATACCCGTTACCTGTTTTCGGTACATTCATTCAAGTGCTGTTAACGTTTATCCTCCCGTTTGCTTTTATTAATTTCTATCCTGCAGCATTTTTGCTGACTAAGGAGACTCCTTTGCTATCATCATGGACGATGTGGATCGTACCTGTTGTTGGACCGTTAGTATATTGGCTGGGTTACCATCTGTGGATGCGGAGTGTGAACAGATATCAAGGCGCAGGCGGATAAAGCAGGCTGGGCTGCGGCGGAAAATACCATAAGTAACTGAATAGAATAGTGCAGCGTATTTTTTCAGCGTATTTTGCTATAGTGTTTTTACATGCCGTTGGTTTCCAGTTTATGAGGAGCCAACGGCTCTGTTATTTCAGAAAAGCAAAAAAGCGAAGGTACCAGGCAGGGATATACTTTAATACTGGCAGCAGCATAACCCTCCAAAAAAGTTACATATGCAGCAAAGCATACACTGGAATGAGCGGATTGAAGCTGTAGAAGCGCTGTAGAAGTGGACGATGATACCAGTATACGGATAAAAGGAGTACACCTAAATGATTCGAACGTACAAATATTATGCCATTTTTAACTTTGCTGAGGACGGAATTAACGTTTCGTTTCCCGACCTGCCGGGCTGCTTTACTTGTGGCGATACTCTGGAAGAAGCATTAATCATGGCAAAAGATGCGCTGGGATTATATCTGAAGGGAGAACCGGTCGATAAACTCCCGCCTCCTCAGACCATGCCTCAGTTATTGGACCCAAATGATAAAGCATACTTGATCGAAGTGAGTATCCCTTATTAAGACATGGACTGTACAGGACACAAGGAAATAGCTTGATTTTTACCGATTCTACTCGGATTCTGATTCTGATTTAATTCTTCTTTCTAATTAACGCTGACCTCAACACGGCATTTGGATGATTAAGTAATCACTTAGCCGCTCTAGTATTTGTGTTTTAATCCATTTCGTTAGTATCATCAGAAATGTTTTTTTTGTTCTCATTTAAAGTTTTTTTTAAATCCAAAACTTCATTTTGTAAATGATCAATTTTTGATTTTAAACCTGAATGATTAAGAACAGAGCTAACAACAAGATACATGATTAGATAGTTGGCGGCCATTATTATTAGAAAAATAATGAGCTCGGGTACTCCTCGTACAGCTAACGGCATATCATTTTCCTTTCTTTAAAATAATATTTTATATATCCTCTTTATTTGGATAATTATAACATAATACATTTAGTATATTGGCTGGGTTGCATGAGATGAGATCGGCGGAGAGAGAACGTTTATTGGCGAATAATTCAAGTTGTAAAGGTCTGTAGTTTTGCTGCGGTTTTTTTGTTGCAGCAAAAAAATGAATAAATAAAGAAACATTTCTAATAAATACCATGTTATATACAATGTGAATGAATTGACTATTGAGAAGGCGGAACGAAAGAAAGAAGTAAAAGGAAATGGTTTTACCCGAAAATTTAAAAAATTCAGTCTAAAGAGGAGGCAGATTTACAGATGAGAAGTCGCAAAGCGCTGTTATTCTCCGTATTTTCTCTAATATTTACACTATCTTTTATATCACAGGCATATGCAGCTTCCACGAATTTACCATCATATCCAATAGCCAAACAGGAGAAGGATGAATGGTGTTGGGCAGCGGTAAGCTCAAGTGTTCTTAAATTCATGGCTAATAAGAATGTATACCAATGTGATTTCGTCAAAAAAGCAAAATTAACCAGTTCTTGTGCAAATGAAGCAGCAACTACAGTACAAGCCCAAGGAGGTATGCATAAGTATGGAGTGTCCTCCAATTATTACTCAGGTAATCTAAATGTTGCTCAAGTCAAAAGTCAAATTGATGGAGGGCGTCCTGTATATGTAAGTTGGAAGTGGAATAGTCCTACGGCACAAACTGGTCATGCAGTCGCCATATACGGATATAGTAACACACCAACGTATACGTATTATATGCATTATCTTGATCCTTGGGATGGTGTGAAAACTTCTATGGAGTTCTCGAAATTTAATGGAGGCACGGGAGCAGATAGAACATGGAGATGGGGATTAAAGGACTTTTGGCATTATCAATAAATTAAGTTTGGGAGGTCCATAATGATGGTTATGAAGTATGTCCGGTTTATGATGATGATATGTATTGGTCTAATGTGCAGCTATTTCATTGCTCCAAATACGTATGCTGGCAGCGTACCCCAAGATGTGCAAAGCTTTGCAGAAGGAGAAGGTTTAGATCAGTTCAAAATGATGATTCTAGAAGATCCCGAGGGCTATGGTTATAAGAATGAAGAAGAAGTTAAAGGTGTTACTTTAGGGAGGGGGTTTGAAGTCTATTTATTTGATGTTAACAAGTTCCCAAATATATCCGATAGCTTAATTGATGTTTCAAAGCCTACGGCTCAATATGATTTTATCGTCAAGTCAGGTGGGATGGGGAAATCTTTTCTTAGTGTAGAACGATATGAGGGGAAGTTCAGGGTTGTACTTGCGGGAGGAGATGCATCAAGGTTGGATGAATCTCTTCATGTCATGTCAAAAGCGCTGTCCACTGATGTAAGTACTGTTGATCCAGTATTAATTAAAGACGGAAATATTCGTTATCTAGCGATGAAAGTTGACGGAAAAGAAGTGAATATACCAGATGTACCCAAAGAGAAAAACTCGCTTATGGGAGGTATGGATAATCATCAGTTATGGGATTCTGCTAAGACAATTGATTTATTGAAAGAATTTCAAGCACAGGAAGTTGATCCTAATACAGACGGTGCAGGTGGTTATCCAGCCATTCACTCTGATAAATCTAACAAAGACTACACCAATATAGCGCTAATAAGTTTAATTATTGCATTAGTAGGAGTGGTAGTACTTTATATGTTTCTGAAAAAAAAAGAAAATATCTAATTAATCCTTCTATCTCTGATAACGATGAAATCATTTATTTATCATGAAGTCACCTAGGAGTTCGGTATTCCTAATTCGAAATTACTAGGTGACTTCATGTACAAGAGATGATTTTATTCCTGACTTATCAGGCTAACCCGCTCTCACCACACGATGTTAAGAACCTCATCTACCTCTTTGATGCGATTAACGGATGGATTCTGAATCAGATTACCTTTGACCATAACCATCGACATGTTGGATAAGGCTGCAATCTGCTCTAGCGGATTTTGATCCAGTACAATCAAATCGGCCTGTTTACCAATGTCTAATGTACCTGTCACGTCGTCGATCCCGAGAATTTTAGCATTGCTTCGGGTAACCATGTCGATGACCTCTTTATTGGTCAGATTGGTCTGTCTCATGTAGTGATCCATCTCTCTCCACATATCATAGTGGGTTACGTAGGACATGGCTGCATCGTTTCCAATTCCAATAGTGATGCCGTTGTCGATGGCCTGTTTCACCCCTTTGAGCATGGAGTCGTAGACGAGTCTGGCATTTTCTTTGACCGTCGGACTTAACTTGGTCACACTTGGATCGAGCGAAGCGGATGGATAAGCGGCTTGCAGCGTAGGGATCACTGCGGTGTAACCATGAAGAGCCTTGGGATTATTTTTATACAAATGAATAATCTCGTCATCCATCTCAGCCCCATGCTCAATCGTGTCCACTCCCCCACGCAGCGCAACACGCACACCTTCCGTGCTCTCCACATGAGCGGCAACCTTCATTCCAATCTTATGTGCTTCATCGCAAACCGCCGCCACCTCGTCCACCGTCATCTGCAGACGCCCAGCTTCGCCAACCATCTTGGCATCCGTTACGCCGCCCGTCACACAGATTTTGATCCAGTCCACACTGTTCTTCACATTAATCCGTGTATTCTTGCGCATCTCCCAAGGTGAGTCACCCTCCAGCGCCAAATAAGGAGCACCATGTCCACCTGTCACACTCAGAAAAAATCCCGAAACAAGTAGATTCGGACCAACCCACTCCCCGCGGTTCATCTCATCTCGCAGCTGCACATCGGTATAAAAGAATTCACCCACACTGCGCATGGTTGTCACACCCGAATGGAGTGCGGTAAGCGCGTTGCGTTTCATGCGTTTCTTCAAAACATTTCGACCGAATCGGGTATTCAAAATCCGATGATAGGCAAAATCGAGCAATCCTTCACTCACGGAGAGGGTGAGCGGTTTGCCATCGGCAAAAAGATGCACATGTGCGTTAATCAGCCCTGGCATCACATATTTTCCGGTAAGGTCGATTGTTGTGTAGTGGCTGGGGATGTTCAGCTCCTGATCTGGGGCGATGTTTTCAATGCGTCCCTGTTCGTTGACGAGAATCGTCATGTTGGGCTGCAGATGGCGGCTTGCGTCGCCGTGGATCAGATGCACGTTTTTCAAAGCATAAGCGGTGTTCATGATGTGTTCCTCCTTGGGTGTGGGTGGTGTTACATGATGTTAGATGCTGCATCAGTTGAGTGATATGGTTCTGTGCTATTTGGTTTCTCTGTGCAAAGTATTCTTGTGGTCTAAAAGTGAATTTATAATTCATTTTTGGGCTAAAAAATAGATCGGCTTGCCTATGCTTATTTTTTGCGTACAAATCAGAGGAAAGTACAACTGATCTGCACGCTGTGCGATGCGTAGTGATCTATGGTAAAAATGGATTTTTGCTTTGCAGCGACCAAGCACTATTCCTTATTCGTTCAAGCTTTTCATGCCGTACAGTCGGTATACGTACAACGCTTCAAAGATTTGCTTGCGGCTCTCCTCGCTCATGTCTCGTTTCAATAAATCCAGATTCATGTCGATGACATTATGTGCCAGAATGTTCAGCAGAATCAGGTTCTCCTCGGTGCCGATCTCATAGTGTTTGTATTGATTTTTGAGATAGGCTTTCTTCGTTTCGATCATCAGCTCAACCAGCTCGTTCTTGGCGTTGGTGTAGATGGTGCCCTTGTTCTTTTCAAAAATAATAACGATCTGATTCCGATACTTCCGCAGCACATCTATTTGTTCTTGCATAAGGAAGGATCGCTGCTCACTGTTCGTTTCCTCAAACGCGTTCTGGTTATCAAAATGAATCGTCTCCACCAGTACCTTTTTCAAATAATCCACCAAATCCGGCGGAACAACGGCGTAGAACAGCTCCTTCTTGTTCTTGAAATAGGTATAGATGTTGCCGACCGATATGTTGATCTCATTTGCAATATCGTTCATCTTGGCATCCGCATAACCCTTCTCAAAAAACACCTTCAGCGCCGCGTATTCAATCTCTTTCCTGACTTCGTCTTTCTTGGCCTGCACCATCGGGAACGACTCCTTAATAGTGAATGGAAGATTCGTTATTAGGATAGACCTTTTTGAAGGGGGTGTCAAATGGGGGATCTATTAGAGAAGGATATATAATTTAATGGTTCGGCTCATACAAAAGTGCATGAGGTTTCTGAACCGACAATAGACTAGGTGTCATGGCCAAAAAGAGCAGATTCAGGAATTTCTAAAGAGAGAAAGAGTCTCTATTATCCTGACGAAGTATTACATGAGGGATTTCGATATGAAGAAGAAGGCCTGTAATTTCTTTACCGACCTTCTTGTATTGGGTAGACTCGAACGACTAGACAAGAGTTTTAGTAAGCTAGCTGAGCTATCGCATAAGGAGATAAAACAACTCTCATTTTTTTCCAGTTTTCATGTAGGGATTTTAAGTGACTTTCATCGTAATTCACCAAAGACGAAAAATCAATTTTTCCATAAACAGAATTGTATAATGAATTTGCTTTAATGATTGAAGTCTTAATTATATCTAAAATTTCTGTTTTACTGATTATCTCAGAAGCTTTATAAGAAAGGTTAACTTTTGCAGCATCTAACACAGTCAAACTTCTAACTAGCTCAGGTGAATATGTGGAGTTTTTAAGCTCATACTCATCATTTAAAATTAAGAATAAAATATGAATTGAGATAAATAAAATAAAGCAGAAATTAGAAGGATTTTTTATATGATTCGAATAGAGCGTATCATTATTAATGAAATCAATCATCTCGTCGATTAATTGAGAAATCGCAAATGCGTCAGCATCCATTTCTAATGTTTGCTTGTCTAAAATTCTTTCTTCATTGGCTTTTCTTACTATGTTAAGTGTTTCATCATTAAAATACGTTTTCATATATAAAACATGACCGTCAAAATGGTGTGCTATTTCATGAAGAATTACAAATTTTATTGCGAACATAGCCATTATTTCAGCAATTATTTTTCTTTCTTTGTTGATAGGTAAAAGAAAAGTGTATTCATACTCTGGAAAGGTATCATTAAATGTATATATATTTTTAATATGAAGACTGCCGTCATCAGTTTCACTTAATGTATCAATTAGATTATCTATTGAGAGAATGCTATAGAATGTTTTATATAGCTTGAGCAGTACTCCTTCATTTATTCTTATTATTGCTCTTTCATCATATAGTTGGACACTTCCATTAATTGTGAAATTTTGTTTGTAACTAAAATCTAGAGGGAAATAAAATTTTACATTTTGAGTATGAGTATTCCAAAAACGTTCTGCATATTCTTTGTAGTAATTAAAAGCTATAAGATGATCTGTAGAATTTTCAGCGAGATTGAACAGGGCGAATTCAGTTGAACCACTTAAAATTTCAAAAAAAATATTATTATTTTCCATTTTTATACATACCTATTGTCTTATCAAAATCTTTGAATATTGTCTTTATTATTGATTCCTTCGACTGGTTCTCGCATTTATTTCCATCGTTAAACATTAATTTGTCAAATTCTAAATCGAAATTTGGAAAAACGATTTTTAGTTTATAACTTATTATAGAATTATCAGTTATGCCCAAGGAATCCAAGGTCACATTTTCATTCTCAGGTTTTGTGTTGTACTCTATATCGTCAACTATGATTGATTGAACTATATCGAAATTACCGTGATTTTCAGAATATATTCTTCTTAGATTAAAAAGATCCATTAGAAGTTTGTTGAGTTCGTTTAAGTTAAGAGTTTTTGGGATTTCAATTGCGTAAACTTTGTCATGTTCATAGCTATAAATTAGGATCTTAATAAGCTCAGAATCAAACTTATCTTTCAATGAAGAATAAGAATTACTTAACACAAAGTTTGAATGGTTTATTATTGTTCTTTTAGATAAAGGTAATAGAGTTCTAAAATTTCTTTCTACCTGACGAGAAAACTTTTCACATAAAAATGTCCAATAGTCTTTACCCCGTACCTTTATATCTATGTTGGAGTAACTCTCCTTCAGTTGTTTCGAGAAATCTCCTGTTATATTCTCATTACAACACACAATATATTCATCCCAGGGTAATGAATTCTTAATTTTAATCGCAGAATCTATAGAATTTTTAATTTTCTTTTTATTTATTCTGTGGTTTCTATCATAAATACTTTTGCATTGAAATGCTATTTTCTTATCAGGAAAATACAAGTCTACTCCACTTTCTGGTGGATTTCGTTTCTCTATATCATTGGTGCCTAAATCTAGCTTGAGTAACTTTAAACAAAAAGATTCCCATGCAGCCGAGAAATCAGTTTCTTCAGGAACTACTAGAAACGGTGGATAAAGTATGTACCTCATCAAACAGTCACCTCATAATTATAAGTTATACATAAACTTTTTTTGTATAGTACAATGTATATTTTCAAATTGAAAAATACGAGATTGAAACAGTACTATAAATATTATAGTTCGTTTATGCAAAATAGGGAACTCAGATAGTAGTACGTCTTCTCGCACCATATTATTTTCACACTATGTATACTCTCTTTATACAAAGGAAAGACGAGCAATCTAAGCGAAGATCTGGCTTCGCAGTACGCACAACTCGTAAACCAAGAAGACGATTACGTCGATCAACTGGTTACGTGTCACAAACTCATTCTGGATGCCATGGACATTATCGCAAAGCGGGCAGGGGTGCTGCATATGGATACGGTGAAACAGGCGGCGTATCACCTTCATGCGATGGAACAGGATTTGAACCGAAAGTTATTTGAAGTCAGGCTGGAGAAGAGCATCTTGGCCCATCACATGAGCCAGTCTACATAAGCGTTTGAATCAAAGGACAGCACAGGATCATTCCCAAGATGATCTTGCCCTGTCCTTTTTCTCTTTTTACTTGTCCTCAAACCACTTCCAAATAAGCATTGACTTTCCACACCAATCCCCCTAAACTTCAATTATTAAAATACTTTTAAAAACTTCCCTCCAATACTTTCTCGAATACGCGATCATCCATATACATACAAACGAAAGGAGGCACACAACAAACGATGTTACCCACTTCCCACAACACCCAACAGGTCAAACGGATTAACGTTGAAATTGTGAAAAATACACTTCGGTCGATGGGTATAGGAACGAAGGCTTCCATCGCAAACCTGACCAAACTCAGCGTGGCAACATGCGGCACGATTCTGAACGAACTGCTCCAGACGGGCGAGATCATTGATCTCGGCCCGGATGAGTCGAGCGGGGGGAGACCTGCGAGTCGGTATCAGTTTAATGCGGACTACGCGAGTGTGCTGTGTCTGATTATTCGTACGGAAGGCGGCATTCATTCGATCACACATACATATGCCAACCTGAACGGAGAAATGGCAGACGAACAGACGCTTATTTTAGAAGAGATAAATGTCACGGTGGTGGAGGAACTCATTGCTGGGCTGATCGAGCAGCATCACAATGTGCAGGCCATTGGAATCGGTATACCAGGGGTTGCGCACAATGGTGTGATCGGTATCTGTGACGTACCAGAGTTAGCTAATCAGCCGCTCGGTTTAAGACTCAAAGAGCAATACGAAGACATCGAAGTGGTCATTGGTAACGATATGAATCTAACCGTGTACGGATTGTACAACGAACAGCAATTTGAGGAAGAGAAGAACTTTGCGGTGGTGACATTCCCTGAAAATCATTTTCCGGGGGCAGGTTTTATTATCGATGGTCGCCCGCTCACCGGGAATACGCAATTTGGGGGCGAAGTATCCTTTTTGCCGTTTGGCGTGTCACGGGATGAGCAGCTGCGCATGCTGCAAACGACAGACGGATTGCAGGAGCTCGTCGTACAGACACTGGTCTCCATTATTGCAATAATCAATCCGGCGGCCATTGTGGTGACGGGTGATACGATGGACCCCGCGATGCGGGACGGCCTGATTCAAGGCTGCCGGGATCACCACATTCCACAGGAGCATATGCCTGAGCTGATGATTCGCCGCGACACCCGGCGCGAGTATGTTAACGGGCTGATAGCCGTAACACTTGAAAGCCTAACCTACCGCATTCAGGTAGTTGAGAAGCAGTGGTAGAAACGACTTATTATGAAGTGAAGTTAAGCAACATTTTTTACACGAGAGCGGAGAGGGCAGAGCCAATCTGGAGAACGCCTTTATCACTGTATTTTCACCTTTAGAAAGAAATTCATAAAAATACAGGGATAACAGCGGGCGGAAGATGGCACTGCAATCGGAGGTAGAGCGTGTAACCATTTTTCTGGACACAATGGAGGAACTTATTTTGAATCAGCAAGCAAGTACACAAGGCAGCAAACGAAAGTTTAACAAGCTGTACGCCATGCAGCTGGCAACGATCTTTCTTGGATTTATCGTATTTGGCATCTCGGAAAATATTAAGGGCCCGGCCATTCCGCGCATTCAATTTGACTTTAATCTGGATGAGAAACAGCTCGGAACGTTGTTGTCCCTGAACGCTCTGGGATATCTGATCGCCTGCTCGTTCACGGCTATACTGGTTCGCAAATGGGGCATTAAGGCGGTCAGCATTATTTCATTTGCCTCGATGATTCTGTCGGGTGTGTTCATCTATGTATCGCATACGTATCCGCTCTTTGCGTCATCGTACTTCTTCATGTACATCGGTAACGGGATGCTGGAGATTGCGCTGGCAATTCTCGGGGCGCGGATTTTTGTGAAAAATACAGGCACGATGATGAACCTGTCCCATTTCTTCTACGGACTCAGTTCAACGGTGGCGCCATTGCTGGCGACAGGTGTCATGTCTCTTACCGTATTTGGGCATCTGCTGGACTGGCGCGGCATGTATCTGGTCATGTTGTCACTCTGCCTGCTGCCGATCATTGCGGCACTGCGCAGTAAATTTCCCGGGGATGATCTTGCCCATGAAGATCGCACCTCGCTTAAGACGTTAACACGTGATCCGGCCCTGTGGCTGATGGTGCTTATTCTTTCTTTTGGCGTGGTATCGGAACTGGCGGTCGGAGGCTGGCTTGTTAACTTCCTGGAGAAAGCATACACATGGGACACGGTTAAAGCTTCGGGATTATTGTCGGCATTCTTCCTCACATTCTCGCTTGGACGTCTGCTGCTTGGCCCGTTGACGGATCGCATCGGATTTGTACTTTCGTTGATTTTGTTCTCGGCTTTCTCGGCGGTATGTACGTTTGTGGCACTTGCAGGGGGAGAGAGTCTGGCGATTTTCTTTGCGATATCGGGCGCAGGCATTGCGATGATCTATCCCACGGTGATGGCCTTTATCGCGCGCAGATATCCGAACGGCAGTGATACGGCAATTACGTTTACGGTAACGCTCATGGGGGTGGGCAGTGTCATCGGCAACTATATAATAGGCTGGGTCATTGAAGGTGTGAAGAATATGTACGGTGCCACCACGCAGCTCGGTTTGCTGCGCGGACTACAGGCAGGGTATGGATTCATTGGTTTATGTGCGGTCATTTGTGCAGCGTCTGGTGTGGTGCTGTACGTTTATTTGAAAAGAAGGCGTGAACTGATTTAGTTCCTGAATCATTGAATTCTCAATTGGAACTCTTTCCCTATCTTTTTGGGGAAGGAGTTTTTAATTCTTCAAACTAATTCTAAACTAGCTTAGTCGTTTCAATACTTCTTTTGCATATGCCGTCCAATCTTTGTGATCTGTATTTATTTCGATTGTTGGCAGGAGAGACAAAGCTGACTGTTTACGAAGTTCTGATTGAGTATGTAAAAAATCTTTGGCCGATCTTCGAATTTCATCTTGTGTCTTGTTTTTCCATTCGTGAGGCGTTCGGCTCTGCATTCGTTGTTCGATGTTCTCTGATGAAACGGTCAGTAATACGCATTGCGCCCCAAGCTGAAGTAATTCATTTTCGATGTTTTCGATCTCGTGTACGGGGTCGGTGGAGAAAGCCGCTCTATGATTCAAATGAAACCTTTCCAACACAAAGAATATTCCTCTAGACGCATTAGATGCCTCTGGACCTAAATATGCTGCCCAATCATTTAGCTTTTTTAACATGCTGATCCGTTCTTTCAACAAATTAAGATGTTCATCACGATTCAAGCTTTTATATTCTCCATGGACATTGTTTAATATTTGGGAATAATGTTCACTGAGCACAATAATACTTCGCTCTGATGATTCATCGACTGCATGAAGCTGCTTCAATGCTTTTAGAACAGATGTCTTTCCTGCATGTGAATAACCCTCCAAAACAATTCCTCGAATATGGCTCATCTAAACCTCCAACTAACAAAGTGTTATTTGCTTCGTGATGTATTTGCTAAATTCAACACTAACATTCCAAGTAAAATGAATAGAATTCCTTCAATTTTGTAAGACCAAATCTCTGATTTGATAAAATCCCCAAAAATATCAGTCGTGTCTGATTTTACATTCTGATATTTTGCCAATACCAACATTGCTTTGTCCATACCCCAATCCGTACTTCGGACGATGAATAGAAATCCAAGAATAAGTAAGACGAGAGAAATGATAAGTGCCAACAAGGAATTCATTTTACTTTTCAAAGTTAATTTCTCCTTTGGTAATATAATCATGCTAATGTATGCGCTATTATACTACCAATAATATAAAATCGTGTCTAGTTACCAACTAGTGGTATCTTTCCAGTAAAAGTATAAAGATGTTGGTTCTTTATACTCGTAAGTGCCAATATGAGAATTTGGAAATAGACCTTGTCTCGTATTTAAAATATCAGTAGCTATATGTTGGGGCACAATAAATCGTATATGTTCTGTTTGCAGGGATTTTAATGAGGCCAGATGACTTTTTGTAGGTGTGAGTTCCCTGATAGGTTGTTCCCAGTTTTGCAGCAGTCTCTGCCCCCAACCTACTTTAGAAGAGATTTCAGCTGAGAAAGTAGTAGACACAACGTTACCAACAGATAAGGAGAAAGGCGCTGGCCCTTTTCCAGTGCGATAAATTCCCATAATTAAATGATTTTTTTGGAAATCACATATTGTTATAAGTCGAATTACATATTATGATGAATGGGTCTTTTGATTCAAAAATATACAAAAATCAGGAGAAAAGACTTAAGTGTTAATAGGAGGCTTTATGGATATTTCAAAAAAAATGGGCGCAGCAGCTATAGCGTCGATAGTTATTACGCTAAGCACAGCCATGCAGTCCAACGTATCGGCAGCATCCTCTCTTCCGTTCAAAGATGTTGAACAGGCTTCGCCTTGGGCTAAGGCGGTTATACTTGAAGCTCAAGAGAAAAAGATCATGAGTGGAGACCCTAAAGGGTTCTTTCATCCGTTACAGCAGGTTACTCGTCAAGAGGCAGCCGTTTCAATTGCCAAACTTATGGGGCTTGAACTGGGTGAACATGCAGCTTCTAAGTTTTCGGATGTGTCTCCCGGTTCATGGAGTGCAAGTGCGATTGAAGCCGTGCAAAAAGCGGGATGGATGAATGGAGATCCAAGTGGAATGTTTCGTCCACAAGCTGTCGTTACACGGGAGGAACTGGCTTCCATATTGGTTAGAGCAACTCAAACAGATCCAGCGCAAGATCAGGTTGAAGAGCTGTCGAAGATTAAAGACAATGAGCAGATATCAACGTGGGCTAAAAAATCGGTAACATCTGTTGTCTCGTCCGGTCTGATGACAGGCAATAACGGCAGCTTTCATCCTCAGCAGCCTGTGCTCCGGCAAGAACTAGCTGCTATTCTAGTACGAATAGATTCTACGGTGGCAAGCAGTCAGCTGCAAACCATCCAGAAAGTAGAAAACGGTACAGTTACGATTGGAAATAAGCAATATGGGGTAGCCGAAGCATTAAAACCGTTATTTGAGGCTAAAAATGCAGCTGCACTTGCGAATGCCGGAGTCCGAATGGAAACGGTAGATGAGCAGATCACCAAAGTGTTAGAGCTCAAACTGGTTGCGCCAGGTCTGGCAGCAGAGGCAGGGAAAAAAGAGTTCTCAGGGAACGTCGTACTCGATGGTGGACAAGCGGTTATAGCGGGTAACGTAAGAGCTGCAGCAGACTACATAACGATCAGGAACCTCAATATTAGCGGTGATCTGGAAATTTCAAAAGAACTTGAGAATGATTTTTACGCGGAGAAAGTTACCGTTAAAGGGACAACTTATGTAAAGGGTGGAGATGACAACACGGTTGTATTCGACCAATCGTCACTTCAGCAAATGAATATCAGCAAGGAAGATGTTCGGGTTGAATCCTTAAACAAAACGGTCATTAAAGAGGTTCATATTGACTCCAAGCTTGCGGGGTTGTGGGGAGATGAATCCATCACATATGATACTGTAACGGTAGGAGAAGGAGTTCACAACGCTTCATTATATGCGCACATCCGTAACTTGGAGATTATCGCAGGTAGTAAGGAAACAAGCATCTCTGGAACAGGGCGTATAGAATCACTCACCATTAAAGGTACAGGAACCATCGCGCTGCAAGGTACAGGAACGATAGGAACTGTAACAATTAAGGATCGTGCCAGCCAAGTATCGATTCCAACGAATGCTTCCATTCAACGCTTGGTTCTGCCAGAGGGAGTATCACCCGAAAAAGTCATTGCAAACTACGATAAGGTCAAAATGCAAATCGCTACGATTAACGGTGTAAGCAATCCGACATTCGTACAACCAAGCTCTGGAGGAAGTGATTCTTCCGCTAGTGGAGGCAGTGGAGGAAGTACAGGGAATTCAGGAGGAGGGACGCCTTCCAATCCGGGTACACCATCAACTCCTGCGAATCCAGATCCGACATCATGGTATCCGTATACGTACAAGAGTTATCAGGACCGTACAGAAAATGCAGCTGTTGGTCTGATGACCACAAATAAATCAGGTACAGTTTATTACATGGCTGTTCGTGCCGATGATCGTGTACGTCCTACAGCGGAACAAGTGAAGAATGGATCACTTCCTGATAACTTGCCTTCAACCCATGGCATGTTTTCGGTGACAGCGAATCAACCTGTGACGTACAAAGTAGAAGGACTTGAGCCATCCAAAACCTATCATATCTATACCATTTTCAAAAATGGAGAGACGGGTCAGGAAACGCAGCCGATGTTTATTCATTCGATTATGAATTATCGTGCCAATGACAGCGATGTCCTTCCATACGATAAATCGAACCTGAGCCAGATTAGGATTCAGTTTACGGGTGTACTCACACCTCCAGCAACAACCACGACTAACCCGGCTGCGATCTTTAAGGATGGTCGCCTGCGAAACTATGGATATGGATTTATTGAGATCAAATCGATCCATTGGGATCTAACCATTCCGGAAATGCCTATTCTTAATGTGAATTTTGACCCGGTAACATTGGGAGACGGGACGTCTTATTCTTTCGATTGGACTTATGTTAAAAATGCGTTGACTATTAAAGATTCAGATGGAAGTGGTTCCCGTTCGTTCGGGGGACATGGCAGTTACTCGGGGCCAAATGTTGTCTCGTTGATCACGAAGCAATTATCCATCGAAACGGGCAATCGAATCGACCCAACCAAGGCTGAAGATGTCATGCATATCCTTGGAGCCTACCCCTCTGAATTGAAAAGGGAACTGGGTTTGATTGAATTTAACGGACAGCATTATCAGAAGGCTTTGGCAGAAAAAGCTGGCCAGTACAGCACATTCAGTGATGTTAAACAGATTATTGAGACGACTAACCAGCAGTACCCTGCACCGTCCAATACCGAAGCTGGTGTGATCCATAACTTCAATTATGCCGGAACGAACTCCATCACAGAATCTTATCTGATAAGGTATGCGGATACACTCCATATTGATGCAGCGCAATACAGCAGTATGAACCAAGCAGCTCGAACCGAAGTTGCTAAAATGATCCTAAGTGAGCGCAGTCTTTTACCGGAAAACAAATTTATAAGCATTGAACAGATTCGTCATGCTTACGAGTTGGCCTACACCAAATCGTCCTCTATGCCCCTATCTCTTTCTTTTGTTGATACGGATAGAGCTGCAGGAACGATTGGAGGGGAAATTAATTGGACACCAGGCACAGATGACACTGCAGTCGTTTCCTATCAGCTGATGTGGGGAAATACGGGGGGAAGCCTGGCTGCAATCAAGACATTGGATAAGTCAGACGGAAACAGCTATACGCTGCCCCAAGGGACGTCCATTCCTGAAGGAGCAACTCATTTGCTGATTCAAGCTGTGCTGCAAGATGGAATTCATACAGCACCGATCTCTATCGCGATCAAAGATACGCTGCCTTCTGCTCCTGAGGAACCAGAGGTCAAAGCGGATGAAAAACAAAATATTTTGGTCGGAGCCAATGCAAGTATGGAATTTTCACTTGATGGAAGAAAGTCCTGGATCACGTATGATGAAGCCAATCCACCTGTTTTCCCAGGGGATATATACGTACGAGTACGTGTGAAAGCTGATCCGGACAATCAAGTTCCTGCGGGTAATGTGAAAACTGTTGATTTTGTAGATAATGTGAAAATGTTTGTTAGTCACAATGATGCCGGCAATATGTTCTTTGCCTCAGAAATGTCCTCTGCAATGGAATATTCAGTGGATGATGGCAGGACGTGGACCACGTACAGCGAAGAGAACCCACAACAATTTCCAGGGGATCTCACCGTTCTTGTTCGTGAGAAAGGTGGTCAATATCTGGATGCTGCTCCAGCAAAAGAGTTTAAATTCACATCCGAAGTTCATGTGATGAATTTGAACAATTCAATATCCACCTCTTTACCGACACTTGAATACTCGAAGAATGATGGAGAATGGACTCCATTGCTCGTCGACCAAACCGTTCCGTTCGAAACGGGGGATTCAGTTCGAGTACGTGAAGCGGCTCAACCTCCTTTTCAGGCGGGAGCAATCGAGACATTTACTTTCTGAAAAAGTAATGTTATCCCGATAAAGTACTTCGTGATTAAGTACCTCTATAATCTATAATTTATAAAGCCTCACTCATTTCTAGGAAATCAGTGGGGCTTTACTTCTATTCAGATGAGTAATAACAGCAAGAACGCAATTTTAAAACCAAAAGCCCCGGTCGATCGTGATGATCGCGGGGCTTTAAATCTACCTTCCTTACTTCAACAAGCCTTCATCTTGCCTAAGCCGGTCTTTTTTTCCAACGTTTCAGTAGCATATACAAGCCGAATCCGATCAGGAAGATCATGCCTGCCGGGATGACATACGGTTTAACGACGTCGCCAACTTCTTCCCATTGTGCGCCCAGTTTGTAGCCGAGATAGACGTAAATGGATGTGATCGGAAGCATGGCAAGAAAGGTAAAGATACTAAACTTGAATACGTTCATCTTGGCCATGCCGCAGGGGATGGAGATGACGGTGCGAATGCCGGGCACAAAGCGTCCGTAGAACGCGACCCCGCTGCCGTATTTCTCAAAAAATCGATCTGAAGCTTCCACATGGTGAGGGCGAATGAGGAAGTATTTGCCGTACTTCTCCACCATCGGTCTGCCGCCGTAACGTCCGAGAGCATACAACGTCAAGGGACCGAATGTGCCGCCAACGGTTCCTGCCAGGATCGCCAGCCACAGCTTCATATCTCCGAGGTATACCCAATATCCCGCCATGGGCAGCACCAGTTCAGCAGGGACAAATTCAAACGACAACGCGATAACAAGACCTGCGTACGACAAATCCTTAAAGAAAAGTATAAATTGCGTAATCCACTCCGTCATGCTTTCCCTCCACAAATCTATCTATTTTTGATATAAGTAGGCATCTCTTTCTCTTCAGAGTAACAAGTACGAACGACGGTTGTCAAAACTCACAGATTCACCGATTTTATCCGGTCAACACGGGATATGTTAGCCTGTACATAAGCCCTGCAGGAGTCCAAAGGTACATACGGACCACCATGGTCTAAGGTTTCTTATTACTTATAATCGTTCTGGACCCAATATGAATCTAGGAGACAAAGACGCTCTGAAAATGTTTCCAATTATAGTATGATAAGACTATCGCTAGATTTGCCGCACAGGGCCTGGATTAGTTCTGCGGCGATCAGAAGAAGGCCAGTTAGTTGTTTATGAAGACCATCCTATACATATAGAGAAGGAGAGCAGAACATGAGCGTACAACCCATCATCGATCAGATTCAGATTGTTGAATACGACCATTCTTACGCTGCCAGTGTGGCAGAGATGTGGAATCGAAGCAATGAGAGCTGGGGAGGCGGCACAAGGCAGAGAACAGAGGAGGCCACTCGCCAAGAGATGGAGAACTCCTCTAATCTTCACGTGTTTCTGGCGATTCATAACGAAGAGGTCGTCGGTTTTTGCAGCTTTGCCCATTATCGATTCGACGAGAATGCACTATATGTACCCCTGCTTAACGTGCGCCCGGACTACCATGGTTACAAAATTGGCCGTAATCTGATTTTGAAGGCAGTGGAGAAAACGGTGCAGGCCGGGTGGCCGCGTCTGGATCTGTTCACTTGGCCGGGTAATACCAAGGCGGTGCCGATGTACAAGAAGTGCGGATTTTTCTGGGAGAAAAAAGACGAGAGCGTACACCTGATGAACTTTATCCCGACGGTGCTGCAGACGGAGGCACTTGCGCCGTACTTCGAAACACTGGATTGGTACGCGGACAGTACGCGTGAACTTGTTATTGAACCGGATGGACGTGAGCATCAGGGGTTTGATTACTTTGACTACTCTTGGAGTAAAGGAGACACTTCCCTTCGGGTATCTTTTGAAAAAACAGGCCGCGGACTGGCCGCGATCGAAACACCGGATTACGAAATTCACACCGAAGTTGACGAGCATAATCTGGTGTTTGGTTCAAGTTATCCCGTGCGTTATCATATCCAAAATAAATCAGCTGCCGCTCTTGCCATCGAGATCAGCGGACAGGATGACAAAAACATCCGTTTTGCTCTGCATACCGTGCAGACGGTGCAGCCGGGTGAAATGATCACGGTAGATGGAGTATTTCACCTTGATCCGGTGACAGAAGAACAGGACAAAAACAAAACCCATCCGGTCATCAGCAGTACCTGGCTTATTAACGGGAAGAAGGCTCATTTCCGGCTCGGTATCCACCCCAAATTTCCTGCCAAAATCACATCTGTGCTGCCTGTGAAGGAGCTGTATCCGGGTGTCCCGGCAGAACTGCTGCTGAATGTGGAAAACAATGTGGATGCTGAAACGGAATTCAATCTGGAGCTGCCTGCAGATGAATTCCTGGATTGGACGGAGCGCAGGCTGCGCTTTACGGTGCCCGCAAAGGGGAAATGCTCTGTGCCCGTTCCATTTACGCTGCATACGTATGGCATCTATGCACAGGACATTGAGATTACCGCTGCTCCGGCAGGGGGATCGGAGATTTCTTTTACAAGAAAACTGTCTGTGCTGATGAAGGGCATCGAAGGCAGGTACGGCGGGGAGGCAAACGGCCAGTGGGTTGTCGTGAACGGTGCATTTTCTCTTCATATGAACAAACATGATAACGTCATGTGGATTGAATACCCCGGGTCGCGTCATTCGTTCTGGTGGAACTATCCGAAGCTGGGTAAGCCGTATTCGGAAGAGCTGTCCAGAAAAGAAGCCAAAGAAGTGAACATTGCTGCAGAGGGCAGTTATCAGGTTCTTGAGGCGGTCTATGAATTGGAAAATTTCCCGGGACTGCTGTTGAAAACGATTGCCAAGCTGTCCGCGAGCGGAATGGCCACGTTCTCTCATGAGGTTGTAAATACACGTGATACGGCATGGGAAGAAGAACTCTTCCTGATGGATAACTTCGGCTTCTATGGAAACGGGCTCATATTACCATACCAAGGCCGTTTTGTGGATATGGGTGATGACTACGCTGGAGATCCAAACCACTGGGATAGTGGGCAGATTACAGAGAACTGGCTGTTCTGCAAGGAAGAGTACGGGACATGCGGCATCTATTGGGACCCTTCGCTGAAACTGATTAAACCTGAATATACACTGGGACTGCAGCATGAGCTTGGACGCTTGAAGGCTGGAGCTTCGGTACATACCAAGGAAACGGTGTTTGCGCTGAATACGTTTGGGAAATGGTCGGATTTCCGTGCATTTGCCCGTAAACAACCGAATCAGACCATCCCGATGCTGGATAGTCATCTGGATGTGACGTTGAATGGCGGGAATCCATTTACCCCGGATGTACTTCAGGCAGAGCTGAACGAACGTAAGCTTGTTCCACTTGCAGGTACATTGGAACTGTATGTGCAGCAGGGTGGCGAACCGGAAATGAAGGCGGGTACGATAGCGTTCGATGCGGCAGAACATCTGGACGCAGCCAAGCTGGAGTTTGCGCCCAAGGACATTGGAACGGCAGGGAATCTCCGTGATCTGCAGCATTCAGAGTCCGCAGCCCGTCCTGACCAGCCTGAGCACATCGGCGGCTGGAAAGTACGCGGTGTATATCGTGGAGAAGACCGAATTCAGGAGCGAACAGCCCTCTGGTTTCCACAGACAAGGTCGGAAGTCCAGCAGAAGATTGAAGAGGGAGCAGCGGAATCAGGGACATTGTATACCGTAAACAATGGTGTATTATCCATTACGGCTGATCCGGCTTTCGCTGGTGTAATACACTCACTGAAAGTTCAGGGAGAGGAATGGCTGGACAGCTCCTATCCTGAACCTGCTCCTCGTTCATGGTGGAATCCGTGGTATGGCGGAATGACTGTCGATATTCCGGGCATGAATGGGTTCAGTCGTCAATTGGAGCAAACGAGTATATCGTGGTCGGAACAAGAGGATCAATTCGGCAATGTTTGGAAAGGCATGAAAACGAGTATCTGCATCGACAAACATGAAGCGAATCGGGGAATGACGGTTCAGCAGCATTATCTGATGCTGCCGGGTGTTCCGGTGCTGTGTACGTTAGTTTCTGTAACCAACAAGAGCGGTCTGACACGCGCGAATTACACGATTACAGAAGCGCGTTTCTTCAAACCTGCGGATGCGTATACAGAAGGCTGGATCGAGCAGCCGAACGAGGACCGTTTCCCGCTGGGGAAGGTGGATATCGGCCTGCCATTACGGAATATTTTTCGAACAGGCTCTACTTCACGGCATAACATGCTGCATGCGATTAATCGTTACCCTAATCAGAGTGCCTGGGCTTTTGCCAACAATCTGGTGACCGGACATAACGTAACGCATGAGCTTACGTTGAAAGACGGAGAAACCGTCTGGACGGAGCCGACATATCTTGTGCTGGGGCCGATCCCGCTTCAACCGGCGGATGTACATGATCTGTTGAAGCTCAACTTTGTAACAACGACAAGCGAAGAGGAGGACTCCGATGCCCATCATTGATATTCATATTCATCTGTCGGATATCGACAGCTTTCACCGTACCGCAATTGATTTGTCCAAAGTAGACTACAGCACGGCTGGCCTCAAAGCGGAATTTGACCGAAATGATGTTATCCTTGGCATCGGCATGGGGGTCAGCGAGCAGACAAAGGGGGCTTTCCCGGATTCCAGTTCCCCTAACCCGATGAGGCTGGACCTGGAAGAACAGGTTCCATCGTTTCTGATGGAATGTGTCGGGATTAACCCGAACCGGCTGGACGGCAAGCATGCTCAGGATGAGCTGGACCGGATCGAAGCCAGACTGCAGCTGCCCGAGATTGCGGGAATCAAGCTGTATGCCGGATATTACCATCACTATGTGTATGACAAAATCTATACCCCGGTCTATGAACTGGCGGCAAAATACAATCTGCCTGTGGTCATCCATACCGGAGACACCTACTCGATGAACGGACTGCTTAAATACGCGCATCCGTTAACGGTGGACGAGCTTGCCCTGCAGCAGCGGGGCGTTAACTTTATGATCTGCCACCTGGGCGATCCTTGGGTGATGGATGCGGCCGAGGTAGTGGCAAAAAATCCTAACGTGTATGCGGATTTGTCAGGACTGGTGGTCGGAGATCGGCCTCACTTCGAACGCTTTATGAACGAACCGTTATTCATGGATCATTTCCGCCGAGCCTTGGTCTACTCGGATCATTACGAGAAGATGCTGTTCGGTACCGATTGGCCGCTGGCCCCGATCGACTTGTATGCTGAATTTGTGCGCAGACTGGTGCCGGAGCAGCATCATGAGAAAGTCTTTTATGAGAATGCCTTTGGCTTGTTCCCGCGCATTAGCCAGCGAATTGCGGAGCTTTCCTAACAGCCTAACGATAATGGGATGCATGAAACAATACGCATCACTGTCCATGTCTGTAAGTATCTTCATATTTAATGCATATTCCACCCCAAAAAACCTGCCGTTTTGCCGGCAGGTTTTTTCGCTGTCTATATCCTGAAAAGTTAAGCTTCGTTCAGCTGCCATCCACAATCGATGTGAGCTATAATCGCAGATCCTTTTGGTTGTACTCTCGCGAAGAACCTTCCTGCTTCAGATACATTTTGCTGGGCTGATGAAGCAGCAGGGTGAGCAGCATGAAAACGTGCAGCAGGACGAGAAGGCTTGGAATAAACAAAACAGTGAAGAACAGGGTTAGACTCATGAATGTAATCGTCAGCTTATAGCTCTGTCCTGAGATATACATGATCGTCAGGAGCGGGGGAGCCAGAATCAAAATGATTCGAAGCGCAATGTTGGCAAAGTAGGCGACCTGATCGAATAGCGGAAATGCGGAGTAATCCGCACTGCTGCGGAATACATCTGCAACCAGGAATGCCATGGAAATGCCAATGAAGATGGACTGCAGTCCCAGAAGGGCACGGATGACATTTAATAAAGTGGGCATTTTCATATAAAAATATCGTTCCTCTCTCTTCACAATATGTAGTTCATCCATTATACGATGATAATGTTATATTTTGTATTACCCTGAAGTCCACTTTTGCTAATCCATTCAAACGACTTTTGTCCTGCATATAAACCTTAGGCTGATATTTTTTTATGCAAGCGCTTTATAACTGGACGATTATTTAATAACAACCGATATTAAAATAGCGCATATTATATGGATTCTACACAAATGAGGATGGATGGTGGAAGTATTTATGTTTTTTGCAAAGGCAAGGCAGCGTATAACCAATATGTCTTTTCGAATCAAATTACCGTTAATGATCAGTCTTCTCGTCTGTGTTGTGCTGACTGTAACGGCTGTACTGTGTTATAAGGTGGCCGAAGGCATTACGATGGTTAAAAGCAAAGACGAAATTCGATCGACTTCAGATCGGATCAGCGAAGGATTGTTTACCTCACTTAGTCTGGAGCAGCAGTCAACGTTTCTCATTACGACTCATCGTACATTTAGAGATTTACTTGAAATTAGCAATGCGGCTGAGGCTCAGAATGATGACACATTTACCTCAGACAACCAGGAGCTGGTGGACAAAGCGAATGGCATATTGGCAGACAGTTTGACCGGTATGGAGGGAACCAGCATTCTAACGCTGCTGGATCGCAGCGGTAAAGTGGTAGCAGCCAGTGACCCGGAATCTTTGGGTGGGGAAAGAGCGGATCGTACATATTTTCAGGAAGCTATTCAGGGACGCACGGTCATCAGTGAAGGCATGATCTCCAAGACACTGGGTACGCTGGGCATCGTTTTTGCGTCTCCAATCTATAATGATAAGAAAGAAGTGGAAGGGGTACTCGTTTCTACAGCAAATACATCATTTTTCATAAATCAATTTCAAAATGTCAAAATCAACAACGAGGGCAAAGTCATCATTCTGGATCGCGTTGGCATGGTTCTGTATCATTCGGCAGACGAGAGTCTTGCGGGCAAACCGCTCGAATCGGGAGAATACCAGTCCATTGTTGATCTGGACTCAAGTGATAAGCTGTTTCACGGCGAGGCAAGCAGTGACCAAAAAGTTGTATTTTATTCCAGAATCCCACGTTCGGATTGGACGGTTATTGTAGAAGATTCATATGTAGACGTCAATCAGCCCTTAACCAGCATGGCGAATAAGATGTATATCGTTCTCTTCAGCTCTATTGCCTTCTCAGTCATTGTTGGCATTCTGCTCTCACGGGTGATGACGAGACCGGTTGCTTCCATTACAGCGCTGTTTAGACAACTGGCTGGAGGTGACTTAACGGTACAGGCGAAGGAGAAATACAGCGGAGAATTCAGAGAACTGGCTGACAGCTTCAACACCATGACCGAGGGGAACAGGCAGCTGATTGCCAGTATGAATGCTTCTATTGGTGTCCTGAATCAAAGCACTGCGGAACTGGATCGATCTGCGCAGCAGACATCGGCATCCATCACCGATACATCAGCCACGGCACTTGAGATCTCACGCGCGATGGAATCACAGGCGAAGGATACCGAGGCGATTGTGGATCAGTTCATGAATGTGGGCAGTAAAATCGTCAGCGTGAATGAAATATCCCAATCCGTCATGGCACAGGCCGATGAACTTACGGATGCGTTCCAAAATAATCATGAAGTCATCGATGCGCTCATCGCTGTGAATGACCGGAACGAAGCAGAGGTTCATAATATTTCTAACATAACCGTACAGCTCGCAGAGAGCTCGTCGGGTATTCAGCAGATTACAAGCACCATTACCGAAATTGCCAATCAGACCAAGCTGCTCGCACTGAATGCATCCATTGAAGCAGCGAGAGCAGGCGAGCAGGGGCGGGGATTTGCTGTGGTGGCTTCCGAGATTCGTAAGCTGGCAGAACAGACAACCGCACAATCCGACGATATTAACCGAATCGTTATGCAGACGATTGAACATGTGGAGCAAAATAACCAGAGTGTGAAGACGATTGAAGCGATTGCGAAGCAGCATAAAAGCAGTGTCATACAGACCAAAGATACGTTCCAATTCGCGACTCAAAATATGCAGCGTATGATGGAGCAAGTGCAGGCCATTGCCTCCCAGATTGAGTCCATTGAAAGGGACAAGGACGAGGTCCTGAGCGCAGCGCAGAGCTTGTCGGCTTCAGGTGAAGAAGTGTCCGCATCCATTGAGGAAGTCACTGCTACCATGGAGGAGCAGTCTGCCATGACCGGGCATCTGGCCGAGCTGGTGCAGACGATTGACGCCTTGACGAAGCGGCTGGCTGAGGAATCGGCAAGGTTTAAAACAAGTTAGAAGAAAGAAGATTTAACGTGATTGCTGCACAGCGATCAAACTCTCACACAGGTACACACGTAAACCTCCCATCCAGAACAGTGGACATGGGAGGTTTTTTTGAATGTTCTGCAGGTTCGCTATATGCAGCAGGCGGAAAGAGCAAGTTTTATTTTTGGACAGGCTCAGACAGGAGCATGAAGTTGTTGATGAAGCCTTTGTTTTGCAGGAAGATCGTCTCGATCTTTTTTGATTGCATATGATAGAAATAAATGCCTCGTTCTGAACTGCCGTTTCCTTTTTCGCCTAGAAAATAGAAGCCGTCTCCTTCGTTGTTCAGGAATAACTCACTGCTTGCCTTGATTGGGAGTTTAAGTTCCTGACGCTTACCGGTCTTCACATCTACCAGACTGTATCGGATCGGCCTTTTGTTAATATATTTGGCAGTCGCTATAAGGAGCTGATCCCCTCTTGCAGATAAAGTTAGAATCTGTTCATCTTGGAGCTCGAATATTTTCCGGGTCTGTTTCGTTTCCGGATCGATTTCAATGATGGTATGACGGGGAGGAACCATCGGTTTTTGGGTCTGATTTGACTTTTCCATCTGCTGATACTGTTCTTCCTCGGAGTATTGAATGGCATATGCTTTTCCGGCTTTGGGATCATACGCAATGTCCCATGTGGTCGTATCCGAATCCTGCTCATGTAAAACCGTCAATTCCTGTGTATCTTGGTCCAGAAACATGACTTTTACCGGGCGCTCTCCTTGCTTCACAGCAGCCAACATGAGTGTATGCTCAGCGACATTCGGGATGATGGCATTCACAGCAAAGAGATTAGAGCTTAACTGCTTCACCTGATGTGTTTTCATATCATAAGCAAATAACTCATCTCCTTTATTTTGGCCAGTACCCGAATAATACGTAGTGTTATCCGCCAGAGAAACGACCGTTAAAGGATATTGCGAGTTATAGGGCAGATCAGTCATTTTGGTGAGAGCTTTGGTTTGCAAATCATAGGTATAAACGTTCATGGTCATTCCATCGCTCTGATCGGTCTCATTCACGTACTCGGTATTGGTAATGGACAGGTACTCATGGGTCTGCGCAGCACTTGGTTTAATTTGGGGTGGTGGGCTCGCAGCACTGTTTTCGCTAGAGCCGCAGCCTGAAATGAGCATGAGTGAGAACGCTGCAATCAGAAAGAACGTTGAGAACATAAACACAGCAGTTAACGGGTGTATCTTATCATTCTTCGGCTTCGGTATCTTAATGCCTCCTTTCTATGGCTGCTGGGTGTTTAGCAAGTTTGTAAAATAAACGCTGCAGGTTCCCAAAAGGTTTTGGTTATAAATCAATAAATCGTAAATATATAGATGATCTGGTTGTTTTGTGTTATTTTCAATTTATTCCAAATTATCCTTGTAGGATTAAAAGGATATTAAATTTTAGGGGGACATTATGCTTTTATCGGAACGATTGCCACGAGCAGCAGGTCTGTATCCAGAGGCACCAGCATTCCTGCACCAAGGTTGCGTAATGAGTTACAGCGAACTTGATCAGCTTGTAACCTTTATTCTGGATCCCCCTATCACTATAGCCAAGAGCCTACAAAAAGAGGTGGTAAAAGTATTGCAGATCAAATTACTGAACGTGGCTGGAATGATCAACGACTGAGTGAAGCTATAAATGAGCCGGCAGGTACTGTAGACTGGGTTGATCAAAGAAAAGGGCAGAAGAATGTACCGGTTACAGTATATTATCACGAAGATAGTGGTTATGTTGTTAGAAGAAATGATACAGGAGAAATTATCCAGGTTAGTCAAGTGGATGACCCCGATTGGAGCACCTACTGGTCAGATGATGATATCAATTGGGTAAAATAGATTTAGTTAGTTTAAATCATAAAGGGAGTAGAACATATGGTCGATAATAATACCTGGAGTACGGAGTATTCTTCTGTTGATATGCATGCAGTAAGGTTAGTAGAAAAAAAATGGGGTATACAGTTTCCTTCAGAGTACATTAACTTTATTCAAAAGTACCACGGTGCAGAGCCTGTACAACGGACGTTGAATATCAATGGAAAGAAAGTTATATTTTCTTCCTTCTTAACCTTCATCGCATTTGATGATCTTGATATATTAGATGTATATAATGAGCAAAAGAGCAGTCTTCCTCTTAATCATTTTCCTTTTGCTATAGATGAGGAGGGTAACCTGTTTTGCTTTAATTTCAGCAGCTTGCCTCATCCTAGTATTATTTACATAGAAACGATACGTTCTGCCGATTCTCAGGGTGTTTATATTGCCTCAAACTTTACAGAGTTCATCCAAAAATTTATTTAGCTGATCTAACCTCAGCATGGTTAAATCTATACTTGATTCCTCATAACAATATCGATTAGGTCAGCGAAATGCTGCCTTCACATTGAATAGTTATGTGATTTCTTAAAAAAATAGTCATCAGCATACGAGGACCAAAAGATCGAATTGGCTAAATCTGATGTCAAGGGACAAGAACATGGCCCATCGAAGTCGCTATTTCAGCGGCTTTTTTATTTTATCGGTACAAGTTCTTGTCCCAAGCTAAGGACAAGAACATAGTCCGATTACCGATTAGATGTGTATCTACTTCGCGCAGGCGATCGTTTCGCCCTGTTAGGTGACCCGAGTCCCGCACTTGTGGTCGCGCTATATGCGGCGGTTGCGGTCGGCGCCATACCGCTTGTGCCCTCTCCGTTGTTAACCGTCTCTGAACTGACCGCCATACTGCAGGATGCAGAGCCGCACATGATTATTCATGATGAACATCACCTCGAGAAAGTGAAAACGTTAATCCATCTTTTGGAATATAGTCCACAATGGTTCACAACACATGAGGAGAATTCGGTTAGCAGATCGCTGCCAACGCTTTTGAAACGGTTATTCTCATCTCGACCCACAGAATCGGTGAATGCAGGTGCCGAAGATACGGCTGTACTGATTTATACAGGAGGCACGACGGGGCGCCCTAAAGGGGTGATGCATTCACACCGCAGCAAACAAATAGTGTTCAAAAACAGCTTCAAGGTTGCAGAGATGGCTCAGGAGACGGGCTGTTCTGCCCGGCATTTTCCATTCAAACAAACCTCCCTTTTCGCGAAGTGCCGATTAGGGAGGTTTTAATCTTAATGTGCATATAAGTGATCGACGACAATCGATTATTCCCTGCACTCAGACGTCATCATTGCAGCTTCCCGCAGATCGTGAACCTTTATACTGTTCCCGTAGATCATCGAACCGCTGCTCAGATGAAACGAAGGGGAGCTCTCATCGGACTGCAGATGTAAACAGGAATCATAATAAAGCTGCTGCTGCTTATTAATCACAAACGGCAGCGAACCCGCATCAATCGATACGTCATCACTGTCCCGCTCGTTTAAAATTAAAAGTACCGTAATTCCGTCACTGCTGCAGCCGGTAGTATCATAAAATAATTTGAAAAAGCCTGGCTGCTCTCCCAGCTGTTCAACAAGTTTTGCTTCGGCCTGCGGACTCACTTGAATGATCATGACGTCGTCACACTCCTCTGTCTCCCAATGAATTCGCTTACAATTTAATATATGGACCACGGCAGTCGATTAGAAGGTAAAATAAAGGAGAAGGAGAGAGATGATATGGAAATACTGACATTAAACGATGAACCCATTGAATATTTTTCTTATTTAAATGTGGTCCCTGGCGGAGAAGTCGTTCAGGCACAGCTTCCGATTTATCATGGTACCCTGGCTGGACTGCCGGACGGAATGCACGCTCTGATTGTAACTTCGGATTTGCAGGGAATTGTACCTGGAACGGAGAAGAAGTCTGGTGCGGCATCTGACGCGGAGGCTGCGGACAAGCTTCTTGGCGAGCTGCTGCCTGCCTATATTCGCCTGCTGATGGAGATAGAATGGCCTATGCTTGATCCTCGGAAGACGGGGGTGCTGTTATGTGGAGACATGTATGCCCTGCGTGGGAAAAGGGGAGCGACTGGCAATCCGGTTCCCGTCTGGCTTGCCTTCAGGGCAGCCTTCGGCTGGGTTGCCGGCGTCCACGGCAACCACGATCTCACCGATGATGCAGACGCTCATCGGTTACACTGCAGCGAGGGCATCCACTGTATGGATGGCCCGGCTGCCATGATCAGCGCTGGCCCCCCACCGGGTGGCCCAGCGCCGAGTGCCGCCAAGACCAGCCAGCTGCGCATCGCGGGCCTTGGCGGCATCATCGGCCGGCCGGACAAGCCGAACCGGCTGCCGGCAGAGCCGTACCTGCAATCCGTACGCAAGCTGCTGAAGCAGCAGCCGGATTGCCTGCTTTTGCACCAAAGCCCGGGCATCGCCGAGCTTGGGCTTATGGGTGAACCGCTCATCCGGCAGGCCTTGGAGGCCGGGCCGAAGACACTGGTGTTCAGCGGGCATACCCATTGGGATACGCCGCTCGTTGAGCTGAGCAACGGCACACAAGTGGTGAATGCCGACAGCAAGGTGTTTGTTTTCACGCGCTGAGACGCACAGGTATACATGAAATGCATTTCATCGCTATATCTTATCTGGTATGATAAGCAGGAAAATAGAGAGAAAAGGAAGGTTCCCCCCTTATGACACCGATCACCATATATGATATTGCGAAAGAAGCAAACGTATCTGTATCGACGGTCTCCCGGGTGCTGAATGACACGGCTCCTGTTCGTGCCAGCACGCGAGAGAAGATCATGTCGATTATCGAGAAACATCAATTTCAGCCCAACGCACAGGCACGCAGTCTGATTAAGAAAGAGACAGGCACCATTGCGATTATTCTGCCGGATATTACCAATCCGTTTTTCCCCGAGGTGTTCTGGGGTGCAGAGAACGAAGCACGCGGACTAGGGTATACGTTCTTTCTGTGCAATACGGCAGGGGATTATAACCGCGAGTCTGAGTACCTCTCCATTTTGCGGGAGAAACGGGTGGATGGCATTATCTTTCTTGGCGGACGCATTAATCTTCAGGTGTGTCCAGATCAGATGGCACAGGAATTGATGGACATGAGCAGGCACATGCCCATTGTGCTGGTTAACGGCAACATTGCCAAAGGCGGATTCCACCGCGTCTATACAGATGAAGGGGCCGGAGCCGCTATGGCAGCCGAACATCTGCTTGAACTTGGACACCGGGAGATTGCATTTGTCGGGGGATTGAAGGAATTATCAACTACGATGGTCAAGGTCAAAGCGGTGCAGAAAAAACTTCGTGAATACGGACTTGAGATCCCGAAAGAACGTCAGCTGCTCGGCAGTTTCTCCATTGAGGACGGTAAACGGGAAATGTCCAAGCTGCTGCAGCAGGACAATCCGCCTACAGCCGTCATTTGTGTGAACGATAACACGGCGATTGGAGCGATCAAGTCAACACTTGAGCATGGACTGTCCATACCCAAAGACATATCCATCATCGGTTTTGATGATACACCGCTGGCGAGTGCTGTAATCCCTGAACTGACAACGATATCCCAGAATACGTATCAGCTGGGTAAGCAGGCTGTAGATGTGCTCCATGAGCTGATTAACCAAGGCAAACCGAAGAAACAGAACATATTGGAACCTAAGCTGATTATCCGTCAGAGTACAGGACCTGCCGCCCGGTAGTAGGCCTGTATTTCTAAAAAAGAAAGCGTTGACATTTCCGGGAAGGGTGAAATATAATGAGGGCGTAAATGAGACCCCTTTCATCATGTGGAACGGGTTTTATATTTACACTTAATGAAACCGATTTCATGAAATGGGTTTCAAAAATATTTTTTCCCATCCTCCTCCTCCTCTACAGGTCTGCTTCTGATTCTCGCATGAATAAGAAATATCCATGAGATATACAGGATTCATGCGAGCGAGTAGGAGACGATCGATTGTAATAATATGAATACAGTTTCAACTACAGCTTCAATATTCAGAAGATCAATGGGTCATGAAGGAAGGAAAAACGATGGCAGATCGTAAGCAGCGTTTCTCAGGCAGACGAGGTTTGGTCCTTGCAGGGACAGTGCTTCTTGCCTTGGTGGCTGCAGGAGGAATTGTTATGCATCATTACAAGAATCCATCACTCGAGACACTTGTATTTCAGGATGATCCGGTGCGTCTGAAGCTGGAACAGTCGTATGATCATTTTGAAGGCTGGGGCACGTCGCTGGCTTGGTGGGCTAATGACCTCGGTGGCTGGGAGAATCAGGCGAAGGTCGATGAGATTATGGATTTGGTATTTGATCCGGTGAAAGGCTTGGGACTTAACATTGTTCGTTACAATATTGGCGGTGGCGAAAATCCCGAGATGAAGGAACTCCGCCCAGGCGGCGATGTTCCAGGCTTCCAGCCTAAGCCAGGGGTGTGGGACTGGGAAGCGGACGCAGGACAGCGTTCTGTGCTGCAGAGTGCGATTAAACGCGGGGTGAACATTACAGAGGCTTTCTCCAATTCCCCTCCGTACTGGATGACGATCAGCGGCTCGGTTACTGGCGCGGAGGATGGCGGCAGCAATCTGCGTGAGGACCAGTACGATGCATTTGCCGACTATTTGACCGAAGTGGTGAAGCATTACCGGGATACGTGGGGCATTACGTTCCGTACACTGAATCCGCTGAACGAACCTTCTGCCAACTGGTGGAAGAAGGGAAACATGCAGGAAGGCAGTCATTTCAATACGGAGCAGCAGGCCGCAATGATTAAGAAAACAGCTGCTTCACTCCGCAGCAAAGGACTGGATGGCACCGTAATCAGTGCTGCGGATGATAACAGCATCGACGAGACGATGTTTAATTTCAGCCTGTATGATCAGGATACGGTGGATGCTGTGCAGCAGATCAATACCCACTCGTACAACGGCAGCAGAATGGAAGAACTGCGTGCTCTGGCTGACAAGCTGGGCAAAAAGCTGTGGATGTCCGAATACGGTACCGGCGGAAGCGAGCCGCATCATCATGAAGACATGACATCGGTACAAGAGCTGGCAGAGCGCATCATGTTTGATCTGAAAATCATGCAGCCATCTGCCTGGGTATACTGGCAGGCTGTAGAGGATGAAGGCGCGAGGAACAACTGGGGCTTCATCCATGCCAATTTTAACGGTGATGAGCAGTACGAGATGACCAAGCAGTATTATGCTATGGCTCAGTTCACCAAATACATTCGTCCTGGCGCGGTTATCATTCCAACAGATGAAGGCAGCACACTTGCAGCTTATGATGCCAAGGCGCAGAGACTTGTTCTGGTGATTCGGAATGAACGGTCTGCAGAGAGCAAAGCGTTTGACCTGAACGGCTGGGATTATGCCCAAACCACCTCTGCTCAAGTGTATCAGACCTCACCAGATCACAATATGCAGAAGCTTGAGGATATCCCGGTGTACGCGAACGGAATTGAAGTACCAATCGCGGATAACTCTATCACCACCGTTGTGCTGGAAGGTGTCAGGCCACCAGCAGCGTAAATAACTCAGGACAACAGTGATCTTGAAGTGATTTTGGCATCGTAATGCACTGTATACACGTGTATTTCAATAGAGATCAAGACTTATTCATAAAAATAAGAAGGAGGGGATCACGTTGACAGAACAGGCATCCCTTTTGACACAGGAACAAGAGAGCAGCAGGCTCAGCAGCGGGCGGGGAGTGCAGTATGAATTGACGTATGATGCACGCAGCTTTTATCTGAACGGTGAACGTATTTTTCTGAACAGTGCAACCATCCATTATTTTCGCATGCCGAAGGAAGAATGGCGCGATGTTCTAATGAAGGCAAAGCTGGCAGGTATGAACTGTATTGATACCTATTTTGCATGGAACGTGCATGAACCGGAGGAGGGACAGTGGTCCTTCGAAGGGGATAACGACTGCGGCGCATTTCTTGATCTGTGTGCAGAGCTGGGCATGTGGGTGATTGCACGTCCAGGACCGTTTATCTGTGCAGAGTGGGATTTCGGCGGGTTTCCGTACTGGCTGGGTACGAAACCGGGCGTGAAATTTAGAGAGAATAACGAAACGTATCTGCATTATGTGCAGCTGTACTTTGACCAGCTCATTCCGATTATCCGGAAGCGCCAGCTGTCCGCTGGAGGCACGGTGATCCTTGTGCAGGTTGAAAATGAGTATGGATATCTGATGGATGATGAAGCAGCAAGTGCCCACATGACAACGCTGAGGGACGGGATACTGGAGCGAGGCATAGATGTTCCGCTTATCACCTGTGTTGGCGGAGCAGAAGGCACCATTGAGGGGGCGAACTTCTGGTCGGGAGCCGATGGACATTATGCCAATCTGCGGGCCAAGCAGCCGGGTACACCGAAGATCGTTACCGAATTCTGGACGGGATGGTTCGAAAATTGGGGAGGGCCTTCGGCAATTCAGAAGACCGCATCGCTGCTGGACAGAAGAATTATGGAGATCCTGCGAGCCGGATATACAGGGATCAGCTATTACATGTTTTATGGCGGTACCAACTTTGGCGGATATGGCGGAAGAACGCTGGGAAGCAGCGATATTTTCATGATTACATCCTATGATTATGATGCTCCGCTGAGCGAATATGGACGCGTGACACCCAAATATGCAGTGACGAAAAACCTGTCCTATTTGGTGCGTGCATTCGGATCTCTGTTGATGGAATCCGAGGATATAGCGGCTGATCAGATTCAGGTCCGACACCCGGGAAGCATTTCCGTACGAGGAAGGCAGGCAGGGCCGGAGAAGATCTGGTTTGTAGAAAGTCATAAAGATGAACGTGAAACGGTGTACATCACCCTTGATGAAGAACGGACGCTGCCGGTTTCAATCCATCCGGGTCAGATTGTTCCAATGCTGGATCGTGTGCAAATTGCTGAACGGGTATACCTGACTGCAGGTGCCATGATAACGGGTAACGAGGTGATTAACGGTGAACTAACGCTGTTTGTCACGGCGGATCGAGGACAGCGTTCGGTGATTGAGCTTGAACTGGGAGCGGACCAGGGATCTGCGGCGGGTGCACTTGTGGTGAAGGACAGCACGGTACAGGTGCTGGTTGAAGAGAATGAAGCGAGAAATGCATATCGTTTAGACCTGTTCCACTTTCAGGAGCCGGGTGTGATACGTGTAGAGGCAAACGGAACTTCCATTCGCTTTGTCATTCTGGACCGTGACACGATGAATCGCACGTGGCGTGTGGAATCGGCTGATCGGCAGAGCCTGCGTTATGCGATCGGATTTGACGATGTGGATGTTACGGCTTCAGGGCAGGTCAAAGGTATGATCTCTGATTCTGAACGCACCATCCTGCTGCTGGGCGATTGGCAGGATGGCGAACAGACTCGGACAGGACGTGAGTTCATCACCCGGGAAGCGGAGAAACAGCCTGATTTGGCATCTGGTGAAGTGAAAGAACATCTTGGCTGCATGACGCTTGGCACGCCAGCTGCTCCAGTACTGCCAAGTTCACCTGATATCTCACGCGTCACTCTGAGAGCGGAACAGCATTCTGTGAGCGGGCAGCCTGTGGATTTTTCCGAGTATGGTCAGGACTTTGGATATCTGTTATATGAATGTGATTTGGACCATGCCGTGAATGAAACGACGAATCTCATTCTGCCGAAAATTCAGGATACCGCGAGGATTATTGTGAACGGTTCCGAGCAGGCGCTCGTGCGTCAGGTTGGCGCGGCTTCAGTGCCGATTCGTCTCGTCCAGGGCCGGAATACGCTGCAGCTGCTTGTACAGCAGATGGGCAGACTGAACTTTTCCCCTTACTTGGGTGAACATAAAGGTGTGTCAGGAGCGGTGTACCTTGGCGGTCAAGTGCAGGATATTCGCCGGGATTGGCAGATGGACACAGAAGTTATTCATCTGGATGAAGTGAACACGATTCAGGCAGGAACCGTGCTCCGCCGAAGCTTTACGCTGGATGGCATGGACAGGGCAGTACTGGTGGGTGCTTTGAGCAAAGGACTGCGTGTTAACGGCATTGAAATTCCGATGCCCGCTTATCAGGACTGGTTTGCCTTTCAGACACTGGATCTGTCCAGCTATGTGAAGCCGGGAGAGTTAAACACACTGGAGATGCCGTACAGCCGAGCACCGCTCAATCGACTGGAACTGATCACTTATGCGAATGCGGGCGAGCTTCAGAACTGGCGGATGGCAGGTACGGATGAGCTGCTTCCAACAGGGTGGGAATCGTATGATACGGCACAGCGTCTCACTTCAGGTGCATTGCAAACGAAAGGGACTGAGGTTGGCAAAACACCTGCTGAATCAGGTTCAATCACGGTTGAACCTAAGTCAGGACGGACTTCCCGGGGGGCTTCGTACGGTCAGCCGGTATGGTACCGTTGGCGTTTTGCCAAACCTGTCACAGACGCACATCACAAAGTAAACCTAATGCTTCGCCTCACGGGTATGAGCAAAGGAACCATCCATGTGAACGGGCATCACCTCGGCCGATACTGGCAGATTGGGCCGCAGGAGGATTACAAAATTCCGACTGCCTGGCTGCAGGAAGAGAATGAACTGCTCATTTTCGATGAAGAAGGCAGGACACCGGAACGGGTAAGGCTGATGCTGGATGAGATGTCACGATATCCGTGGATTACAGTGGGAAAATAGATGTAGAAGGTTAGAATTTGGAAGTAGCAGTAGAAGCAGCACCAACTCCATCCCATATCAACAGCAATAGTAAGCAGCAGTATAAGCATTAGCATCAATATAAGCAGCATTTTGAGTGAGCAGCAGTAGAAGAAGCAGCAGTACAGCAGTGTCAAATATAGCGAAATTAGAATTCGAATAGATTCTCCCTCATTCTTATCTATACCTGAATCACAAGAGAGCTTGATACCTCAGGCGAATCTTGTACCAAACCGGTTGTATATGAGAATGAGGGTTTTGCTTATTTTATAAGCTAACCATGAAGGATCGTTTGTTCACAGCGCTTATGAAGCGGAGAGTAGTCTTATTTGTAAGCGTATACATAAATGAATAAGCATGGTTGTTTCACATATATAAAGGGGGTGATATTCCATGTGAGTAGACGGAAGCAGATACCGGAAGATGCTGCATGGCTAATTGAAAGCAGGTTATAACCCACTTACTCTTCGATCAGTCAGAAGACAGTCCGATATCATTTTGTGAAGGATAAGGAGCTGAATGGATGCTGCTGAAAAGGAAAGGCAGAGTACAGTCATGGGGTAGATGTAAGGCTGTACCGCTGCTCATGCTGGGATTGTTAATTTTGTATACTGCTGCATTTCCCGGTTCAGTCCAAGCAACAACCAGTGTGTACACAATGACAGCCTTTACGAACACAAGCGAATCCAACATGTATATTTATGAGTCCTATAATGCGAAACATTATGGTTTGCTGAAAGGTCCGGCATACACACCGCCTGGATCTGATCTGATTCGCGATCCCAGCGTTATGAAGCATACCGATGGATTATATTATGTGGTGTACACCACGAACTGGTCAGGTCATACGGTTGGCATTGCTTCCAGCCCGGACAAAATCAACTGGACATTTGTTCGCAACATCACACTGTCTACCGCAGCCCCGATCGCACATACGTGGGCACCGGAATGGTTCATGGACACGAACGGCAGTGTGAACATCATCGTTTCGCTCTCTCCTGGCAATTACGAGAATTTCAAGCCGCATGTTATTACCGCACTGGGCAGCAATCTGTCATCCACATCATGGTCTGCACCTGCGCTGCTTGCAGGTCTGGCCCCCAATTATATTGATACCTTTGTAGTGAAGACAGATTCAACCTATCATGCGTTTACTAAGAACGAAACGACCAAAAACATCGAATACGCCACAGCCAATTCCCTGACAGGTCCGTATACGTTCAAAGGCACAGGTGACTGGGCAGGCTGGGGTTCAGGACTGGAGGGACCCGCCTTGGTGCAGCTGGATAACGGTTCCTGGCGAATTTATTTTGACGGATATGCAGATCACAAATATTATTACAGCGACTCGGCGGACAACTTTCTAAGCTGGAGCGGCAAACAGGAGATCGAGGGCCTGTCCGGAATGGTTCGGCATATGACTGTGCTGAAGGAGCCAGGACAGCCTGGGGATATCCGCAAGCTGGAATCGTTTAACGAACGAGGAAGCTTCATTCGTCACTATTTCTATCAGGCTCGTATCGATGACAGCGTGAATCCGGCAGAAGACGCTCAGTTTCGGATCGTGCCCGGACTGGCGAGTCAAGAGGGCATCTCGTTCGAAGCGATGAATTATCCCGGTTATTTTCTGCGCAACCATAATGGTAATATCATGCTGGTGAAAAATGACCGCAGTACTGCATTCCGTAATGATGCTACATTCAAACGTGTTAACGGGCTGGCAGATGCAGGCTGGACCTCTTACGCTTTATTTTATAATCCGAACCTGTACTTGCGGCATTCTGATCAAATGCTGCGATTACAGCCCATTGTTACCCCAATGGACAAATCCGATGCGACTTTCCGTGAGATCAATTGATAAGGAGCTGAGTATATGAAGTGGTTGAAACGAATGAGTGCAGTGCTGCTGAGCGGAACACTGCTGGCGGGCAGCATGGGTACTGCGACGGACGTGTCGGCTGCGGGAGCTTATACGGCCGCCGCTGATCCATCGAAACAGTATCAGACCGTTGAAGGTTGGGGAACATCGCTGGCTTGGTGGGGCAAGGTGGTTGGCGAGTATTCGAATCGGGACGAATATGTAGAGAAAATGTTTAATCCAGTGACGGGAATCGGGATGAATATTCTGAGATATAACATTGGAGGCGGGGATGATCCGTCGTCCAACATACTTGAATATCGCAAAGCGGTTCCTGGTTTTCAGCCATCTCCGGGCGTATACGACTGGACCGCCGATGCGAACCAGCGATACATGCTGCAGGCCGCCAAGGCACAAGGGGTCAACATCATTGAAGCTTTTGCAAACTCCGCACCGTACTGGATGACGATCAGCGGCAGTGTATCCGGTGCAGCGAATGGCGGCAATAACCTCAAGCCGGATTATTATGATGATTTTGCCGATTATTTGACGGAGGTTGTTAAGCATTTCCGGGATCATTGGGGCATTACGTTTGATACGGTGACCCCACTGAATGAACCAATCTCGAATTGGTGGAAGCTGGGCAATGATCAGGAGGGCATGCACTTCGGCCGGGCAGAGCAGAATGCGATTTTAAGTCAGGTCCAAGCATCTTTGAATGCCAAGGGGCTGACCACCAGGCTGAGTGCACCAGAGGAGAATAACCTGGATGATACCAATACTTCCTATAAAAGTTACAGCAGTGCCGTTCAATCGGCGATCAGCCAGATTAACACACATACGTATAATGGCAGTAACCGGACAGCTCTGCGCAATACCGCAGCGTCTGCAGGTAAAAAACTGTGGGCATCCGAATACGGAGATGGGGATGCAAGCGGCCTTACGATGTCACGCACAATCCTGAAGGATATGCGCAGCATGGGTGCGAGTGCGTGGGTGTACTGGCAGGCTGTAGACAGCGCAGAAGGCTGGGGATTTTTTAAGAATGTACTCAACAATACAAAAACGACCAGCTACACGGTGAACCAAAAATATTATGTCATGGGGAACTACAGTAAATTTATCCGCCCAGGGTATAAAATTATCGGCATGAGTGATGCCAATACTCTTGCAGCTTATGATGCGGCATCGGGCAAAGTAGTATTGGTCACGACCAACTCAGAATCCACGGATACAACCGTAACCTATGATTTGAGCCGTTTCTCAAGCATTGGTTCGTCTGCGCAGGTGTACCGTACTTCGTCAACGGAGAAGCTGCAGCAGCTGACGAACATTCCGATTCAAAACAAAACGTTCACAACGACAGCTAAAGCGAACTCGGTGACCACTTATGTGATCTCTGGCGCATCATACAGCGGCAGTACAGGATATGAAGCAGGAGCAATCTACAAGCTTGTTAACCGTAACAGCGGTCTTGTACTGGATGTGAACGGTGCTTCATCGGCCGGAGGAGCGACGATTATTCAATGGAGTGATAACGGAGCAGCCAATCAGCAGTGGAAGCTGAAGCCTACAGGGAGTGGATACTACACCATTCGTAACGTAGGCAGCGGGCTGATGCTCGATGTTAACTCAGGCTCTACCCAGGGCGGCGCATCACTCATTCAGTGGCAGGCTAACGGAGGTTATAATCAGCAGTGGCTGCCAATTGATGTGGGCGGATATGTTGTATTGGCGAATCGCAACAGCGGCCTTACCGTCGATATCAACCAAGGATCGATGAATGCAGGTGCTTCCACCATCCAGTGGGAGGATAACGGTGGGGCCAACCAGCAGTGGAATCTGGTTAAGGTGAATTAGAGTAAACATACCATGATGAAACCATGTTGAGTTTGTTCTCTAAAGTGTTAGTGAAGTTAAGAAACAAATAAAAGCAGGCCGTAATTTGCAGAAGCTGGTTACGGCGAGCAGGATATAGCGGCACTTGTGAAAGTGATGCGATGAAATTCAATAGATCGAATTGATCTTGAATGAACGCGAATCATTTAATGCATCCGAAAAATTATAATAAGATACAAACATCTCGTGGCCATTCCCACTCTCAGCAGGTAGGGAATGGCCTTTTTTGAAACATCATATTTATCCTGATCATTCTATGAGATGACTTGGTTCTATCCATTTAACGTAGTAGAATGACAAAGGGACTGTAACATACATAAACACAGAAGAAATTTGACTTTAAGGAGAAATACGTATGAGTGAGTTATTTACATTTGACACATTTCCACAACTGGAAACAGAGCGATTTGTGCT
This sequence comes from Paenibacillus sp. AN1007, assembly GCF_040702995.1. Lineage (NCBI taxonomy): Bacteria > Bacillati > Bacillota > Bacilli > Caryophanales > Paenibacillaceae > Paenibacillus > Paenibacillus sp. AN1007. The sequence continues at coordinate 963,928 of NZ_CP159992.1, forward strand.
CCGTGCAGCAGCAGACAGTGACAGCCGGGATTTACTGGCGCTGTACTCGGATGCAACGGTTGTAGAATATATGCCCTTCACGCCCTTCGAATCCGAACAGGATGCGCTGGATGAGATGAGCTGGTATAAGAAGATTTTCAAGGAACATACCGGTCTGCGGTGGATGATTGAAGATAAGGAGTCTCATCGAGTGATTGGAACATGCGGATATCTGGGATATGAGGAGGAACATCACCGGGCAGAGATTGGATATGATCTGCTTTCGTCCTGCTGGGGCAGGGGCGTGATGACAGAGGCTGCCAGAGCTGTACTGGATTTTGGATTCAATCAGATGCAGCTGAACAAAATTGAAGCGAAGGTGGACCCGGGGAACGAGGCGTCCATTCGTTTGCTGCTTAAGCTGGGTTTTCAGCAGGAAGGCCTGCTGCGGCAGCATGAATTTGAGAAGGGCAGGTACGTTGATCTGGCGATCTTCCCGAAGCTGCAGAGCGACAACTAAACCATTTCCGGTCTCCATCCCCAATCATGATGCCTTGTTCCCCAGATTGGGCTCATGTTATATTGGAGAGATGTGAGGAGATGAGACTATGAAGCTGGTGTCCTGGAATGTGAACGGACTTCGAGCGTGTGTGAATAAAGGATTTATGGATTATTATCATCAAAGTGAGGCCGATATTTTTTGTCTTCAGGAGACGAAGCTGCAGGCAGGACAGATCGAGATGGATCTGGGCGAAGACGTCTATCAGTACTGGAATTATGCGATCAAAAAAGGCTATTCAGGTACGGCTGTATTCAGCCGCATCAAACCGCTGTCTGTCCGTTATGGTATGGAAGAGGACAGCGAGCCGGAAGGCCGGATGATTACACTGGAGTACGATGCCTTTTATCTGATTAATGTCTACACGCCTAACGCTAAACGGGATTTGACCCGGCTTCCTTATCGTCTGGAGTGGGAGGATCGGTTCAAGTCTTATGTGCTGCAGCTGGAGCAGTTGAAGCCGGTCGTCATCTGTGGGGACCTGAACGTGGCTCACCAGGAGATCGATCTAAAGAATCCGAAGCCTAATATGGGCAACTCCGGATTTACAGACGAAGAGCGTGGTAAGATGACGGACCTGCTTGCGGCAGGATATACAGATAGCTTCCGTCACCTGCACCCGGATCAAACGGATGTCTACAGCTGGTGGTCCTATATGCCCAAGGTCAGAGAGCGGAACGTGGGCTGGCGGATCGATTATTTTCTCGTTTCCAATCAGCTCGTACCCAGCGTGACCAATGCCTATATCGACTGTCATGTGCTGGGCAGCGACCACTGTCCGGTAGGGCTTGTGCTGGGCAGTTGAATTTAATGGACTGCTTCTGGCTCAAAGATATACTGCATAAAGAATGAATCTGAAAACTCGCTTCCTTTACGGAAACGAGTTTTTTTACGTCCGAAAGAGGCGTAGTCCACATTTGGGGATTTGGCGTATGATATGACCTGAGAGCTGCTGCAGCATGATTCGTACCTGAATTGGGAAAGAAGGGCGTGCGGCATTTCCGTTGCTCCAAAGGAGGGGTCTTTTTTTGATATACACAAAAAGCGGTAGAGGAGAAATACTGGACTTTGGTTGGGGAAAAGGACTGGACTCCGGATTGTTTCAATTCGGCCATTTCTTGGGTAGGATTGAAGCATACATACATATTGTTGAATAGGATTAGTCTCTATAGAACATGAACAATCTGTACATCGAAGGAGGAGGGTTATATGAAAAACATCAGAGTTATCACCCGATTCCTGTCCATATTTATTGTCAGCTGCCTGTTGTCTTTGAGTGTGTTATCGGTATCGGTCCTCTGGATTAAACATACCGTAGATGCTGTACCTGTTATGGAGCAGACACTGGAACTCGACTAAATAAAGGAGGGATGTGCAAGCGCCGTGCAGAGATATCGTTCTGATATAAGAACATGAATAGAAGAAATGACCATATAAGACAACTTGAAGGAGAGATATTTATGGTGAAAAAGAAAACATATCTGCTGGCCTGCGCCGCATTAGCCATGATGGTGGCGTTAAGTGCCTGCAGCACGGCTGCTGACCAGCCAAAGGGCGAGTCCGAGAAGGTAAATAGCGAGGCAGCATCGGGAACAGGTGAGCCAGCGGCTGCAGAAGGCACAAGCGAACCGGCGACAGGTACGGATACGGAAGCCTCATCTACACCGGCAGCTTCTGAATCTGCATCAGGCCAAGGTGATACGAACACGGTGGAGGGACTACCGGAGTACCTGCCAAAAGATTTCCCGTTACCGGACGATGCTGCAATTACGACAGCGAATTCCAGAGAAGATGAAGGCAAAAAATCGGCAATGCTGATCTTCACCACCAAGCAGGACATGGAGACGGTATCGAAGATGTACAAAGAGTATTTTGAAGCCAAAAAACTAACCGACTCCGGACAAACAATTGACGCCAAAAATATCATTATACAGGGAACTGAACCGGATACGGAACAGCATTGGTCTCTGATTGGCGGGACACTGGCAAGTAAGGAAGGCACTATTGAACTTACGCTGAGCTGGTCAGAGTCTTAAAAATGATGCATCGTTAAGACAGGCCGATTTTTAATTTTGGAAGAGAAACAGAATCTTTATACATGCTGTTGTTTTTTTATCCATACCCTGCATGGCGCGGCTTTAACGCTGTACCGATGCAGGGTATTTTTGAATTGCATCTGGAAACCGGACAAGCTACATGGTATGTTATATCCTTAGAAAGACCAATAGACAAAAGATTCAGACAGGGAGAGGATTAAAACATGATTAAAGTTGGCATCGTAGGTTACGGTAACTTGGGTAAAGGTGTGGAGAAAGCCATCGCCCAGAATGATGATCTGGAGCTGGTAGCTGTATTTACACGTCGTAACCCGGAGCAAATGGCGGCTGAAGGTACAGAAGCTCGCTTTGAGCATATCTCTGCGGCTGAGCAGTATATAGGCAAAATTGATGTCATGATTTTGTGTGGAGGTTCTGCGACAGATTTGCCAGAACAGACACCTGTCATTGCCAAGCTGTTTAATACGGTAGATAGTTTTGATACTCATGCAAAAATCCCTGAGTTCTACGAGGCTGTGAACGCAGCGGCTGAGCAGGGCGGACATGTAAGTGTGATCTCGACAGGCTGGGACCCAGGTTTGTTCTCCATGAATCGGCTGCTCGCCCAATCCATTCTGCCGGAAGGAAAAGAGTACACATTCTGGGGCAAAGGGGTCAGCCAAGGACACTCGGATGCGATTCGTCGTGTACCAGGTGTTAAAGCCGGTGTGCAGTATACCGTTCCTGTAGAAGAAGTCATTGACCGCATTCGTTCAGGCGAGACGCCGGAATTGTCTACACGCGAGAAACATCTGCGTCAATGTTATGTGGTTGCAGAAGAAGGCGCAAACCAGGATGAAATCCGTGAAACGATTGTATCCATGCCGAACTATTTTGCAGATTACGACACAACAGTGACCTTCATTAGTGAAGAAGAATTGAAATCCAACCATGAAGGCATGCCGCATGGAGGCTTTGTTATTCGCAGCGGCGTTACAGGTAACGGGCAAAAGCAAATCATTGAATTTGGCCTGAAACTCGACAGCAATCCGGAATTCACTGCGAGCGTGCTTGTCGCATATGCCCGGGCAGCACAGCGTTTGAGCAAGGAAGGACATAAAGGGGCGAAGACGGTGTTTGATATCCCGCTGGGCCACCTGTCTCCGAAATCGGCTGCAGACCTTCGTCGTGACCTGCTGTAATCCTGATTTTTCATATCGTTAGAAAAACACCCCGCTCTTCAACCTGAAGGGCGGGGTGTTTGCATGGTGTGTTATTAACGCCAATGGGAAGGTTGATTCAAATGGTCAGGCAGCAGCGTATTCGCATTTCCCACAGCAGCGTTTAACTGAGCTTGCGTCAGAAAAATTCCGCCGCGCAGATCCGCTCCGCCAAGGTCAGTATCCCGCAAGTCTGCGCCAATCCAATCAGCGTTCCGTACATCGGCATTACGCAGATTGGCTGCAATCAGGAGTGCCCCCCGGAAGCTTGCTCCTCGCAAATCAGCGCCCTGAAGATTTGCTCCCAGGAAGTCCATGCCGCTGCGCTTTTTGGTTTTGGACTTCTTATGAGCAGCAGATGCGGCTGACGGAGCGCTGCCGCGGACCAGCTCACTGGCCTGAGTTAGCAGTATGTTTACTTTCGCCCGATGGCTCGTGATATCCAGGTGCAGCAGAGCCGGAGGTTCCAGATCGCTCAGGCGTTCAATGTCAGGATAGACCTTACCCATTGCGGCATGAAGTGAAGATGTATCTGAGCGCATCATGACTTCTCTCATGTAACTGATAAGTTCATGAACCTGGCGCAGTACAGGCAGGCAGTCGAACATTTCACGGGCTGATTCGGGATGAGTCCGCCAGCTTCTGTCCGCATACGTGACCTGTGACAGCTTCTGTCCTGCACCAAAGCAGTCATAAACGGTGCAGCCCTTGAAGCCTTTCTGACGAAGCTGGGTATGAATGCCGCAGCGGTCATCCTCCCGCAGGTTGGGACAGGGGGTGCCGCCGGACTTGTCAAAAGCAAAATCGGAAGATTTGCCATAAGGCAGAGCAACACAGCATAATCCATAACACTGCTCGCAATCTGCGAGCAGATGTGGGGCTGTGCTGCTGAACGTTGGTTGGTTAGACAAAATACACACTTCCTTATCATGTTGAAAAAAAATTCAGCTCAAATTTACGAATAACATCATGTCAGTATTACTTTACCATTGTAGGGAAATGGCTTCAATCCAATGAATGTTATTGATTCATGCCCTGTTCAAATGACATTGGGAAGTGCACATATATGTTAAAATGTAAAACGCATGATAAACAAGAAAAGGTGCGGATGGATCATGTATGGAGGTGTGAGAGTATGGATGGAATTGTAATGCGTCAGGCTGTCCATGCCGATCGGGAGCAGCTGGCAGATTTACGAGCTTTGGTACTGTGCGATGATTTGACACGTTTGGGTCGATATGACGAGATTAAGGTGAGGGAGCGTTTTCGAAACACGTTTCACCCGGAACATACCCGGATACTGGAGCTGGAAGGGATTTTAATCGGTTGTGTGGCGTTAAAACCAAAAGATAAGGAATATTTGCTGGAACACTTCTACATTCATCCGGATTATCAGGGTAGAAAACTCGGTACAAAAGTGCTCAGCCTGCTGCTGGAGCAGGAGGCAGTCAGGAGCAGCCGTGTAACACTGAACGTGCTGCAGGGCAGTCCGGCACAGCGGCTGTACGAACGTTTCGGGTTTACCGTGGATGGGCAGGACGAAGTGGATGTGTTTATGTCTAGGTTCATATCTAGAAATGACCCAGGGATGCGATCCTCCCGCAGCCTTAAGTAAATTACTGCATAATACAAAAAAAGAAGCCTCTCCCCAAGCAGCGCCTGAAAAGGCCGCTGGACGAAGGAAAGGCTTCTTTCTTATCTATCTGCTAAACATGTGCTGAAAAGCACACGAAGGGATTACACGACGCCTTGTGCAATCATAGAGTCGGCTACCTTGAGGAAGCCGGCAATGTTAGCTCCAGCCAGCAGGTTGCCCTCGCATCCGTACTCTTCTGCCGCTTCTACGCAGCTCTTATAAATATTTTTCATAATGTCATGCAGTTTGGCGTCTACTTCTTCAAATGTCCAGGACAACCGCATGCTGTTCTGTGACATTTCAAGAGCGGACACGGCTACGCCACCAGCGTTCGCAGCTTTCGCAGGGCCAAACAGCACTCCGGCACCGAGGAATATATCAATGGCCGCCAGCGTAGATGGCATGTTTGCACCTTCTCCGATGGCCTTCACGCCGCCTTTGACTAGAAGGGCCGCAGATTGTTCATCAATCTCGTTTTGTGTGGCGCAAGGAAGAGCGATGTCACACGGAATAGACCAGATCCCCTCGAACCCTTCGGTATAGGTTGCATGCGGATGTTCTTTGACGTAATCGCTGATCCGCAGGCGTTCAACCTCTTTCAGACGTTTAACCGTATCCAGATTAATCCCTTGTGGATCGTGGATGTAACCGCCAGAGTCGCTGCAGGCTACGACATGGGCACCAAGTTCCTGAGCCTTCTCAATGGCATAGATGGATACATTACCGGAGCCGGAAACTACAACGGTGCTGTCTTTGAAGCTGAGCCCTTTGGAAGCAAGCATTTCATTGACGAAGTATACGCAGCCATATCCTGTTGCTTCTTTTCGAGCAAGACTTCCGCCGTACAGCAGTCCTTTGCCTGTCAATACGCCTGCTTCATGACCGCCGCGAATGCGTTTGTACTGACCAAACATGTAACCGATCTCCCGTGCACCTACACCGATATCGCCAGCAGGTACGTCTGCGTCTGGACCGATATATTTGTACAGCTCTGTCATGAAGCTTTGCGTGAAACGCATGACTTCCTGATCCGATTTTCCTTTTGGATCAAAGTCAGATCCGCCTTTACCGCCACCAATGGGAAGGCCGGTCAGCGCATTTTTGAAAATTTGTTCAAAGCCCAAAAATTTAATGATACCGGAGTACACCGATGGGTGGAAACGAAGTCCGCCCTTGTACGGACCGATGGCACTGTTGAACTGTACCCGGAAGCCGCGGTTCACCTGAACCTTGCCTTGATCATCCACCCAAGGAACACGGAAAGTAATAACTCGTTCCGGCTCAACGAGCTGCTCTAACAGACTGTGATTTCTGTATTTGGGATGTGCTTCGATGACGGGGATCAGTGAATCCAGGATTTCCTTGACGGCTTGATGGAATTCATTCTCATTCGGATTTCTCGCGATAACCGACTCATAGACGGAATGAACATACGCTGCGGCAGCAGCTTTTGATGACGTTGAAGTTTCTTTTGTAATCGTGGACACTTTTTCAATGCACTCCTTTATCGTGTTAAAGTCTGCAGATACCTATTTGTACAAATTGCATAAAAGTTTGTAGTTAAATATACAGGAAAGAAAATAAAAATACGAGACAAAAATCCATAAAATGTTTTTTATGAGGCAATTAAAATGTTCTATGGACCTATCATTAAATGTAAAGAATATCGTTAATTTTTGGATAATAGTCCCAAGATATAGAATAAAACCGCAAGTTAGCCGAATAGATTGGATTAATAAATTCATTTTGGTAAGATGGTAGGGAGGGCTCAACAACTTTGGGCTCTTTTATATATACGAAGGAGGACAACAGGATGATAAGTAACAAGAATCGAATCAACGTGGAGAACAAGGCGTGTATAGGAGGTGAAATCTACTATGAACCGTAGTACTCCACTTCACAATTGTAGAGAACAGCTGGTAAGTCAGCTATTAACCCTGGGCGAAGAGAAAAGAGCTTTTCTTGACGCTTATTTTGACGTGCGTAATGCCGAGCGTGTGCAGCTGGATAAACAGCTGACAGCTTATACGGAACGAGTGGAGCAGCTGCTCGCCGGACCGGATGAGCTTCTGAATTCCGTCGTGCTGATCGGCAGTCAGATTGAACTGGAGTATGTTGATTTCCATACGTCGGATGCGCTAACCATTGTTATGCCGGAGGAAGCAGACCCGGATGCAGGGCAGATTTCATTCCTTTCTCCTGTAGGACGTCAGCTGCTGCTCGGCAGCAAAGGTGAAATAAGAGCAATCTCTACTCCGTCAGGTTCCATGAGGATTCGAATTGTGGACATTCAGTGGGCTTCCGAGTCGAACAAAGGAAAGGTACAGGAAGCCGGACAGATGGACGACCTGAAACCAAATCCGCAGCAAGGTTTCACTCAAGGAGGTGCGAATCATGCACTTTAAAGAGACGGACCTGCCGGGGATCGGACGCAAATTTTGGCTTCACACCCGCAGCGGAGAACATCTTGTTATCGTGGTTCATAATGATGAGCGGCGTGATCTGTTTCATATGGAATCAGGAGATCAGGCAGAAGAACTGGGAGATATGGTTTCGCTGGTGACGCTTGATGACGATGAAGCAAGGGCTGTAGCAGCGATTGTTGGCGGCATGACGTATAAACCCCAGTTTCAGAACGAGCGGGAAGTGATGCTGGAAGGGCTGCTTATCGAATGGCTTCGCATTGAACCCCATGCTGCCTGTGTCGGAAAGACAATCGGGGAATTGAATATCCGGCAGGTAACCGGTGTGGCAATTCTGGCGGCCATCGACAAAGAGAAGGAAAAACAATTTAATCCGGGACCAGAGTACGTGTTTACCAGTGGGGCAACGATCGTTGTTGCGGGTGAACGTGATCAGCTCAAGCAGCTTAAGCAATGGTTGACCGATGGACGGATGTAGCGTATGGATATGCTCATATTCGAAGTGGGGGTTGCCGTTGCGCTAATTACGCTTACAGGATTAATATCTACACGACTACGATTTTCGGTTATTCCATTTTACATTCTAATCGGTATGGCTGTTGGACCGCATGCACCACAGTTTGGCATTGTGGATTTACGATTTATCGAAAGCTCGTCTTTTATCGAATTTATGGGCAGGCTGGGAATCTTATTTTTATTGTTTTATCTGGGATTGGAGTTCTCGGTTTCCCGGTTATTAAAATCGGGTAAAGCGATTCTTACCGGTGGTATATTCTATGTCGGTCTTAATTTTGTCTCAGGCCTGCTGCTCGGCTGGTTCATGAATCTGCCGCTTCAGGAGACGATGGTCGTATGCGGGATCATGACCAGCTCGTCTACGGCCATTGTTGCCAAAGTACTCGTGGATTTGAAGCGGACTGCGAATCCCGAGACAGAGATTATTATGGGTATGATTATGTTTGACGACTTGTTTATTGCTATTCATATTTCCATTCTGACCGGTCTTGTGCTTAGCGGGGCAACTTCGTTTGGAAGTGTACTGCTCGTATCTTTATCTGCTTTGCTGTTTATTGTGCTGTTCCTGATTATTGGCAGGAAGAGTATTAAATATATTGATAAGGCACTTAATATCAAGTCATCGGAGTTATTTCTGCTCACGATTATGACACTGCTGTTCCTGGTGGCGGGTTTCTCGGAGACGCTGCATGTTGCTGAAGCCATCGGAGCGTTAATGATTGGACTTGTTCTCGGTGAGTCCAGACATGTCAGCCGAATTGAACAGCATATTATGCCGTTCAAAGACTTTTTTGGTGCCATATTTTTCTTCAGCTTTGGCCTGACGATTGAGCCATCGACCCTCGGCGGAGCTGTAGGGATGACGGTGATTGCTGTTATTCTGACGATTCTGAGCAACTTTGGTGCGGGCATGATTGCAGGTAAAATGGCTGGGGTATCGAACAAAGCCTCTTTGAATGTTGGTTTTACACTGGTGTCCCGGGGCGAATTCTCGATTATCATGGCCAACATCGGCAAGGCCGGGGGACTTATGGCCTCCATTCAATCCTTCGCCGTGTTATACGTGCTGATACTGGCTGTACTGGGGCCTATTTTGACAAAAGAGTCTCCTAAGCTCTATGCACGTTATGAACGATTCAGGAATCGGACGAAACGTAAAGAGACGGGATAAGCGGGGAATAAATGCTGTTCAAAGATATAAGAGATCTAGAATAGATATACAAAGTGACAAAGATATGAAGATATGAAGAGCAGCAAGATATACAAGAAAGTGAGACGGAATTACAGATATACATGTTCTATATTATAGACATGGTAGGATGGTATCCAATGTGATCCAGGGCAAGAGAGAGGCGTCGTACACTGCTGGAGAATGAATTTTCTCCCGGTTGCGGCGCTTTTTTTATGTGATAAAGCAGGACTTTGGATGTGATTTACCAGAAAAACATTTAAATATTTTATTATTTATGTAAAATAATGTTCTACATTGTCTATGACAATGTAGAAATATATTTTGTATCACAGCCACAATGATAAGGAGGAATCACACTATGAGCAGGAAAAGTAGATTCCAGCGTTTCGGATGGTCTGCCGCAGGTATGCTGCTTGGTCTTATCTTATTTGCGCTCCCAGCATCTGCAGCCTGGAATGATACATATCAAGGATACGCCACCTATACGGGCTCCGGTTACTCAGGTGGTGCTGTGCTGCTTGATCCGATTCCGGCAGACATGAAGATTACAGCACTCAATCCGTATCAGCTCAATTATAACGGGGTCAAAGCAGCTTTAGCTGGAGCCTATCTGGAAGTTCAGGGACCCAAAGGCAAAACTGTAGTATATGTAACGGATCTGTACCCGGAAGGAGCCAGTGGAGCACTGGACCTTTCGCCTAACGCGTTTAACCAGATCGGCGATCCCCAAGCCGGGAAGATCGATGTCAGCTGGAAGGTTGTCAAAGCTCCGATTGAAGGGAATGTATCTTACCGGATCAAGGAAGGCAGCAGTCAGTGGTGGGCAGCCATTCAGGTCCGCAATCATAAATATCCGGTGCTGAAGTTTGAAGTGAAACAGAAGGACGGTTCATGGCTTAGTCTGGAGAAACAAGATTATAACCATTTCCTTGGCACCGGGCTGGGTAAGGAGAAATTAAGTATTCGGATCACCGATATTCGTGGTAAAGTGGTGTATGACACCATTCCGGCTCTGCCGAATGATGGATCGGGTGGTGCAGCCATTGTACCGGGTCACGTACAGTTCCCGGATTAATGGATATGCGGCATAAAATAAGGATGATCATAGATGAATCTTAAAGTCGTACATCGTACGGCTTTTTTTGATGCAGAAAAAGGAGCGCACATATGCGAGATGATTCGCCTTCCTATAAAACAGCACATTGATATTGGAAGGTCAAGTAAACCGATGAATGGGGTAATCATAAATAGAGAAGAGTATGAGAATAACCCATCACAAGTCACTCCATTTCTTAGAAAAGGCAGGGATTTTATATGAAAGCAATTGTGATTGAAGCATTTGGCGGACCGGAACAATTAAAAGAAAAGGAAGTGCAGAAGCCGGCATGCGGTGTGAATCAGGTATTGATCCGCACACATGCAGCGTCTGTGAATCCAGTTGACTTCAAAATAAGACAAGGTCATCTGAAGGAGGCAGCAGATCAGCTGCCAATGATTCTGGGTGGTGACGTGGCAGGTACTGTAGTCCAAGCAGGATCGAACGTTACCCGTTTCAGAGAAGGGGATCGTGTATTTGCCCGCCCGCGTCAATTCGGAACCTATGCGGAATACGTTGCTGTAGATGCAGATATTGTGGCCCGCATTCCTGAGCAGCTGAGCTTTGAAGAGGCGGCGGCCATTCCGCTCGCTGCAATGACAGCTTGGCAGGCGCTGGTTGATCATGGTCGTTTGGGCAAAGGTCAGAAGGTTCTCATTCATGCAGGTGCGGGTGGAGTAGGGACTTATGCGATCCAGATCGCCAAATCTTTGGGTGCTGAAGTGGCTTCTACCGCGAGTGCAGGGAATGAAGATTTATTACGCTCGCTCGGTGTGGACCATTTCATTAACTACAAAGAACAGGACTTCTCTCAAGTTCTCTCCGATTACGATGTTGTATTGGATACGATGGGTGGCGACATCCAGCGGAACAGCTTCAAGGTATTGAAATCTGGCGGGCGTCTAATCTCTCTTGTGGAACAGCCGGATGAAGAGCTGGCGAAGGAAGAGGGTGTAACGGGCAGCGTGTTTATGATGGAGCCGAAGGGAGACCAGCTTGAACAGTTGGCTGAGCTTGCTGCGGATGGGAAGCTGAGATCGATTATTGATGGAACATATCCACTGACTGAACAGGGCCTGCGTGATGCTCACGAAAAAAGTGAATCGCATCATACACGGGGCAAACTGGTTATAACCGCAAATTAGTTTAATCAAATTACATGAATCACACGCCGTTCTCCACACAGAGAACGGTTTTTCTCTGCTTTTCGCTGTAAGCAGCCTGCTGCACAGCGTAATTTTGCTTGCTGCGGCGGAGAATCAGTCTTATCATGCACTCCCTCTCTACGAAAAGAAAATCATTATGTTCACCAATACGCAGCATTGAGATATAATAGGAGAAATTTATTCCATTCTGCATATGAGGTGAAACAGATGACGAACGAACTTATTCAAGCCATTCAGGTGTTAAAAGAAAAAAAATGGGTAGATCTTACCCATACTTTCGGCCCGGAATCTCCGCATTTCTCTGCTTTTGATGCTGCGCAGTTCGATACACTGTTTAACCATGATCAGGGATTCTTCGCCCAAAGCTTCAAGTTCCCGGGTCAATACGGCACTCATCTGGATGCGCCAATCCATTTCGTGCGTGATACACGCTACCTGGATGAGTTGGGACTCAAGGAGCTTGTGCTGCCTCTCGTCGTCATTGATCAGTCCGAGGCTGTGAAGAACAATCCCGACTTTGCCTTGGAAGTGGAGCACATTGTTGAATTTGAGAAAGAGCATGGCAGAATCGAAGCAGACAGCTTCGTGGCGCTCCGAACCGATTGGAGCAAACGCTGGCCGAACCATCAAGATTTTGACAACAAAGATGCTGACGGGAACAACCATGCGCCGGGATGGTCTGTAGCGGCGTTAACATTTCTGTTCGAGGAACGGAACATTAAAGCGATCGGCCATGAAACGTTTGATACGGATGCTGCAGTCGATTATCAGAAAAATGGGGCTCTATTAGCCGAGTATTATGTGCTTGCTCAGGATACATATCAAGTAGAACTGTTAACGAATCTGGATCAGGTTCCAGCGAAAGGCGCCGTAATCTTCAATATCGTTCCGAAAGCGGAAAAAGCATCCGGATTTCCCGTGCGGTCATTTGCCATTCTGCCCTAATTGTGCATCGATACCAAGCTGTAGTAAATATATGTAGTGAATCAGGGGAGGCTTGTTTGGCCTCCTCTTTCAGTTATGAACGATAAACTCTATTTACTCATGATTCGAAGAGGAATCGGAGCCGAATCGCTCCGAAATACTTTTCTGAATTTTCCGCCGCCGCAACCACCGCTTGAATACACCTTCATCTTTGCGTTCCTGCAATGTTTCCTTCATGCCCTGAATCATGAACTCCGATCGGCGTCTGTCATCACGGCTGATTTTGCGTAATTCCTTAATAAATTTGTCATCCATCATATTATGCCTCGCTCATTCAGTATATAAGCATATTATACCGAACATACGTTCTTTTATCAAGTTTTACCATCTGGACAGGTTCTTGTACTGCTGCTGGTGAGAAGGAGCACAGGATAATGTCTCGGTTTGTGAGAGAATGGGATCACAAGGTGTACGGTTTATCAGTCGGGTAACCAATTTAAAATGGAATAGAAGGGGGCACTCTCATATGACGCAGCGCACAACTCCATCATATCTGCTTGCAGCAATGCATGGTTTGCTTGGAATAGGGGCAGTCGCCGGAGGGTTAATGCTGATGATAGATCCATCTGGGAAAATGCTGAACATACCTGCTTCACTGCTGGAAAAATCCCCTTTCACTCATTTTTTAATTCCTGGAATGATCCTGTTTCTGATGCTCGGCGTACTTCCCCTGCTGATTTGTGCTGCTCTCTTACGTCGCTGGTATACCTTGTGAGCAGTGGAGAAGGTGTACTTTGATGAGAACATTAGACATTCTTTTTATATTGACAAAGAAACGTTTGGTCTGCATACTTACGATATAAACTTTATAAAGTGCATTAATTAAGTTATGACAGACACATTATGAAAGGAGATCTGCTGTTGACAACCTGGTTTTTAATTATCATCTACTTGGCATTTATCAGTTTGGGGCTCCCGGATTCTCTTTTGGGTTCGTCATGGCCGGTCATATGGCCTGAGATTGAATCTTCGGTTGGCGCTGCAGGCCTGGTCTCTATGATTACTGCTGCTGGAACCATCGTCTCGAGTCTCGCCAGCGGATATATGGTCCGCAAATTGGGCACAGGCAGTATTACCTTATTAAGCTGTTTGCTCACTGCGGTTTCCCTGCTTGGATTCTCCATAGCCCCTTCTCTGGTTTGGTTCATTATATTGGCTGTCCCGCTTGGACTAGGTGCAGGTGCGGTGGATGCGGCGCTGAATCATTATGTGGCAGAGCACTACGGGCCCCATCATATGAACTGGCTGCATTGTTTCTGGGGTGTAGGTGCAGCGACGGGGCCCTTCATCATGGCAGCATCTATTACGGGTCAGCATTCCTGGAGAGGCGGCTACACAGCCGTTGCCCTTATTCAATTCGGTCTCGTAGTGGTGCTTCTGCTGACCCTGCCATTGTGGAAACGTGTGGCGGCGACCCGCTCAAAGCCGGACCTGCCGAGCATCAAGCCAAGGGAGGAAATGGACAAAGTTTTACCGACTAAGCTCCTGAATATAAAAGGGGTTAGACCTACCCTTGTTGTTTTTATGCTCTATTGCGGCGTTGAAATGACTGTTGGGCTGTGGGGAGCCAGCTATCTCGTCGGCACAAGAAATGTATCTGCAGAAACGGCTGCCAGCTGGATATCGCTCTATTATGGGGGGATCACGTTAGGAAGGTTAATTACGGGCTTTATTACATTAAAGATCTCTAATCTCCTGCTCATCCGCTTCGGTCAATGGACGACGATCGCCGGCGGCATTGTTCTGCTGCTTCCCCTGCCTCCGGTGTTCGCTGCAGGTGGACTAATACTGATCGGCCTCGGTCTGGCTCCAATCTATCCCGGACTTCTGCATGAAACTCCCACCCGGTTCGGTAAAGGGAGTGCAGCCAGACTCATGGGTTACCAGATGGCGGTTGCTTATACCGGAACTACGCTGCTTCCGCCGCTGTTTGGACTGCTGGCATCGCATACAGGAACGGCCTCTTTTCCAATGGTTGTCCTGGTCATGTTTGTTCTGATGCTGATCTGTGCAGAGACGGTTAACCGTTTAATCGTGAAACCACAGCAAGCAGGGAGGTGAGAAGGATGGCTTATGTCATTATGGCCTTCATTATCTGGGCAGGTGTTTATGTGAATATGGCCTTGTCCAAAGAACCGATGGAGGTACAACCTGTACGATCCATAAAGGATCTGTTTGAATGAGCGTTATGTGTTGAAGCGTTGTATTATGTTATGATATGAAAAGGAATATATAACATGAATACGATTGCTTTGGTCTTTTGAACCGGGCTGGAAACGAGAGGCATATGAGAAAAGCTAATGCTACAATGATGAAACACATCAATATGAATAATGTGCGTGAAGTCATGCAGCAGATCGGAACTGCAACGAAACCACAGCTCGCTTCGTTAACCAGTCTCAGCGTGGTCACAATTAACGCACTGATTCAGGAGTTATGCGACGGTGGAGAACTGATTCAGGATAAAATCGTGCCTTCCAATGGCGGTCGTCCTGCCCAGGCATATCGATATAATTTTAACTATAAGCTCGCGCTTGTTCTGTCCATGAAAGAGATGAGAGGTCAGCAGTTAATCTCGGCCTCGGTAATTAATCTTGAGAATGAGGTTGTAATGAAGGAAGAGAGCCTCCTGCCTGTTTTTGATAAAGAGCATGTGCTGCATCTCATTGCACGTTTCACAGCAGCAAATCCTTCCATCCAGATGATCGGCATGGGAATCCCGGGGCAGGCCGTAGATGGGGACATTACCGTGAGCAGTCATGAGGAGCTTATTCACTCCCAATTGATTCGGGAGATTGAGGATAAGTTCCAGATGAAAGTACTCGTAGAGAATGATGTGAATGCCGCGATCAGCGGATATTGTACACAGCATGCCAATCTTCAGGAGCAGAGTGTGGCAGGCATTTATTTTCCGCATCGTTATCCGCCAGGTATGGGGATGGTGCTGAACGGACAGATCATTCGTGGCAAAAATGGCATGTTTGGAGAGATCAAGTATCTTCCGTACTCCCCTGATTGGAAGCAGGAAATGAGTAAGAAGGATTTTATAAACCAGGTATGCCGGACGCTGCACACGGTTAATGCCGTTGCGGCCCCACATCAGATTGTAGTCTATCAGGAACGGGTGGAGAAACAAGAATTGGACTTGGCATGGAGACAGTACACCGAAGAACACACGATGCCGACTCTGCCGGAGATCGTTCATCAGGACGCGTTCCAGGATGATTTTAATACGGGATTAAAAGAAATGGTTCTTCAAACGTTGAAGTCTTCCATTTTATCGGATGCTTTATGATCCGCAGAACGAGTTCTGTGGATTTTTTTGCACTGCAGGAACCGAAAATGAGCTTACGAAAACCCGTTGTTGACATGGAACCAGTTACAAGGAGTACGATCATATCATGAGAGAGACGCCATCTGCACACTTATTAAATATAATTTATAAAGATAAATTATAAAGTGGTGAATGAGCAGGAAGAAACGATTGGTATTACGCTCTCTGTCTGCATCTTTAATTCAATTGGAGGGACACATGATGGATCTGCAGGAACAAGGAATAGATGAGGAGAAGCACAATGCGTGAAGAAGAGAGAATGATGAAGGGCATGTTATTTAATCCGGCTGACCCGGACTTAAAGACAGTAAAGCGGCGGGCTCACGATCTCAGCCAGCGTTACAGTCAGACCTTTGAGGAGCAGACGGAGGAAAGACAGCAGATATTACAGCGGTTGGTGGGGGAAATGGGGGAGGGCGGATATATACAAGGCCCCATATTCTTTCATTACGGCGTGCATACCCGGATTGGCCGCCGCTTCTTCGGTAATTACAATCTGACTATACAGGATGATGCGCAGGTGACGATCGGAGATTACACCAGCTTTGGGCCCAACGTCACCATCGTGACGCCTGTTCATCCTTTGATCGCAAGTGAGCGGAGACAGATGCTGGATCAGCATGGCGAATTGAAATCACTCTGTTACGCCAAACCTGTTACGATTGGTAACGATGTATGGCTGTCCGCGAATGTTACCGTGTGCGGGGGTGTAACCATTGGTGACGGCTGTGTCATTGGAGCAGGCAGTGTGGTTACACGTGATATTCCGCCGCATTCGCTTGCAGCAGGTGTGCCGTGCAGAGTCATGCGCAGCATTACCGAAGCGGACAGCATGCGGAATTACCCCGATATTTTGGCGGACTGCCAAGTGCCGGAATCATAGGAAAAAGGGTGCCACCAGGATCAGTAGAAGATTGATCGGCGGCACCCTTTTGCGTTCAGGTGTTTATTTTGATGTGTTATAGCTGCTCAGGAATTGTTTCACTTTGGCCGGATCAGCTTTCAGTTCGTTTCCGGTTTGAACAAGCGGGCTTACGGTGGAGTAAGCTTTGAGTTTGTTATTTTTGTAGAACTGCAGAATCTCATCCTGATTAATGGAATACAGTACCGCTTTTCTCAGATCACTGCTCTTGGCCACTTCTCGGTTAGCTGTGTTGAACAGCAGATAGGATACGGCATTGCTCGGAATGCTCTGCAGCTGCAGTTTGCTGTCATTCTGGATAATATCATTTTTGGTCTCAGACACCCCGTAGTACAGGTGGATTTCACTGCTGCGAAGCGCAGACAGGGCACTGTCCGGATCAGCGATGAAGCGTACATTAACCTGATCAATCTTCGGAGCGAAGTCCGAACCTTTACGGTATCCCGGGTTTTTCAGAAAGACGCCTTCGTAGTCATTTTTATAAGAAAGGATATAAGGGCCGCTGGTATAAAGTGTGTTGTTATAGCCTGCACCTTCGGTTACGGTATTTTGGTCACCATAAGGAATATCCTTGTTCACATCGAAGGATGCGACATCATATGTGTTGATGCTTTCCACTTGTTTCTTGGATACGATTCCTGCGGATTGGTGGGCCAGATAGTTCAGCACCTGCGGGAACGGTTCAGTGGTGGTCACTTTAACCACCTGGTATTTGCCCGCACCGTTATTGGCTTGTGTTTTATCGCTGACAAGTTCCTTGATATCGCTATCCAGTCCTTGATTCAGAGCTTCGAGCACGGACCCGCTGCCCCCGGATTGTTTAACGGATTCCAAGGCGTTCAAGTCGGTAACCAGCTCTGCCTGCTTGATATGTTCGTGCAGACTGTATGTGCGGTGATCTGGAACGGAGTCTTTATTTCTGGCACGGTCGAGAGAGAAGATCACGTCATCCGCACCTACGCGTTCGCCGGTATCTACTGCTTTCTTGTTCTCAATTTTGGCAAAATTGATGTCGTCACGCAGAACAAAATAGTAATCGGAATTTCCGTCAGCAATTGTGAAATTTCGTGAAAGTGACCCGTCAGCCGTCAGTTGATCATCATCCGTCAAGTTGACGAGACGAACATACAGATTGGTATTAATCTGGTTAATTGAACCATCGTTTCCTTTGATCGGGTCAAGGGAAGTCAGTACGGATGCAGCTTGGGTCAAAATCAATGGATCTTTGCTGTTTTTGGTGCTGTCCTTGAACTCAATCGGCTCCCATGCCAGCGCACGGGATTTGGACAGGCGAACCGTATCGACATTCAGTATGTCTTTGTTTACAGCCTGACTTTTCATAGAGATATACAGCGGAGCGATATATGCCTGATCGGTAACCAGACGGTCTTCCAGCTGTTTATACGTATTTTTGTACGCTTCAGGTGTTTGGGTGGCAGCCTGATCGATGAGCTTGTCGATTTCTTTATCCGCAACGATGCTGTAATCTCCGCCTGTTTTGAAAAGGGAGCGCACCGCATAGTCCGGATTGCCCGTTACCGTTGTCCAGCTGGACAATGCGATATCGTAGTTGCCTGCATCCTGCTGAGATTTGAAGCTGCCGTAATCCGGCTGCAGATTCAACTTCACATTGAAGCCATTTTTGGTCAGTTGGTCGCGGACAATGTTGACATCGCTCTCGGAAGAACTCATGGCAAGCAGCTCGATGTCCACTGCTTTAGGAGCAGTCTGGTCGGTATCGGACGGTTTGTTCTGCTCCTGAGATTCCGTTTTTGTTTTTACACTGCAGCCGGAGATCACAAGCACGAGAATCAGCAGCAGGGTGACAAGTGTACGTTTTTTCATGGGAATACCTCCATTGTATCAATAGATGTGATGTATGATTTTTCTATGGAAATTGAACTAAGAGGTTTACACGGAGCACTCCGATGACAGAGTAACCTGTAGAGTAGCGGTTAACCAGATTTTTTTGATTCCTTTTCGAAAGAGGAAAATCCGGTGATAAAGGCGTGGCATATGCTTCCGATGTAGCTTTCTTGCAGAAAGCTTTTAGCTCCGCTTTTCCAGGTTTTTTCTGTCCTCTCCGTTTCTGTGTAAAAGAATAGTTCAACTTTTAAAATCATGTAAATTAAAATCGATCCGTCACGCTTTCTCCAGTTTGGGATCCAGTGCATCCCGCAATCCGTCACCGAGAAAGTTAAACGAAAGCACAAGCAGAATAATTGCAAGTCCCGGGTAAATCGCCATATACGAATGGGTCTCCAGGTAGGTGCTGCCCAGCTTCAGAATGTTACCCCATTCCGGTATATGCGGTTCTACGCCAAGCCCGAGGTAACTCAAACTGCTGGTTGCAATGACAGCTCCGCCAATGGTCAGTGTAGATTTGATGATCATCGGTGCAAGTGAATTGGGAATGATGTGTTTGAAAATGATCGTACGGTTGTTGTAACCGAGAGCACGTGCTGCCTCCACAAACTCAAAGGTGGATACATAAAGCACACTGGCCCGCATCGTTCGGGCATACGTTGGAATTGAACCCAGACTCAGGGCAATGATCAGATTAACCGTGTTGGCCCCAAAAGCTGCAATGATCGCGATGGCGAGCAGAATCCCTGGAATGGCGTACAAAATATCCAGAAGACGCATGATGATGTTATCCGTATGTCTCCCGTAGAAACCCGAGAAAGCACCCAGTACACCGCCAATCACAACCGGAATCACCGTGGACATCAAACCGACTATCAAGGAAATCCGTGCACCAAACACGATGCGGGAAAACAGACATCGGCCAAAATCATCCGTCCCCAAGGGATAAGCCAGGGAAGGCGGCTGAAGCAGGGCTGCATAATTGTTTTCCACCGCCATGCTGTAGTCGAACGTAAAGAAACTGCAGATGGAGATCGAGAACAGGAAGATGATAAAAAAGAGCCCGGACATCGCCGTCATATTCGGTGCAAGGCGCTCCCACAGGTCATTCCAAAAATTGGTTCCCTGTTTGCCCTGCCTGCGAATTCGGCGAAGGATCGAAATCCCCAGCAGCAGTGCGAAAATATTGCCCGTAATCACGCTAACAATCATCACTATGCCTACAGCTGTCATCCAGCGAGGCAGAGGAGAAGACGCATCATATCGGGATACGATGATGAGTACAACCAGATCCACAATCAGAATACATAATAGTACCGCCATAGAAGGCAGAAAGGTATCGGCCACATAAGGTTTAAACACATTCAACGCGGATACACCAATCACAAATAGCTGTGTCAGCAGTGTATATACGGCGAACGTATACTCAATACTTTTCTGCCGTCGAAGCAGATGGAAAGCGGCTGTTACGATAAAAATATTACCGGTAAAAGCAGCCAGCAGCTGCACCCAGGCCAGTCTGCGCGTCAGAACACTTACAGCTCCTTGCTGCATTAGATCCCGTCTGATTCGAATGACGAGCAGACTTTGCATGAGCGTAAAGAACAGATAGATGCCGGCCGCTGCGGCTGTCAAAGATTTGAACGCCTGCCCGGTCCAGTCATAACTGTTCAGCAGCAGTAACAAGGTCAGCAGAACCGAAGTGATCCATGCGAAGCTGGCTTGACTGTATTCGTGTGAAGACTTGAGCCGGAAACGCATTGTCTGCGTAAGGGAGCTTGATTTTGTCATAATACACCTGCTTTAATATTGTTTCATTTTGGAGCGGACCCTCGGATCGATAAACGCGTAAAACAGGTCAACCACAACATTCACGATAGAGATGGTGATTGCCGTATAGATTACTCCGCCCATAATACTCGGAATATCGGGAATAAATTGTTTATCCACAATGTAACTGCCCAGTCCGCTGATGTTAAACACCTTTTCGGTTACCGCTGCCCCGCCGAGCATGGCCCCGAATTGAAGCCCCACGACTGTAATAATAGGAATAAGGGCATTCCGCAGCGCATGTTTCAGCATGACTTGACGTTTACTTAAACCTTTGGCCCGAGCGGTCATGACATAATCTTCATGAATGACCTCCAGCGTGGATGAACGGGTCATCCGGGCGACAGCTGCGGTTAGTCCTGTACCAAGCACAATGACCGGCATAATCATGGACAGCCAGTTCTGCGGATTAAACGTGGCGGGAAGCCACTGCATTTTAATCGAAAAATTCAGAATAAAGATCAGGCCCTGCCAGAAGTTCGGGATCGACAGCCCGATCAGGGCGATGAACATAAACGTGTAGTCAAACCATGAATTGGGCTTAATTGCAGAAATAATTCCAATCGGCAGCGCGATCACAACAGCGATCAGCAGGGAAATCGCGGCAAGTGTCAGGGTAATCGGAAACTTTCGCGCAATCGTTGCCGTGACATTCTCATTACCCGCAAAAGATTTGCCAAGATCAAACATTGCAACGCCCTTGATATTGTTCCAGAGCTGTGTCAGATAAGGCTGATCCAGACCATACACATGATTAAAAGCTGCAATCTGCTCTTGTGTAGCGGTTACACCGAGAATGTTGGCCGCCGGGTTGAACGGAGATAAGTAAAGTATCGTAAATACGAGCGCTGCTACACCAAGAATGACAAAGATTGTCATGAGTACTCTTTCAAATATGTACTTGAGATACGCATTACCATAGAGAAATAGGATGAGATACATCATACAGCCGGGAATGATGGATAAAACCAAAAACCAGGGCTGCGCAATCAGCGTACCAAATGTATCAGACATTCCGAGGCGACGACGTCCCTGTTCCTGCAGTTTGCGGGACATTCGCTCCTGCAGTTCTTGCTGGAACGTTTCCTCAAGCCAGCTCTCGGCCTGCTGCTTGAATGCTGCCTCGCTGACTTCCTGCCTGAAAAAACGATGTTTGCGTCTCAACTGGTCTTCCAGTTCCAGTCGTTTGAAGTCCCGATAGGAAGTGCTCTGCATTTCCTCTTCAACCGATTGTCTGACAGCCGACCAGTCATCCTGCTTGCGATCGGAGCGCCAGACCATATAAACGATCAGATTGATCGGTAATCCGAGTATGATCAATACATATCGATAAACGGGATGGAGCAGCATTTTACCATAAATAAAGCTTAAATGATCTACCAGACGTGAGCTTCTGTGGGGTACTGCTCTAACAGTCAATCCTGAGATCTCCTTTCACCGAGGTTTAAATTGCATTATTCCGATCAATATAGTATATATTATTTAGGGCGTAAACAATTGTCAAGGTATGGAACTGTATACATATAAAAAGATGGAGAAGCCATGAAAGGAATGGTGTACACATGGAGCCTTTATTAAAAGTAAATGAGTTGTCCGTCTCTTTTTATACAGGAGACAGTGAATTTCAGGCAGTGAGGCAGGTCAGTTTCGAACTGCGGAAAGGCGAGACGCTTGGCATTGTAGGGGAATCGGGCAGCGGGAAAAGTGTGACTGCACGTTCCATTATGAGGCTTCTTGCCTCGCCTCCTTCGCAGATGAAATCGGGTGAGATTCTCTTTAAAGGGGTGGATCTTGCGGGCAAATCACAAAAAGAGATGGAGCATATTCGCGGAAGGGATATCGGCATGATCTTCCAAGACCCGATGAGTTCGCTTAATCCGACCCTTAAAGTTGGTCAACAAATCGCGGAGAGTCTGATTAAACATCAGAAACTGTCCAAAAGGGAAGCGAAGAAACAGGCCATCGCGATGATGGAACGGGTAGGCATCAAACAAAGCGCTATCCGTTACAATCAGTATCCACATGAATTTTCAGGAGGGATGCGGCAGCGGGTGATGATTGGTATCGCCCTTGCATGCCGACCGGAACTGCTGATTGCTGACGAACCGACAACGGCACTGGATGTAACGATTCAGGCTCAGATTCTGAATCTGATGAAGGATATGCAGGAGCAGCTGGATACGTCTATTATTCTCATTACGCATGACTTGGGCGTCGTAGCCGGCATGTGTGATCGGGTTGTCGTAATGAAAGAAGGACAGATCGTGGAGACAGGTACAACGGAGGAAATCTTCGCCAGCCCGAAACATCCGTATACGATTCGTCTGCTGCATGCACTGCCGCGCCTGGATGAGAAGAAGAAACCAAAACCGATATTCCAGGTGTCCAAAGAGCTGCAGGACCATCAGCCGCTCCTTGAGGTCAGATCCCTCAAACAATATTTTAATCTAGGCAAAGGCAATACGTTAAAAGCGGTGAATGATATCAGTTTTCATATTCGTCAGGGAGAGACCCTTGGTGTCGTAGGCGAGTCGGGCAGCGGGAAATCAACGACGGGACGGGCGATACTTCGTTTACATGAACCTACGGGTGGAGACGTGCTGTTTAAAGGCATTCCGCTGCAGCGGCTCACTCCTGCGGAGATGAAAACGATGCGAAGACATATGCAGATCATTTTCCAGGACCCGTATGCTTCATTGAACCCTAAAATGAGGATTATGGATATTATTGGCGAAGCTCTTGATATTCATCAGCTCGCCGGGACTGCAAGGCAGCGGGAAAAAAGGGTAGAGGAACTGCTGGAGCTGGTTGGTCTTGATCCTTCGCATGCACAGCGGTATCCGCATGAGTTCTCGGGTGGACAGCGTCAGCGGATTGGCATTGCAAGAGCGCTTGCGGTAGAACCGGAGTTTATTGTCTGCGACGAGCCGCTGTCTGCCCTGGATGTCTCCATTCAGGCGCAGATCGTACAGCTGCTTGAAGAACTCCAGCAGCGATTGGGCTTAACGTATTTGTTCATCGCACATGATCTGTCTATGGTTAAACATATCAGTGATCGGGTTGCTGTCATGTACAGCGGTAAAATCGTGGAGCTTGCCGAGAGTGAGGAACTGTACGCGAACCCGCAGCATCCCTATACGAGAGCGCTGCTTTCAGCGATTCCGGTTCCTGATCCGGCTGTTGAGAAGAATAAACCGCGTGCGATGGTGACGAACCAGGAGAAGGAAGCGGAAGGCACGAGTGACCGGTATAATCTGGAGCAGTCCAGATGGGTCGAAGTGAAGGAAGGACATTGGGTTGCCTTGTCCGGTTAAACGATTATTTGTATAGCAAAAGACAACAAAGAACCCCGGCGTGATCGGTTTAGATCGCTGCCGGGGTTTGGTCTTATTTGAATTGAACCGACTTTTTGATGGTGTCGATCTCTGATTTGGATTTTTCGTCTACATACGTGAAGATGAAGTTGAATGCATAACCTTCAATAATGGTGCTGTAGTAGTCCTGTGTAATTGTCGTTCCGTCTCCGGCATCCATCGTAATTTGCATCAGATTCATCTCTTTACCACCGATCGTTTCGGTTGTGAAGTCCTTGTAGGTATAAGGGAAATTGCTGTCTTCCATGAACTTCTTGGTAGCTTTCAGGTAGTCCTCTCCGGTACGAATCCCCTGCAGCAGGCTTACCTTTTCGGCAATGGCCATCGCTGATGGACCTACTTTACCGCCATCCAGCGGATATTGGGATGCCATGAGCAGGTTCAGTGTTTTGGTCTGGGAGAGTTCCATCTGCTTTTTCTTGGCTGCATCATCACCGGCAATCGCTTCAGAGGAAGCACTTGTCAGTTGATTCATGCCCTCGGCGTCCTGGAATTCCCATGCCTCTGGAAATTTAAGGGATACACCGAAATAATCATTTGTGTATGAGCCCTTTTGTGTTGTTCCCAGCTCCACTTTAGATGTGTTATCCGTTTCTTTGCTGTCTTCGCTGGACGCTTCTGATTTGTCGTTTTTATCCGAATCATCGGTTTTGGCTGTGCCGGCATCTGCCCCTGCAGTTGTTTCCGCAGCAGCGGGCTCATTTGATTTTGTATTGTTATCTGCTTTGTCACCGCAGGCGGCGACTGCAAGCATCATCATAATGAGCATGGCAAATAAAGACGTTTTTTTCGTAATAGACATAATACCCTCCTGAGATGTGTGTTATTCTCTCTTCTGTTGTGCGTACAACAATTGTAGCACGTGTGTTCTCTTTTTCCACCTATAGGATACTATAGGGGTCTTCTATAAATAAGACAAACGGCTGGCCATTGAAACAGCTTCTGTGCTGGACTGAACACCTAATTTGTTGAAAATGACTTTTTTATGATGATTGACGGTACATTCCTTGATCTTTAACTGCAGTGCGATCGCCTTCACCGTCCAGCCTCGGGATATCATCTCCAGAATGGTTAACTGCCGGTTTGTGAATTCGATGTGCTGCTGTTCCTCTGGTTTTGCCGCTTGCTGACTCTGGTAACTGTTCTGCATATATGCGGGGATCAGCTTGGCAATAGCCTTTAATTCATGCTGCATATCACCATTAATCGTAGATACATCAAGATAGCCGAAGTGCTGAGACCCCATATACAGAGGAACGGCATAACAGTGCCAGCTTTGGAAAAACGGGCTTTCATGCTGCTCCGGCAGCAGAAATACAGGCTCGTTGGCCTCCATCGTTCGGGAGATGGCATTGACGCCACAGCTCTTGGCGGCGAAGCTGAGTCCCGGCTGAATAGGGGATTGCTTCACCTCGGATTCAAGGTTAAGGCTGTAGTCCAGAGACAGCAGTACGCCGTTAACGTCTGTCAGGAGGAATAGAAAGGTTCCTGTCAAATGCTCTTTAATATCCGAAATGCTGCGGCGGAATGCCTGAATCAGAAAATGATTGATTTTACACAGCCGATCGGTTCCGGTTTGCGTTAAATAATGAAAGTTCGCTGGCGCTGCCGAATGAACTCCAGCACGATAGTGATAAGGCCGTGAGGCCGATGTATGGGCAGACATGTCCTTCCTCCTTGCTTTCCTTCAGTGATCAACCGATCGTTTTGATCACATTGCCTTCTTGATCTGTAATTTGTGTGGGTACAACTTCAATAACAAGCTTGTCCAGAGAAGGAACTACAAAAGAACCGGCCTGCGGACGAAGCTGTCCTGTAATTTCGTCAACTGCCTGCTGATTCACGATCAGCTTGACCTCCTGCTCTGTTTCCGTCAGAGACGGCTGATTCCCGGGTTCAATGATGATACGGACATCCGGTCCAATCAGGGATAAACTTCTTTTCTTGGCGATTCGGCTGCGGAGAATGCTGCCCAGAAGTGCTGTCTGTTTCGCACCAAACTGCAGCTTAGCAGGGATGTTTTTCTGCAGCAGCTTTTTGCGCGGGGACTCCCAGCTCAGTTGTTGTATGAATAAAAAGGCAGTGCTTGAACCGTCGGTTTCAATGCCGCGCTCCGTGGCCTGAATAACCGAAGGGATATCAGCATAGGAATTTCTCATTAGATCGGTTACATACTTGGGCATATAGCTCTCACAGGCGGCTAGAAAACCGCGAGTATTCCAGCTCTGGATCATCTCCAGTTCCCGACAGGTTATGCCGATCATCTGAATAAACTGAACGGAGCCATTAGGGCTGTTTAGTTCATGCAGATCCGGGTCTTCTAGAAAAGCCAGCGCAGTGAGCAGCGTATCCGAGTCCAGGCAAATAGGACCGTTCGCATCCAGATAATCTCCGGGTTGAAACAGATTACCGCTGTTAAAGACATATCGGCCCATGTTTTGTAACAAATTCAGCGCCCATGCCGGCGGTTCCGATTCATCTTCACAGCGGGTCAGGCGAAAGGTAAGCTCGAAACCGTATCCGCTTCTGGATGGATCATCAGATTCTTTGTCATACAATTCCGAGAAACCGTACGTAACAAAGTGCCAGTGAGGCATAGGCGTATCGACAGCGTAAGCGCTGATGCCGTCCAGCGGGTCCGGGCCGCCGAGCATATACGGAATGGCTGTACCGTAATGTTTAGGTTCCTGTTCTCCATACAACTGCTGCATCGCATGATCTATGGCATCCCAGCCGGATGTATTCTCTTCTTGAGTCATTGCTTGATTCCTCCTTGGCTGTTCTTCCCCCTGCAAATCATTTAAAATTAAGTCTACTAGTTACAACAGACGCTGCAAGCGGCTTAAGGATGAATTCTATGAGCTAGGACCTAGGGGTTATACATCTAATGAATGAGGAGGAATATTACATGAGTATGCAAGATACATATTTATCTGAATTTAAGCAGGAGCATTGGGATTCCTTCGTTGAACTGTTTGATGAATGGTATGCTCAATTGCCGAATGACTGGAAAGAAGAAGCACAATTAAAAGGAATTCCAGACGATATAAGCCGGGTACTCTTGTGTGAAATGAAAGACTCTGCGTTAAAGTGGATAAACAAAAAGATTCCAGCTTTAGGTGACAAAAGTCCTGCAAGTTATCTGGAAACGGAGCAGGGAGCCAATGCACTTCGGGCAGCAATCATGCGAATGCCGCGTTAGAAATGAGGTTAGAAATAAGATGTTATCCATTAAAAATCAGCTGTTTTGGTCAGGTGAGGTCAAGTGGCTTGGATCGAATGGTTTTGGTGAATTTGATTTTACAAAATAAATGTGTTACGCTTACAACACAAGAGCAAAACAACAGAATATGTTATAACATCTTTTGATGGATTGTAACTGTGAAGACAGGCAAAACCTAAACTGATGGTGAAATGTAGGCTCCTTTTTTCGGTGCCATTTTACCCTGAGTTTAGGTTTTTCTTGTTTTCTGCTCTGTTTTGGAGCCGCTCTTGCGTATTTGAAAAACCAAAAACCATTTCGAAAAGAGGTTGTTATGATGACCACGGCAAAAAAAGGATTCCCTGAAAACTTCTTGTGGGGCGGCGCTACTGCTGCAAACCAACTGGAAGGCGCATTTGATAAGGACGGTAAAGGTCTTTCCACAGCGGATATGATCGCTCATGTGCCAAAAGAAAAGCGTACAGGCGGACATGCCATGGAAATTTCCTCTTCCCGAATCGAAGAGATTCTTTCTGGCCAAATTGAAGAACGCTTCCCGAAACGTTTTGGTATTGATTTCTACCATCGTTTTAGAGAAGATATTGCATTGTTCGCTGAAATGGGCTTCAAAGTGTTCCGTTTGTCTATCCACTGGGCACGTATTTTCCCGAACGGTTACGATCAGGAGCCGAATGAAGCAGGTCTGAAATTCTACGATGAAGTATTTGATGAACTGCATAAATATGGCATCGAACCGCTCGTTACGCTGTCTCACTATGAGACTCCGCTTGGTTTGACGCAAAAATATAATGGCTGGGCCAGCCGTGAAGTGATTGGACACTATGTGCGTTATGCAGAGACAGTATTCAACCGTTATAAAAACAAAGTAAAATACTGGCTGACGTTCAACGAGATTAACGTGATGGTGTTCAGCCCGTACACTGGTGGCGGTATTCTGATTGATAAAGTGGACAATAAGCTGCAAACAACGTATCAAGCACTGCACCATCAATTTGTAGCAAGTGCTATGGTGACGAAGCTTGCACATGAGATTATTCCTGGCTCCCAAGTGGGCTGTATGCTTGCACGTATGGAAACATATCCGGCCACTTGTAATCCGGTTGATGTCCGTCTGGCTCAGCATGAGAACCAGCTTAACCTCTTCTTTACAGACATGCATGCTCGCGGTAAATACCCGAACTACATGGCGCGTTATTTCGAAGAGAATAATATCGTGATTCAAAAAGAAGCAGGCGATGACGAAATGCTGCTGAACAACACGGTAGATTTCATCTCGTTCAGTTACTACATGTCCGTAACCAAATCGGCTTCCGCCGATGCGGCT
Source organism: Paenibacillus sp. AN1007 (assembly GCF_040702995.1). Classification (NCBI taxonomy): domain Bacteria; kingdom Bacillati; phylum Bacillota; class Bacilli; order Caryophanales; family Paenibacillaceae; genus Paenibacillus; species Paenibacillus sp. AN1007. The sequence goes on from NZ_CP159992.1 coordinate 992,608, forward strand.
GAGACATCGGGCAACCTCACGGGCGGCGTGAAAAACCCTTATCTCGAAGCATCCGACTGGGGCTGGGAGATCGACCCGATCGGTCTGCGCGTAACGTTGAATAACTTCTGGGATCGTTATCAGAAGCCGCTCTTTATCGTAGAGAATGGTCTGGGTGCGTATGACAAAGTCGAAGAGGATGGTTCGATCCATGACTCTTATCGTGTGGATTATCTTAAAAAGCACATCGAGCAGATGAAGGAAGCGATCAAGGATGGTGTCGAACTGATCGGATTTACCGCATGGGGCCCGATTGACCTTGTAAGCATGTCCACGTCCGAGATGTCCAAACGTTACGGCTTCATCTATGTGGATCTTGATGATGAAGGTAACGGTACGCTGGCACGCTCCAAAAAAGATTCATTTGAATGGTACAAAAATGTGATTGCCAGCAATGGTGAGCATTTGTAATTCGATTGTCTTGAACGAACTGAAAAACGTTTAGGATTGTTACCGGATATAAGCGGGCAAAACCTGACTTGAAAAGAGTGATATGAGCTATGTGCATCATACCTTGCTTTTAGTCGGCGTTTGCCCGCTTTTATTTAGGAATCAGCACACATGAAATGACCTGGGAGGGGTTCTGTTTGAAAAGATGGAGTAAAGGCATAAAAAATGTATCCTGTATGTTAGCACTAACGCTTAGTTTGAGTGTAATATGGCCTGGAACAACAGGTGCTGAGCGTGCACAAGTGAAACACATTCAGGCAAACACGTTTGTTGGGGATCCGGGAGAGATGGTTGAATCGTTCGACATCACCGTTGCAGACGTAGAAAAGTACAAGAATCTCAAGGCTTCCGATTTCGATGTTACAGGCAACTACGACGGTTATCCCTTGAATGCTGCTGAAGAGATTGTACAAAACAATTATGAAGACGACGGCATCACATTGACCATGAAGGACGATACCATTCACATGGCTGTGAAGCCTTTCAAATATCCGGGAGGAATGAAATCTGAGTTTGCTGTAACGAGCAAAACGTACCCGGAGCTTTCTTTTGATAAAAAAAGCGTAGACCAAGTGAAAACACGTACTGTGGACGAGTTTGAAAAAGCACAATTCACTGCGAGCAATGGCGTGAAACTGTCCTATAATCTGAAGCACAGTCCTTCCAACGAAGCTAAGCCGCTTGTGGTATGGCTTCACGGTGGCGGTGAGGTTGGAACAGACGGACGTAATCACCTGACCGCGAATCGCGGAGCGGTAGTCTGGACCGAATCGGGGTATGATACATCTGTACTTGCGGTACAGTACCCTGAGAATTACAGCTTCAAAATCTATAATAACGCAGAACAGCTGCCTATCATGCAGGATTATTTCACGGCCCAGTATGAGTTGATTCAGAAGCTCGTCGCAGATGGGAATGTAGACCCTGACCGGATCTATCTGGCGGGTGTATCCAGCGGCGGTGGCGGTGCTTTCCGCTTTATGATTCAGTATCCAGATTTGTTTGCTGGAGCGATCATCGCTGCAGCCAAAGATACCGTTGCGGATTATACAGGTTCCGTTGATGCGTTTAAGAAGGAACTCAAAGGTATTGTAGACGTACCGATCTGGATTATGCATGCCAAAAGCGACCCAACGACAGATAGTCGTACAAGCTCGCTCGCTTATCAGGCATTGACAGAAATGGGAGCGAAAAAGGTTCATTTGGATCTGTACGATGATGCATATATGGATAGTCAACGATTGTACGGAGGCTTGAAACATTGGTCATGGGTACCTGCTTTTAACAATAAAGAGGTAATCGACAGCCTGTTCAAACTCCACAAAGGAACAGTGGAAGAGCAGGGTACAGATGAGGGTGCGTCAGAGCATATTGTAAAGCCGTCTGAACCCGTAACTCGGGCACAAATGGCAGTCGTTCTCGCTGATGCTCTGCAGCTCCCCGAGGTGACGGGAGATTACCCTTATGCAGATCAGGCTCCGGATTGGGCCGCTCAAGCCATTGCGAAAGTGACTAAAGCGGGACTGATGAACGGAATCGGAGCCCAAATGTTTGCGCCGGAGAAGGAAGTAACCCGAGCACAAATGGCAGTTATCACTGATCATATTTTAGCAAGTAAAAAATGGAAGCCTTCGGCGAATTCCACCTTGCCCGCGTTCAAAGATACCACCAGCAAACACTGGGCGTACACAGCAGTTCAGAACAGTGTTCTTGCAGGTGTGATGACAGGGATGAGCAAAGATCAATTTGGTGTGACACAGCCTGTAACAGGTGAGCAGCTTGAACGAATGATAGCGCAGCTGCAGGAACTTGGAGCCAAATAGACCAATCAATCATGAGAGGATGGATGAATGTGACAACACCATTTCCGAAAGACTTCCTCTGGGGCGGCGCAGTAGCGGCTAACCAGCTTGAAGGAGCATATAATACCGATGGCAAAGGTCTGTCTGTACAGGATGTGATGCCGGGTGGCATTAAAACACCTAGAACGGAAGGACCTACAGAAGATAACCTGAAACTGATCGGCATTGATTTTTATAACCGTTATAAAGAGGATGTTAAGCTGTTTGCCGAGATGGGATTCAAAGTGTTCCGTACATCCATCGCCTGGTCACGCATTTTCCCAAAAGGTGATGAGCTTGAGCCGAACGAGAAAGGGCTCCAGTTTTATGATGATCTATTCGACGAGTGTCATAGATACGGGATTGAACCGCTAGTAACGATCTCTCACTACGAGACGCCGCTGCATCTGTCCAAGACCTACGATGGCTGGGTGAACCGCAAAATGATTGAATTCTACGAGCGTTATGTTACAGTCCTGTTTAACCGTTTCAAAGGTAAAGTGAAGTACTGGCTGACGTTTAATGAAATTAACTCCATTCTGGAGGAGCCGTTCATGAGCGGAGGTATTTATACGCCAAAAGAAGAATTGTCCAAGCAGGATCTGTATCAAGCGATTCACCATGAACTTGTCGCAAGTGCTCTTGCGGTCAAATTGGGTCATGAGATCATGCCCGAAGCCAAAATTGGCTGCATGGTGCTGAGCATGCCAACTTATCCGCTTACGCCGAATCCGGATGATGTCGTTGCAGCGATGCATGCAGAGCAGCGCAATGATATTTTTGCCGATATGCACGCTCGCGGTTATTATCCGAAATACATCAATCGTTACTTCAAAGCGAATAACATCAACATCAAGTTTGAGGATGGAGACGCGGAGATTCTTAAACATACAGTAGACTTCATCTCATTCAGCTACTATGTAAGTATCTGTGAGACTGGTGACCCTGAGAAGCGCAAAGAAGGTAAAGGAAACCTGTTTGCAGGTGTACCTAACCCATACTTGAAAGCAAGTGAATGGGGCTGGCAGATTGATCCGCAGGGCCTGCGTGTAACCCTTAATAAATACTGGGACCGATATCAGAAACCGTTGTTTATTGTCGAAAATGGCTTAGGGGCTGTCGATGAATTGATCACTGATGAAAACGGCAATAAAACTGTCAACGATGACTACCGTATTCAATATCTTAACGACCATCTGGTTCAAGTTGGTGAAGCTCTTGAAGACGGCGTAGATGTAATGGGTTATACATCCTGGGGCTGTATTGACCTTGTGAGTGCTTCTACGGCCGAGATGAAGAAACGTTACGGGTTCATCTATGTAGATCGCAATAATGACGGTTCGGGCACACTGGAACGTTACAAGAAAAAGTCGTTCCACTGGTACAAAGAAGTGATTAGTACAAATGGTGCAGCACTTACAAATATTAACGCAAAATCCTGATTCTAAAGTCCTTATCATATGAATGCCTATATGTCGTATTGACGTACATTAAACGCTTTCAGAAAAACATTGTCACATGCAATTTAATATGGTAAGATAGGCCCAAGGCTAATGAATACTGGATTGTTACTGTTCAATCAGGCAAAACCAGAGGCAGGCATACTTCGTGACCTGTTTTGGTTTTGCCTTTTACTACTTTGACGGTGCAAGGTGATGTGAAGAAATGAAAATTGAGAAGGTACTGAACAACAACGTAGTTACTGTAATTGACCCGGGAGGTAACGAACTGGTCGTTATGGGGCGTGGAATTGCCTTCAAAAAGCATACAGGTGAATCAGTCGACGAGAGTCTCGTCGAAAAAATATTTTCGCTCGAAAGCAAGGAAGTATCCCAGAAATTGAAGACGCTTCTGTCGGATATTCCGGTTGAATATGTGGAGTGTTCGGATGAAATTATCCGTTACGCCGAGACGGTACTTGGTGAGAGGCTTCATGAAAGCATCTACATTTCACTAACCGATCATATTCATTTTGCCATTGACCGGCATCGTCAAGGATTACAGATTCGTAATGCGCTGTTTTGGGAGATCAAACGCATGTACCGCAAGGAATATGCGATCGGACTCAAGGCACTGCAGATTATCGAAGAGACACTGGGTGTTCTGCTTCCCGAGGACGAATGCGCATTCATCGCTATGCATCTGGTTAATGCCCAGATGAACGGTGAGATGAGAGAAACGATCAGTATTACAAATATCGTAAAAGATATTCTGAACATCGTTCGGCGCAGCTTTGTGATTGAACTCGACGAAGATTCACTGAGCTATTACAGGTTCCTCACCCATCTGAAATTCTTTGCGCAGCGTGTACTGCAGGGCAAGGCCATTGAGGACAAAGAAGAGGATAACCCGCTTCATGATCTGGTGAGCAAACAATATCCTGAAGCACATGCATGTGCAGTCAAGATTAACGATTATACACGTAAAATATATAATCGGGTCTTGTCCAAGGAAGAAGTTCTGTATCTCACCATCCATATTGAACGTGTTGTTCGAAATGAACAGCCAATTGAATAGTTTTGGGATTGTTACTGCAAAAAAGGCAAAACCTAAACGTTGATTGATGATAAGCTCTTATGCTTGGTCATTATTCAGTGTTTAGGTTTTTTTTTAACCTTGAATACACACAAAAGGAGCAAAACATAATGGATAAACAACAATTGTCCAAAGATATTCTGAAATTAGTCGGCGGCGAAGAGAATATTGATCAAGTCACCCACTGCATGACAAGACTCAGATTTAACTTGAATGACAACAAAAAAGCGGATAAAGAAACATTAAAGAACACACCTGGGGTTATGGGTGTTATGGAGAATGGTGGACAGTTCCAGGTCATCATCGGTAACGATGTACCGAAGGTCTACAATGCACTGGTGGGTAACATGTCGAAAGGTGCTAATGCCGGATCTTCTGCAGTTTCTGCAGGTGAAAAGAAGAAGAGAAATCCGATAAGTGCCCTGTTCGACTTCATTTCAGGTGTATTTACTCCAATCCTCCCGGCTATTACCGGCGCAGGTATGATCAAAGGGATCATAGCCATCCTTGTTGCGTTCAACTGGCTGTCCGATAAGAGTTCGACTTATATTATTTTATCTGCGATTGGTGATGGTGCTTTCTACTTCCTGCCAATCATCCTTGCCATCAGTGCTGCTAAGAAATTGGGAAGCAATATGTATATTGGAGCAGCGCTTGCGGCCGGGATTATGCACCCAACCATTACAGCTTTGCTGACAGAAGGAGACTCATCGTTCGCGGGGATTAAAGTCGTCGCAGCAACCTATTCTTCAACGGTTATCCCGATTGTTATTGCGATCTGGATTGCTTCTTACGTGGAAAAAGCGGTTGACCGCATTACCCATTCATCAGTAAAACTCATCGTCGTACCAACGGTTACCTTGCTGATCATGGTTCCACTTACATTGATTGCGATTGGACCACTGGGTTCCATTATCGGTAATGGTATGTCTGGCGGTATTGCTTGGTTGTTCGATAATGCGTCCATCCTTGCAAGTATTCTGATTGGTGGAACGATGTCACTGTTAATCATCACAGGTATGCACTATGCCCTGCTGCCGATCATTGTAGGTTCCATGACTACATTAGGTTATGACTTTATTATTCCTTTGATGCTTGCAGCGAACTGGGCTCAAGCGGGTGGAGCGATTGGTGTAGGACTTCGTTCCAAAAATGGACAAACGAAATCTATGGCTTATTCTACAGGTCTGACAGCATTTATGGGGATTACTGAACCAGCGATGTATGGTGTTAATATGAGATACAAAAAACCGTTTGTTGCTGCACTCATCGGTGGGGCAATTGGCGGTGGCTTTATGGGTATTGTGAAGGTTAAAGCATATGTATTGACAGGTCTTGTAGGTTTACCGGGACTTGCAGCATTTATCAGTCCGTCAATCAGTACATTAATATATGGTATTCTTGGTGGTCTCATTGCAATTGCCTCTGCAGCGATAATTACGTACATCTTGGGATTCCAGGAAAATAATACTCCACAAGCTGCAGCTGTAACCGAGCCGGTTAAAGAATCAGCTCCAGTTGTAACGGAAGAAACAAAAGCGCAGGATGAGCAGGTATTCAGCCCGATCACGGGTGAAGTCAGACCGCTGAGCGAAGTTCCGGACCCTGCATTCTCTGAAGAAATTATGGGTAAAGGGTACGCAATTCAACCGTCTGAAGGTCGTGTCGTTTCTCCGATCAACGGTACTGTGTTCTCCCTCTCGAAGAGCGGACATGCCATCGGATTGGTCAGTGACACTGGAGCCGAGATGCTGATTCATATCGGTATTGATACCGTGAAGCTGAAAGGCCAGTTCTTCTCGCCTAAAGTTCAAGCAGGTGCGAAAGTTTCTGTAGGTGATGTCTTGATGGAGTTTGACCGGGAAGAAATTGAAAAAGCCGGCTATACGACGATTACGCCAGTCATTATTACAAACATGCATCAGTATGCATCCATTGAGTCTGCTGGTCGTACAACCGTGAAGGAACAGGAACTGCTGTTCACAGCAAAAGCCTGATTCCATATCATCCGTATAACAAAAGCAGCTGTTTTCCTGAAATGTATCCAGGGAAACAGCTGCTTCTTTTTTTGCTGCATGAGGAAAGCCCTAAGTCATATGTATATTGGACAGAAGAAGGCTCTAACTCAGCTTTTATATATATGATCCGTCAGAAGAATGTTCGTTTATTTGACAACAATTTTGCCTTGTCCTGCGAGCATACGCATCTCCCGGGAAAGGCGGTCCTGATCTTCTTTTTCAACATCAAGCTGCACGCCGTAGTACCATGACATATTTTTCTCCAGCCCCCAGCGGAGTGTGCCCTCGATATATAATAAATCTTCAAACAGCTTCAGGTTGATCGCAATACGTATATCGTTATTTTCGACAGGAAGGGAGAGCGGAAAAGCCAGCTGACAGCCGGAACGGCTGATATCAAGCAGCTCGGCCTGAATAGGCTTGGGAGGACCGTCCATGCCATTAATGCTTAGAATGTAAATTTCAAAATTCATAGGTTCCTTCAGCGTATAACGAAAAGGTTCTTTCCTGTTATTAATTGGCATAGATTCCTCCATCAAATTCAAAAAATTCCGTTATCGTTATATCGTCAATTTTGAACCAGAAATGAAGAGTGCTGATGCGATGGTTCGAGAGTTCCATTTTATGTGCGGTACAGGCTTGTTATAATGGAAGGAAGAGAGGGTGATGAGTATGCAGGGAACATTTCAGATGGATACAGATACAGCCACAATGTGCTGCTATGATTTGGCGTCATTAGAGCATCGTCTTGAGGATACATCGGACTGGTGGTCCATCCCGGAGGATGAATTAGGGGAGAGCAACGCGGGCCATTGTTTGTTTTTCAACCTCGGTGAGGACGGTACATACGAAGTGCAGTGGAGTGTGCATGAAGCTGGTTGGCAAGCTGAGGCTGAAATAGCAGAGGGAAACACGTATTATCTGCAAGTTCCTTCTGGCAGGGTTTATATAGGTGCTGCAGATGATGTCAGCGGCGGAGAATTGGAGCCGGATGAGCTGTCTCAGGGGATCTTTATACAACTGGTACCCGGAAATTATGCCTGCACCGTACGCAGAAAAGCAAACCGGATATCCGTTATCATTCAACCTGGTAATCAAGGGAAGAACGCGCTGCACGATCTGATTCGAATATAGACTGCATTACATACTTACTTGATGTTAGGAGAGATGCATATGCAGCATTGGACAGGCACACCAATCATAGATGCCCCTGTTTTGCATCGGCTAATGCGGACACTTGCGGCACTTGATATTATTTTGTCTGAAGAGGAATGGCTCCGCGTACATCGTTATCACAACAACACTCTCCAGTCGGATGCAGCATGGGGAAGTGTGCATAACGGAGCAGGAGATCACCTGCATGTACTGTTTACCAATAAGGGCACATTACTCAAAGGATTTGATCATGAATCTCCGCTCAGTCCACATAACGGTGAAGACGATGAAATCTATCCGGGAATGTACGACGAGGTACCCGAGTGCTTCATGCGTATTCTAGACCAGCATGAAGATGCGCTGGATCGGGATGATGTGACTTTCTGTATATGGCAGGAGAAAGACCAGCTGAATTGGATGACAGGCCGCTGGCTTGAGCTTGCTGCAGCTGAGGAGGATGAATCGGATGCCGAGGGTGGAGCAGCATTTCTGCTCGGTTATATTGAGGAGACCCCTGAAGCGTACATAGATTGGGCTGAAGGATACTACGATATACAGGCGATGTCTTTAGCCGCTGTGACGGAAATATATAACGAAGCACCGATTAGTGCAGAACTGATTCGAAGATTGAATCCGAAGCGTGATGTGTCAGCAGCCCTGGACGAACTGGAGCGGTACGGATACGCTGTGCTGCGAGGCGAAGGAAGTAAATGACTTTGAGTGAGGAGGCGCATTATGGGGTGGGAATACGTAATCGGAACACAAGAGCCCGCGGTGCTGCCCGATATGATTCAGCGACTGGCGGCCTCGCTTACATACGGAAGTATGTACAGCCTGAAGCAGTACAGCGAAGGTTTTATCCTTGAGCGTGACGATGCATCTTGGCCGCGAGCGCTGGAAGTATGGCTGGAGGAAGCGAGTGGTCTGGAAGAAATAGCGGATGGTGAACGATATATCTATTGTCTTTTTCATATCGCGGGAGAAGAAGGACGAGTCTGGAGACAGCAGCTTGAGGGCGTAACCAGTCAGTTTCCTGAAATATTTGAATGGTTTGAATTGTAATGGTGAAAGTGACGAACACGAGGATGGGAGGGGAAGCTGTGGCGAGAACATCCAAAAGCAAAATCCCGGTACTTGCGTACCGATATGAAGGGCCGGAGAGGAACATCGGGTTTACCTTGTCACCTTTGTACATTAACGAAGATGCACATGAGGCACGGCAGGAGGATATGCTGTTTATTTATGATGAGGATTTCAAGTATGTTCGACCCGCGATCAATCACGTTTTTCCGTTAACGGACCCGCGAAGTGGAGAAGAACTGGAGGCATTTGATCCATGCTGGGACAATCCGATTGTGAAAGAGGTATGGCTTAGGATCTTGACCGAGATAGAGCAGGGGCAGCCTGCTGAGCCGGAGCTGCAGTTGTTTTTGCAATCGTTAACGGCCTGGATTCGGAAGGTACTGGAGTCGGCTGACGGTATTGAAGTTACGGGCAATCTTTGAATAGCGTGTGATAAGTGAAGGATAGAAGCTCCGAGAAGTTGAGGCGGAGCTTTTTTTAATGCAAAAAAGAAAAACGATCTGACGCTTTCACCCGTCTTATACCAAAGAGAGAGAAGGAGGGGAAAACGAGTGGATACCGAGACAGGCATGAAGCCATTGATTGGCGTACAGATTGAAGATGAATCTGCATTTGTGCAGTCCGTGATGGAGCATCAGGATACGTTATCTGCTATTGCATACAGTTATCTTCGTAACCAGCAGGATGCGCAGGAAGCAATCCAGGAGATGACCTGCAGAGCCTGGAGTAAACGCCGTACGCTCAAACATGGGAAGGCCTTCAAATCATGGATCATTCGTATTTTGATCTATATCTGTATCGATGAACAGCGCCGCCGGAAGCGTGCTGTACCTCAGGCGGAGGAGAGCATGGAGAATCACGTTCCGGCTTCGTGGATGATCAGTGTGGAGGAAAACCGAATTGCGATGCAGTCTCTTTTGCAGAAAATAAAACCGAAGTACCGGCATGTCCTGCTGCTGAAATACTACAACGATATGACCGTGACTGATATTGCCTTGATTCTTGAAAAACCGGAAGGCACGATCAAGACATGGCAGCATAAGGGGCTCGAACAGCTGCGCAAACTGATGAAGAACAGGAGGGATTGGCATGACCATTAGCCCGGAGGAAAAAGCACTGCTGGCAGATGCCTACGAGGTTAAGAAGGAACAAAGACAATTGAACCCCGCAGATACGACGGCAGCCATTCAACGTGGATTGGCAAAAGCCAGAACGAACAGACCGCGAATAAACAAACGGATGAAATGGATTACAGTCCTATTTGCCATATCACTGGCCATGGTGGGGCTGCTGTTAGGGCCCTTCAGAGACTACGGACAGCAGCAGCAGACGACTTCTCCCGAGCCTTCCGTTCATTGGGGCAAGCTGGAACCTTTTCGCGAATTATTAAGCAAAGATCAAGAACGTATCACTCTTGCATCCGCACTTAAACATGATTATGTACAGCTTATAGATCAGACGGTAAAAAGGGGGAAATACGAGCTTACCGTAGATGCAGTAATGGCCGATGAGAATCGAATCACGATGCTGTACTCGGCCCAAATGGACACTTCTGGTGGAATCTATTCCATTGTGAACACCAAATTAACGGATGCCTCCACAGGATATGTAATAGATAACGGCAGCATCGGCAGTTTACATTACTCGGATGAACATCATATCCTGCGCGGCCGAACCACGTTTGAGCGCAGCCGCAGTCGGTCGCTTCCAGAAAAATTAAATTTTCAATTTCAGCTTTCCTCAGTTGTTCAAGAGAATCCTAAGCGTGTAAATGGAGAAGGACAAGAGAAGCAGGGACCTCAGACGCAGCAGACACAGGAACGAAAGTACGAATTCTCCAAAAAAATGAATATATCGGTTGTGTTGGACCCGAAATTTTCAATTCCTAAAACAGAGATCATTCCTGTGAACCGAACATTCAAATTTGGGGACTATGAAGTATTGGTTGCGGAGGTGGAATTGTCACCGCTGGTTGCAAGAGTGAAATTTGATTATGATCCTACGCAAAAGCTTGACTATGAGACGGAGTCGTTCATTAGCGATATAATTCAGCCCTCGGAGATCATAACGATCTCCAAAAATGGAGAACGGACAAACCTACCCCAAATTGGAGGTAGCGGAACTGGAAATGGGATGACGTATTCGTTCAGCAGCAATATGCTGGATAAACCCGAATCAATTCTATTGAAGGTGCGGGGGAAACCTGGCAAGGCCTATGCTGATTTGAAGGAAGCTGCGGAAGATCAATTCGAAATCAAAGTTAAATAAATGCAGAACATAGACGGGATGAGTTAACGGTCGAGTATAACCGGGGCTCATCTTTCTGTTTTTTCACTATATCTGACCAGCTGTTGCAAAAAAGATAAAATTATTGTCCTTTTGCAGGGAATGTATTGTCACAATGCAGGTTACAAGCTATAATCGAGTTGTTTGAAGGAACAAATTACAAAGGATGGTGATATTTTGAAGAAATTCTCATTGCTTTTACTTGCAGTCACACTGATGCTGTTAACGGTTTCGACGGCCCCTGCTTCCTATACCTATGGTGCGGCCGGTTTCCCCAACACGGGTACGAATGGACTAACCGGTTTTGCAGGCAATGCCAAGAATGAGAACGGTGTATCCAAGGCAGCGACGACAGGAGGCAGGAACGGGCAAGTTGTGTATGTCAGCAATCTGAATGATCTGAGAACACATATGGCCGGCTCCACAGCCAAGATTGTCGTTGTTGAACAGAATATTTCTTCCTCCAGCTTGCAAAAAGTTGAATTTGGTTCCAACAAAACGTTAGTAGGTTCTTTTGACAGGCATACCTTAACGAACATTCATTTCAGATCTACTTCAGGATCAAGCAACGTGATCTTTCAAAATCTGACGTTTAACCATTCAGCGAACATCAATGCCAACGATGATATCCAGATGTACATTACTTCCGGCTCGAATTACTGGATTGACCATGTCACATTCTCCGGCCATAACTACAGCTCGGGCGGCAGCGATCTGGACAAACTCTTGTATATTGGTGATCGTGCAGATTATATCACCATCAGCAACTCCAAATTTGCTAATCATAAATATGGCATTATTCTGGGACATCCCAATGATGGTAACAGCAGCTACAACGGTGTGCCGCATGTAACGATGTCCAACAACTATTTCGAAAACCTGTATGTACGCGGGCCTGGGCTTATGCGCTACGGGTACTTCCACATCAAAAACAACTATGCTAACAATTTTAATCAAGCAATTACCATTGGAGAGAAGGCCCGGATTTATTCCGAAAACAACTACTTTGGAGCAGGCGCAGAAAAAGGCGGTATTCTGGACGATAAAGGCAGGGGCGAATTCACAGATACAGGCAGTACACCTGCGCTGAGCAGCAAAGTTTCTCCAAAAACGAACTGGAGACCAAGCTCCAATTACAGCTATCAGGTCGAAAGTGCCAGCTACGCGCGTGAATTTGTTACAAAATATGCTGGATCATCCAATACAACATTGGTATTTGGCAAATAACAGAGGACCGGATTCCTGCTGAATATGAAAGAAAAACAGAGCCTGCTTTGTGTGTAACTGCACATGAGCAGGCTTTTTATTTTGGCATGATATGATATGCAAGCATGTTATTTTGCGGATTTTATTTCATTTGCATGAACTGCCGCCGATATATAGTTTAAAGCAGTCGGTGTGTATATTTTTGAAGCTGCATATCTGCCTGCATCCGATTAAACTTACATATTAAACCTACATCAAAGGCGGGGTACACATGAATCGTATGGACGAAATTATCTGGAAAAGAAATAAAATCATCACCATGATGTTATGGATTGTAGTGGCATTTGGAATGAGTATTGCTTTTTCCGCTCCAAAGTTGTTTATTTCCAATAGTATTGTAGTGCTGTATGGCATTTGGCTGATTTATGCTAACACCAAAAAGAAACATATCCATCTGATTCCGTGGATAAACGCCGCTCTTATCATTGCATGCGGTATTTTTGCTAGCTGGGGAACGGTCGATTCAATCATAGCAATCGTTATATCGGCTCTACTGCTCGTGTATCCGGATAAGCGCCTATTTATCAGTGGATTCTCGGTTTTGCTTGCAAACAGCATTCTGCAGCTGTTGATTGTCCCTGTTTCTACTCGTGAGCAGTTTATAGACGATTTAACGAATGTGGTGCTTTTTGCAGTGGCGGGCGTTATTTTGGGCGTTGTGTCTGCGTTAAACCAAAAGCTGTTTCAAGAGAGTGAAAACAGATGGAATGAGGTAGAGAATTCCCGGAAGCGTGTAGAAGAGATGCTTGAACGTGTGAAAAAATCCGTGACAGGGCTTTCCCATTATACGGAACAGCTCAAGCAAAAGGTGGATATGACTGGCTCCATTACGAATGAAGTGACGGTTGGATTCAGCGAAGTTGCCAAAGGAGTAGAGTTTCAAGCATCAAGTATTGCCGAAATCTCCGAGTCTCTTTCTCTGTCTGACCGTCAGATCCAGGATGTGGCCACCCATTCTTTGCAGATGAAAGAGCTGTCCGCAAGCATGGCTTCAAGCACACAGATGGGAAGTGAACAGATAGATCATTTGAATGTGCAGATGAGGGAATTGTATACCGCTATTCATACGACTGCTGAAGATATGCAGAAGTTCAATGAACAGAGCGAGTCCATGACGATGATGCTGAACAGCATCTCCGATATTGCAACCCAAACGAACCTGCTTGCGCTGAATGCGGCAATTGAAGCAGCGCGTGCAGGAGAGCATGGACGGGGATTTGCAGTTGTGTCAGAGGAAGTACGCAAGCTGGCTGAGAGCTCGGGTCAATCTGCCCACGAGATTACAACGATTCTGACAGGGGTGAGAACACAAACACAGGCGCTGACAAGCAGGTTTGAAGGTATTCGCCAGTCCTTGCAGCAGGGAAGAGAAAGTGTGCAGACAGCCGGTGAAGTATTCCAGTCTATTCATTCCAGTTCACAGGATGTGCTCACGCAGGCTGCAGATATTGAAACAAGTTCGGCAGTCATGAAGGCGTCCTCGACCCGGGTGGTGAATGAAATCTCCGAAATCTCCAGTGTGACACAGCAGTCCAGTGCGGCAGCTGAAGAAATACTGGCGAGCATGGAAGAACAGCGTAATCTGACACAACGTATGGTGGAAAGCTTTGGTGGGCTCGAGAGGCTGATTGTCGATTTAAGCTTATTAGTGTCGGATCATCAGACAACGAGTGAAGCTTCAGACAAGAAAGCTGAGGAAGCGAATCTTAAAGTAAACGCTGCGGCAGTCCAATCCGGCCTGGAAGCGAAGAGCGCTTAGGTCCTGTGGAGAAGCAGCAAGTACAATGAACAAGCAGGTTCAGGTTAAATATGACAAGCTGAAAAGAGCCCGCCAGTGCGTAAATATAACGTGCTGTGCGGGCTTTTAATTATCCACGCAATATAGGGACTAAAAACGAGCCGTTAAAGCGTACATGCCATAAAAGCATATATTTTTTTATACATATTAATTTTATACATAAATTACCGATATACATAAAGTGGTACGAAATGCATGTTTATGAAGTTACTATGTACTATGCTTAGGGTGCCATTATTACCGAATGGTGTATAAGCAGGACTATGGGCCGATATTAAATCTGCAGCGACCACATGTTTTTAAGGGTGTGTCTGAAACGCTGAAGGGAAGAGGTTTTGCCGAATTTTCGTTCCCAACCAGGAAGTTTACCGCAGGCTTGCGGGGGCACGTCAAGAGAAACTGACGCAGCAGGGGGTAAAAAGGGGGGAAAGATGTACTTCAGCGGGTTTCGAGACACGCCCTAGTTTGAAACCTACATAAAGGACGGGGTACGCATGAATCATATTGATGAGATTACTTGGCAAAGAAACAAACTAGTAAGTTACATGATGTGGGCCATTACCGCGATCAGTGCGGGAATAACCATTATTGTCCCCGATCTGTGGCTGTCCACACTAATCTCCATTGTGGTCACTGCAGCTGTGACTGTGTGCAATTTTATGAAAAAAGGTATTCATGTTATCCCATGGTTTGTAACCGCAGCGGTTATTGCGAGCGGAATCTATGTAAGTCGTGACGCAATGAATGCGGTCCAAGGCATTCTAATTGTTTCACCGCTGCTGCTGTATCCGAACAGCAAGCATTATAACATCGCCTTTTCGGCGATGGTGGTTTTTTTCGCGGTCCAACTCGTTCGTGTATCCTCGGCCAGCATTGAACTGCTCTTTGCTGACCTGATCAATTTCAGCATGTATATCGTCACCGGAATTATTATGATTACCGTATCCCGGGTCAACAAAAGATTGTTCTCGGATAGTGAAACACGGCGTGAGCAGGTAGAAGAGTCCAGCACACGCATAGCCATGATGATGGAGCGGGTAAAAGACGCTGTTAACGGACTGTCTCGCTATACCGACCAATTGAAACAAAAAGTGAATGAAACAGGTGCCATCACCAATGAAGTGACAGCAGGATTCAGCGAAGTGGCGAAAGGCGTCGAGTTCCAGGCCACCAGTGTTGCTGAGATTTCCGAATCGTTATCTTTGTCTGATCGTCACATCAAGGATGTGGCCTCTTATTCTCAGCAGATGAAAGAACTGTCCACAAACATGGCTGCAAGCACACAGACCGGCAGCGAACAGATGTCCCAATTAAACATGCAGATGCGTGAGCTGTATGAAACGATTAATACGACAGCGAGCGATATGCAGAAATTCAATGATCAGAGTGAAGCCATGACATTGATGCTGAACAGCATCTCGGATATCGCAACTCAAACGAATCTGCTTGCGCTGAATGCAGCCATCGAAGCAGCGCGTGCAGGCGAGCATGGACGCGGGTTCGCTGTCGTATCGGAGGAAGTTCGCAAGCTGGCTGAAAGTTCCGGTCAATCGGCACATGAGATTACAACGATCCTTACCGGGCTGAGTACGCAAACGCAGGTATTAACCAGCAGGTTCGAAGGAGTTCGTCTGCTGCTGCAGCGTGGAAGAGAAAGTGTTCAGACGGCGGAGGACGTATTCCAATCCATTAATCACAATTCGCATGATGTGCTGAGTCAGGCCACGGATATTGAAACGAGCTCTGCCACGATGAAGGAATCTTCAACACGAGTGGTCAACGAGGTATCCGAGATCTCCAGCGTGACGCAGCAATCCAGTGCAGCAGCCGAAGAGATTTTGGCAAGCATGGAAGAACAGCGTAATCTGACGCAAAATATGGTACAAAGTTTCACTGAGCTGGAGAAGCTTATCGTTAATCTGAATGATCTCGTGTCAGATCACCAGGTATCCGCACCGGATACTCAATTCCAGCGAGAATCTGCCCCTGCATCAGGGGCTGTCCAGACTAAGGCAATACCGGCGTAGTCTGGTGCCCGTCTTCGGGGGACGTGCTTAACCTATTAACCCGCCCAGCAATCCTGTCAGGTCCGTCAGTACGTGGATACGTACTGTACGGGCTTTTTTTGGGCGGCCAAAGGTCCCTTGTAGCTGTCCGTCTTTTTCGATAGAGTAAGATATAAAAGAACGAGTGAGAGAGTCAGCCGCAGAGCGGAATAGACAAGGAGGAACGACATTGAATTGGACAGAGATCAGTAAATCCAAAGATGCAGCACATATTTGTGAAGCGATTGCTTCATGCGTAGTGGATTTGAATGAACGAGATGAACGCGGACGTACACCACTAATGATATTTTTGACGAACCGTACCCCAATTGAAGGAATTCGCTGTTTACTGCAAGCCGGGCCGGATCTGGAAGCGGAAGATAAACGGGGAGATACCGCTTTGAAAAAAGCCGTAAGGTTCAAGCAGCCTGAAGCGATCAGTCTGCTGCTGGAACATGGCGCAAAGCTGGATTCACCTAAGGGGATTCAGGCCACGGCATGGAATCTGGCAAGAGAGCACAATCCGAACATAGCCGACATGCTGCTGGATACACCGGGAGCGGTTCGTTTGAAATTGACAGCGGAGGAACAGCAGATTGTAGATGATATTATCTACGAGGAATCTTCTGACACAGCGTGTGAGAGAATTCGCGCGCTGGATTCTGAAGTGTTGGTGCACGCCGTGGTGAACGAATTCAATTGGGATGACAGTCCGGAACCTATGATTGCAGCAGCTGAGCATCCCAAATGTGCCGAGATTACACGGCTTGATATGATGGAGCTGATGGATGCAGATTATTGGCTGGAAATGGATCTGGAAGAAGTAAATCAAAAAGCAGACGGTCCAGTATATCGGCACCTCGCGGAGTACTTGACACGAAGGAAGGGCTGATTTTGGATGCTGCCTGAACGGTTTCATGAGCAGGCCAGAAAGGTAGAGCTGCTGCAGCAGGAGCTGCGTGCGGCCAACATCGAACATTTTTACATAACAGAGCCTATGCAGCCTCAGAGCCAGCAGCTGGTTTTGGCAGGCAGTTTTGATTTTTCGTATTATCATAATGTGGAGATTACCTTTACGGAAGTGGAGTTTATCCTGTGTCCAGGAAGCGTATTTACTGTGGAGCTGTTCCGACTTGCGAACGAAGAAGAAATCATTCAGTTACATTCAATCATGCATGGCTGTGAACGCAATGGGATCGTTTTTTGTCTGGAAAATGAGTTTGAACAACAGCGGTTTTATATCGTGGCCGAGCAGATGACCTATCATTTTGGCATGGTCTATTACTATGAACGTCCGAATCTGCAGCCAGGGGAGCGAATCGCCGAATTTGTAATCAGACGCAGGGGCGGTCAGGAGTAGAAACGCATTATACATCATGGGGGAATCAGAGATTGGACAATAATAAAGAGGAAGACCGATTTTCCAGCAGCAGGTACGGAGCGGAACATGAGAGTGGGACCAAAGCCAGGCGTGTTCAATTCTATGATTGTGATTCAGTTCAAGAGATGGTCTGGCCAGATACAGAGGATGCGAGGTATGCACGGGCTTATCTGGAACCGATGATGACCCAAGGGACCACTGAATTTATGACCAACGTAAATACGACACTGCTTCTTGCGCGGATCGATGAACTGGTTCTGCCCGTGACGGTGAACGAGGAAGAGTATGATAATGCTTATGTCTGTTCGCCGTACACCCATTATGTGCGGTATGCCAAGCAGGAGCTGATCCTGCTGCAGAAGCCGATGTTGGAAAAGGGGCTCTCCGTACTGCTCAGTTTCATTGGCTGGGGGATGAAGAAGTCCCGGATCAATAAGGTTGTCCATGTGAACAACTGGCTGTTATCGACCAATCTGTATCCTGCTATGACTGGCGAGCAGGCTGTACAGCTGCTGGAAGCGGTCAAGGAGCGCTATCCTGGGCATACGGTGATTTTCCGTTCTTTGAGTGCCGCGCTGCATTCGGAACTTCTCAAGAAATTACAGGAAGAAGGATGCCGCTCTATACCGAGCCGGCAGATTTATTTATATCAGGCGAATGATCCGAACTTTGGCAGTGCCAAGTCGCGCTGGCTGCTTAAACGGGATCGGGCACTGCTGGACAAGCACGGTTATGAGCTGGTGTCTGGTGCAGCGCTCACCGAAGCAGATATCCCGCGAATTGTAGAATTATACCGGATGCTCTATCTGGAAAAGTATTCTTATGACAATCCGCAGTTTAACGAGCATTTCATTGCCGCAGCCAGAGCGAATGGTGCGTTAAACCTGTACGGATTGCGCAGGCAGGGGCAGGAGCGTTTGGATGCAGTGATGGGTTATTTCTGCCGAAACGGCATGATGACTACACCTCTATTCGGCTACGATACAGACATTCCTCAGTCTGTCGGATTGTACCGCATGCTGTCAGCCTGTCTTATTGCCCAAGCCCGTGATCACGGAATGCTGCTTCATGAGAGTGCCGGTGCAGCTCAGTTCAAAAGGAATCGCGGCGCAGTCGCGGATTTCGAATATGCTGCGGTGTATGATCGGCATCTCCCGATGCGCAGACGTTGGTGCTGGGCACTGCTGGATCGTTTGTTAAACCGCATTGGCGTACCGCTGATGCAGCGCATGAAGCTGTAACAGACGGTGCAAGCCGTACGAATTGGTGATGCAGCTTGCGGCTTGCGCACTGCAGCGTTACAACTTTGTACGAATACGATCCGTTGAGCAGCATCATATACACACGTCTTATTCCAGATGCTCGGCAAGCTGCACCTCAAACCCGTCCGGGTCTGCGATATAAATGAAACGCAGGCGTTCATTGGGCTGAATGGGCCCACGCAGGACAGGGACCTGCATGGCTGCCAAACGTTCCATTGCCGATTCGAGTGTCGTTACTTCATAACCGATGGATATCCCCGCTTCCGGTTTCAGTACCTGCTCGCTGCCTTCAATTAGCTCCAGCGAAGTCTCGCTGGTCAGTCCCAAGCCAAGCATGGCGATCTGGCGCCCGCGGCTCTCGAATCTGCGCTGCACCGTAAGTCCGAGCACATGGTGGTAAAAGTGAATGGATGCTTCCAGATTACTTACCCGCAGGGTAATCCAATTGAGTTTGATTAACATGATGGCTATTCCCCTTTTTTAGCTGCTGTGTGTCGATAGATGTTAATTATACGCGAAGAAAGAGATTTGGTCTGAAATTATTGAAAAAATTTACAAAAATATATATGTAAGCGTTATCTAAATGTGTATAATACAATTAAATTGAGAGGAGGCATGAAATGAAAACGGTTAAAAAATGGAGTTCAACCCTGCTGGCCGCAGCGCTGGTAATGACGACGGTTCCTTTTCAGCAGACGGCTTTTGCGCAGGAGCAGCAGACTGAGCAGGCAAGCAGCACGGAATCTTCGGTGTCATCGACGGTGTCCAAACAGAACGTCAATGTGCTGCATGCCGATTTTGAAGATGGGACACTTCAAGGCTGGATTCCTCGCATTGGCAGCGAGAAGCTGACGGTATCACAGCAGGAAGCGCACCAAGGTACATACAGCATGCTGGTCTCTAATAGGGAGCGTTCTTATTACGGGCCGAGTTTGCCGCTGAAAGGCCTGTTAAAACCGAATAAGACGTATAATATATCGGTTTATGTCAAGCTTACGGAGAAGCCTGCTTCAGATCAGACCATTCAGCTTACGGCTTATAAGAAGAACGGGGCGGAGAGCTGGAACATGCTGGACAAGGTCACGATCCCCAAAGATGACTGGCAGCAGTGGCATAAGATTACTGCGACATTCCAATACAGCGATAATCCTGCGGAATTGAATTTGTTTATTGAGACGCCTTATGTCTCTGAGGATGCGGTAGATACGCTGTCATTTTATGTGGATGACGTAACGATTGAGGAGGCAGGGGAGCTGGCTATCGAGACGGATATTCCTTCTTTGCAGGATCTGTACCAGAGCGAGTTTCCGATTGGAGCTGCTGTCTACCGCTGGCAGTTGGAAGGAGCTTATGGGCAGTTATTATCCAAACATTTTAACAGCTTGACGGCAACGTATGAGATGAAACCGAAATTCGTTTCGCCATCCAACGGTGTGTATGATTTCCAAGCATCGGATGAGTATGTTGAATTTGCAGCGAAGCATGATATGGGCTTGCGAGGACATGCCCTGCTCTGGCATATCGATGCAGCGGAATGGATGTTCAAGGACGATCAGGGCAATCCTGCAAGCAGGGAGCTGCTGCTCAGCCGAATTCAGAACTACGTCGATACCGTGATGAAAAGATATAAAGGCAAAATTTATGCCTGGGACGTAGTAAATGAAGCGATTGCGGACAGTAACGGTGATGCAAATGGACTGCGCAAAAGCCCGTTCTACGAGTTGATCGGACCGGATTATATAGAGAAAACCTATGAGTTCGCACGGGCTGCCGACCCGGATGCGAAATTATACTATAACGAGTACTACACCGAAATTCCTGAAAAAAGAGAGCATATGTACCAGCTGGTCAAACGGTTAAAAGAAAAAGGGTTGATTGATGGTGTCGGTCTGCAATCCCACTATAACCTTGAATCTCCGCCCATTGAAGAGATTGAAAAAACAATCAATCTGTTTGCGGGACTTGGACTGGATATCCAGATTACCGAGCTGGATGTAGACAGCGGTATCCCTTTTGGTGAGGAACTGCCTCAGGACGTCGCGGTGAAGCAGGCCTATCGGTATAAAGAATTGTTTGATCTGTACAAGAAACATAGTGACGTGATCTCATCCGTGACCTTATGGGGTCTGCAGGATGAGAAATCGTATAACAATCAAGCCTTTTTATTCGATCAAGCCCTGCAGTCCAAACCGGCCTATTGGGGTTTAGCTGACGAATCAAGCCTGCCAGTTCTGACAAAACGCGCGGTTACACTGTCCGGCACACCACAAACGAAGGCAGCCAAACAAGATCCTCTATGGAACAAAGCCGTGTCGACAGCATTAAAAGGAAATACGGGTGCAGCATCGTTCCGCACCTTGTGGGATAACAAAAATCTGTATGTGCTGATTGATGTTAAGGATACTGTCAAAAATGCAGGCGATAAAGTGGAATTGTTCGTTGATCTGAACAATGGTAAAACACCTGTTTATGAGGCGGATGACCGGCATATTACGATAAGCCGTGCAGGCAAAGTGACAGGGCCTAAACCGCAAGCCTATCGTGTTCGTGAGGGAGCTCACGGCTATCAGGTTGAAGTCTCCATACCGCTGTCTGATGCGCCAGGCATTTCCGCACGTGAGATCGGGCTGGATGTTCGGGTGACAGACGGTGGAAACGGCGGGGGAGAAGAACAGTCTGTTCTATATTGGAATGACAGAACATTATCCCAGGAACAGGATACAAGTAAATATGGTGTAATTCAGTTTGCAAGTATGCCTAAATCAGCCAAAGCGCTGCAGGGGATGGCGACCATTGATGGGGAGAAGGACGCAAAGTGGAATAAAGTCGCTCCATTCCAAGTTACACCTCTGAGTGCGAACGGGGGTGCATCGGCGGAAGCCCGTGCGATGTGGTCTGGTCAGGATCTGTATCTGCTTGTTGATGTCACCGACCCGCAGATTATAACGGACGCCGCCGACCCTTGGGATCAGGATTCAATAGAGATTTTCCTGGATGAAAATCATCAGCGCACTCCGTTCTATCAATATGATGATGCCCAGTTCAGAATTAGTGCAGATAACGTGGCTACTTTTGCAGGCAGTGCTTCCCCGGGCCGCCTTGAAAGTGCAGTCAAGAAAACAGCGAAAGGATATCAGATCGAGGCCAAAATCAGACTGCAGTCCCTCACACCGAAAACAGGTGATGTCATCGGATTCGAACTTCAGATTAACGATAATCAGGGCAATAACAACAAAAGCACGGCGAAGTGGAATGACCTAACCAATGATAGCTGGAAGAACACTTCCCAATACGGCATTCTGACGTTCTCTAATAAGTAGAGGTATAGGATGGTACAGTCTCAAATGTGAGAGTACATTTGTTGTTCTAAACGGAGTTGATCTCGGTTTACAGATGGATCGGAGATGATATATACGTTCGTAAAGAAACCAAAAAGCTGCGAGAACATCTCGGCAGCTTTTTGGGTATTTGTTTGTTTTTTAGCGGGTTCTTCTTACTGGATTAGATTCACAGCGCCCTGTGGTACAAAAGCATCTACGCCATTGTATACAATTACGCCTTCGAGTTCTGTTTTCTTACCGTTCACAAGGGCTGTATTTTTATAAATTTGCAGTTCAAGCTTGGTGCTGCCTTTGGTTACGAGAATCTTCGGATTTTTAACATCCGTCAGATCCAGTTTGTAAGCTGCACCTTTTGCTGTAAATGCCTGCTTGGCAGGTACGAACAACTGCTTGCTTACGCTGTCCAGATCCAGATCGAGTACACGAGCCATATATTTGGCTACATCCGTATTATCAATAACACCGAATGGACGATCATTGTTAGGAGCATACGTGTAGAGTACAACATCTCCGCCTGTATGTCCGCCAGTTGTCCAGCCAATGCCTGCGCGTTTGCTGATCATCGGACCAACAACGTAGTTCAGGCTGCCTGACTCCGCGTCTTTAATCGCAGCGACTTCCTCCGAAGTCAAATCCGTAATGCCGTAGTACTGTTTCATCAACGCTTTGATGTTGGTACGTTTCGCATTCAGCTTCGCTTCTACGCCCTCACCTGTCAGCTTGGCTTTTTTCAGAGGTCCTATAAACGTAGACAACGGCTCTTTATCATACGTGCCTGTTGTGGACGCGTTACCGATGGTCAGTCCGCCGTTCTGGTGGTCGGATACGGCAACAACAACCGTTTCTCCGTCGGATTTGGCGAAATCCATGGCAGCTTTCACGGCATCATCAAAAGCAAGCACGTCACTTATAATACCAATCGGATCATTGGCGTGAGCCGCCCAGTCCACCTTGCTGCCTTCGACCATCAGGAAGAAACCCTTCTCGTTTTTGGACAGCACTTCAATCGCTTTGGACGTCATCTGGGCAAGACTTGGCTGCTTGGCAGGATCACGGTCCATATGGTATGACATGCCTGTCGGAGCAAACATCCCCCACAGCTTGCCCGAAGTTGATGCTTTCATCGCAGCAGGTGTAGTTACGTAATCGTAGCCGAGCGCTTTGATGGAGGCCACGAGGTTGTTGCCATCTTTGCGTCCTGCCGGTTCCAGATATTTGCTGCCGCCGCCGAGTACAACATCAATGCCATTGAATACCTGCTGCTTGCTGAGTGCATCGTAGTTTTTACGGTCAGGATAATGCGCTGAGAAGTCCGCCGGTGTGGCATGCATAATTTCGGATGTAGCTACAATACCGGTTGATTTGCCCGCCAGCTTGGAAGCTTCCAACACGGAAGCCACCGGTTTTCTTTCGTCTCCTGGTGCAATCGCCTTTTGTCCAGGCATCGTGGCCTTGTCCGGCAGTACACCGACATAACCGGTATGGGATTTATGTCCTGTCGCAAAGGCTGTTCCTGCAGGAGCAGAGTCCGCAATCGGAGCATCCGCAGAGTGTGTACGCACCATACCGCTTGCCATGGAATCAATGGTCAGAGAAGAGCCTTTGTACCAACGAGCCAGAGCGGCAGCATCATTAGCCATACCGTCAGGAATGAGGATGATTACATTTTTAATAGGTGAACCAGAAGTGGTTGAAGTACCATCTTCCACAGCCCAAGCTGCGCTGCTGCCTCCCAGCGCAGCGGTAACAATGGTGGTCACCGCGAGCATCATTTTGGCTGCACGGGTACTGAAACGATTTAACATGAACATCCTCCTAAGATATATGTATAGTTTAGTATCCAGAACCCAGTGTATACATCAATTGCTAAACCAGCGTTAGATTTGGGTTAATTAAATGTAAAAATTACGATTATAAGTCAATGCTGTCATAACAAACGAACTGGACAAAAGGATGAGCGCTCTTGTATGTTAAGGAATAAATCGGACTCACAGAAAAAGGGTCCAACGAAGATTTTGGGGTGGTCCATGATGGGGGAATGGTCAGAAGCCATTCAATGGTGGAATAACAACCAAGTGAAACTTATAGATATCCGATACCGAATGCTGCAGCCAGGTCAGGAACTGGCGGAATATATGCTGCCAGCCCGGGCTTTTGTGATGATCAGTAAGGGTGAAGCTGACATTCAGTTTGGAACAAACAGGATTATATCGGATCAGTCGCTCCTGCTGCACGGTGAAAAAGGTATACTGTTGAGTATAGGCAGTGTGAAGCAGCCTCTGCATTTTTTTCTAATCCTGTATAAACCACAATTGAATGCGGTTAGTGCTGACTCATCCCTTAATGTAAACATGCTGGCTGCAGCGGCGTCTTTGCCGGCTGTGTACCATTTTGCACTCTCCTATCCGTTAACGATTTTTCCTATCGTGGAAAAAATGACGGAGTTCTGGACGAGCAGCGAGGAACTGGATCGCCTGCAGGTTACAGGGCTATTTTACCAATTTGTCTATGAGCAATTCCGCCAGTGGAAGATGGCACGTCAGCAGCTGGTTGAATCCATGGAGCTGCCAGAGCAGATTGAAGCCTACATTCAGGAGCACTATGCACATTCCATCTCGATGGAGAATATGGCGGCACATTTCCATTACAGCACACATTATCTGGCCCGGGTATTTAAGCGCAAATACGGATGCAGTCCGATGGATTATGTCATTCAAACCCGGATCAAACGGGCCCAGACACTGCTGGCAGAGACGGAGTTCCAGATTCGGGAGGTGGCAGAGACTGTGGGATACAAGGACCTGTACTACTTCAGCCGCATTTTCAAACGAACGACAGGAGAGACACCGGCACAATACAAAATGCGCAGCCATCGAATCCAAGGTTCAAATCGTACGAACAAGAGGTCGGAATCGTTCATTGCTGACGGTAACTTGTCTCGTTATATTGGTAATAACGATAATCATTATCAATACGACACATGGAGCGTGAACGATTTGAATTTTGGTTTTAAGCCTACATTGGCAGTCAGTTTATTATTTAGTTTATCTCTGCTGCTCGCAGCTTGCGGGGGTGGGGCGGAGACCCCGACTGCAGCAGGTACGGATACAGCAGCAAAATCCATGCGAATGTATACGGATGCTTCAGGAAGAAAGGTTGAGATTCCAGCACAGCCTTCGAAACCTGTCATCATTACCTACGGAGGCTATCTGCTGCCTCTTGGTATGAAACCCGCAGGAGCAAACACGGAAACGCTGGAGCGGTATCCTGAAGAACTCGCAGGTGTGCCGGACATTGGTTCGGGTAACGGTAACGTTGAAATGATCTCAGGCCTGGAACCCGACGTAATCATCGTACCGGACTACACAAGCAAGGAAATTGTAGGCACATACGAGAAGATCGCACCAACGATTACAGTAGCTTGGGGCGGTGATCCGGATGTAATCAATACGCTGAGAACGATGGGCGACATTATGGATCGCAAGGATGAAGCGGAGCAGTGGATTGCGAAGTTTGAGGAGAAGCTGAAGAGCATTCGCAGTGAATTAAACATCAATATTAAACCGGGGACAACTGCGATGTCATTTGTGATCTACAATAAGGAGGTTCTGCTCGGCGGTGAAGGTGGTACATTAGGCAAACTGATCTATGAGGATTTCGGGTTCTCGATGCCTGAGCAGTATAAAGTATACTCTGACGGCGGCACGGTGCTTTCTTTGGAAAAGCTGGCAGACAAGCCCGCAGACTACTTCTTCACTCAGATGGAAGACGAAGAGATGGACCAGATGATGGAACTGTTTGAGGAGCCGGTATACCAGAGCATCCCTGCGATCAAAAATAACCGAATTATTAACGTGTCCCGAAACTACTGGAATTACGGGCCGTATCTGGCGGATAAGGGTCTGGATAGTTTGATTGAGCAGGTGAAGAATCTGCAGCAGTAGGCTGACCCAGACGAGCTGCAGTCATCTGATCTCAACATAGGCTATGGATGAATCCAATAGGATTCGTTCATGGCTTTTTTTGAGGGGAAATTGAAATGGAGGAGATGCTGCAGTATTCGGGATTGCATGATAAAAAGGTATTGCTAGCGCTTTCATTATGTGCTAATATCACGATAATAACAGGATTGTAACCGATCTGAGGGCAAGACCTGTTCCAGTTCATTCGTTGGATCATTCATCAGACGATTGATTGCGTCTATTAAAGTAAGCCAATTTAATACCATACCTCATTATTCTCAGGGTTGTTACGTAATTGCAGGCAAAACCTGAATTGAGGGCGGCAGACCATGCTATAGCACAGTCTGTTTGCCTTTGATTCAGGTTTTTTTATATAAAAAATCGGCCTGAATGTCATAACTGAAAGGGTGCAGCAGTTCATGTCAGCAGAGAGGGGGGCCGCTCTTCCATTCATCCACGAACCAGAAATAGAATGATCCGAACTTTGGAATACTGTACCGAGCGGTGCATAATTTCTAAACTATTTTCCTATCATACACGACTAGACAGCGAGGAGATTAAACCCATGAAAAAAATGAAACGTTCTATTGCAGCAGCAGCGATTCTGAGCATGTGTGTATCTGGTCTACCTGCATTTGCAGCAGGAAATACAGCTCCATCCTTGTCCCCGACTATGGACAAACTGGTAAAAGCAGAGCTGATTCGCGGGAACGGACAGGGCGTAAATACGGCCTACCTGGATAAACATGCCACACGTATTCAAGCCGCAGTGCTTTACTTGCGTTTATCTGGTCTGGAGAAAGAAGCACTTGCCTATCAAGGAACCGATACGTTTAAGGATGCCGCTCAGGCAGGCAAGGTGCTGCAGCCCGTCGTTGGATACTTGAAGCAGCATCCTTATTTGGCTGGCGTGGTTACGGAACCGGAACGTTTTGCGCCTAACGCTCCACTGACGGCAGAGGAATATGCAGCGCTGCCTGCTCAAAGTTCTTGGTTATGAAGCAGGTACGGATTACAAGTCAGGAGAAGCTTCCGCGTTTGCGGCAAACCACGGCATCAAAGCCCTTCAAGGAAAAGGCACGGCACAGCTGACCAATCGTTTGATGGCAGAAGCGACCGCACAGGCATTGCAAGCTCAGCTCAAAAATGGTACAGGTACGCTGGAACAGTTCTGGTCAAAACATAAGCAGGACGGTGCATTTAAACCTCAAACGTTACAGCAAACGAAATATGGTGCCATCGATGGCAAAACTTATGAAGAATATGGCACGCTTGGTTGGCTTGGTGTTCCATATGCGGCACCTCCGGTAGGCGAACTGCGCTGGAAAGCACCGCAAGAACCGAAGGCTTGGACAGGAACAAGAGAAGCCAAAGAGTTCGCGGCAAACAGCCTGCAAATATCCGGTAAAACAACAGCAGGCAGTGAAGATTCCTTATATCTGAACATCTGGCGTCCGAATACAACCAGCACCAAACTGCCGGTTATGGTATTCCTGCACGGCGGTGGTAATATGACCGGATCAGGAAAGGACTTTCAGGGGGAACAGCTAGCACGAAATACGAATAGCATCGTTATCTCGGTGAACTATCGTTTGGGAGCGCTTGGTTTCTTCCAGAATGCTGCGCTGAAAACAGGTAACGCGCTTGACGATTCCGGTAACTACGGCCTGCTGGATGCATTCCGTGCACTAGAGTGGGTGCAGGATAACATTGCAGGTTTTGGCGGCGATACAGGGAATGTGACACTTGCAGGTCAATCTGCTGGTGCACGGGATGTTCTCGCAACACTTATCTCCCCGCTTAGCAAGGGATTGTATCAAAAAGCGATTGCTTTCAGCGGTGGTTTGACGACGGCTTCCTCTGAGGAAGGACAGCAGAAATCCGAGGATGCCATTGTGAAGCTGATTGTCCAAGAAGGCAAAGCTGCAAATGAGGATGAAGCCAAAGCTTGGATTAGCAAGCAAACACCTGCACAGCTCGAAAGCTATCTGCGTGCACTGCCTGCGGACAAACTGGTGACGGTATTCGGTGCAACGGCTATCCGCATGCAGCCCTTCCCGCATCTGTTCCGTGATGGTACGGTGATTCCAAAAGAAGGTTTTGATGCGATCAGCAGCGGCAATTATGCTAAAGTCCCTGTGCTGCTCGGCAGCCTGGAAACGGAGTTCTCCGCTTTTGCTTTTGGCGATCCCAACTTTGTTCCATCCATCAATGACGGAACATTGTTCACAGATCAGACGAAAGCGGCTCAATATGCGGCTGCAATTAAATATGGCAGCGAGGCGTACGCAGGCTTTAATGCGGAGCGTGTAGCAGAGAAATTAACCAGTGCGGCAGGTCAGCCGCCAGTATATGCGTATCGTTTTGCATGGGGAACCCAGCCTGGCGTCATCTCGGAACGACTGTACACCCTGTTGGGTGCTCCGCATGGTGCCGATATGGACTTCTACACAGGAAAAGCAGCAGGTATTGCAGCGTACTTCCCTGAAGGTTACTTTAGCGATGCTAACAAGCCGGGGCGTGAACAGCTGTCTGCTGCGATGGCAGCCTACCTAAAGCAGTTCCTGTACACGGGGAGTCCTGGTACGGGGAGTCCTGGTACGGGGGGAACGGCCGCTCTTGCTGCATGGACACCATGGACGAAGAATGCCAAGGCTCCGATTATGCGTCTGGATGCCAATAACACAACCGCCGAGATCGGCATGTCATCCCAATATAATCAGGGCAAAGATGCTGTGATGGCCAAGATGAAGAAAGAGCTGCCTGAAGAGACATACCAGCTGTTGAACGAAAAAGTGCTTGCAGGCCGTTTCTTCTGGGATTGATGAAAAAGTATAGAAATTAACTTAAAATGAGAATGAAGGACAGGGGATCGCTGCTCTGTCCTTTTTGGTTATCCTAAACAAATACATAGTAAAGATGATAAATAATCGGATGAAAAGGGATTGACTTTCCCCTGCACGGGAGACTGTATACTCACGTTAAGTTAATGGATTGGAGATGATACATTGTTCAAAATCAGTACATTTGCCAAGCTCAGCAAGCTTTCTTTAAAAACACTGCGCTATTACGACCAGATCGGTATCCTCAAGCCGCGAAGGGTAGACCACGACACGGGTTACCGATATTATTCCGCAGATCAGCTGCTTGAACTGAACCGAATTCTGCTCTATAAGGAATTAGGTTTTACACTGCCTCAGATCGCGCAGCTGCTTCAGGAAGACATCTCTCATGAGCAGATTCAGGGTATGTTCAGACTGAAGAGAAGTGAAATCCAGCATATGATTGATACGGAGCAGGCCAAGCTTACCCGTATTGAAGAGCGGATCCAGCTTATGGAGAAAGACGGGCAGTGGGAGAATGGCCAGGAGATCCGAATTAAGGCGGAGGCTGGCCAGACCTTCATGTTCTACAGCGCAGGCGGGAGAGAAGAGCATATTCCCGCGCTTCTTCTTCATCTGGATTCACTGCTGACCAAAGAGCTGCGTCAACGGATTCAAGGACCACAGGTTGTTTTGTGGCGAGAGATGGACGGAAAAGAGGACGAGTTCGAATTCGAAGTCGGTTATTACGTAACCGATGAACCGGCTGCTGTCCCTGAGCCGTTCCAGCTGCGAAATCTGCCACCAGAGCCCAGCATCGCTTCCATGGCGTTCCATTCACATTCGAATTTCGATGTGGCAGCCTGTGTGTATTTAGCCAGATGGATAGAGAAAAATAATTATCAGATTAAAGAGAACGAACCGGGTAGAGAGTTATATTTGCCCTTATCCCCCGAACAGGATGCACAATATATTGAAATCCAGATTCCTATCACCTGCTGGTAACGGGGATCGATTAAAAACGTATAGAAGATGGAGTGAACACGATTGAAAAATAAAGGAACCATATATATTCTGGCACTGGCCGTATTTTTGATTGGTACAATTGAATACATTATTACCGGAATTATCGAGATGATTGCTGGGGACCTTGGTGTGTCCACTGCCGAAGCCGGATTGCTTGTGACGGTATTTGCCCTTGCGGCAGCCATTCTTGCTCCGATTCTGATTGCCGTGACAATCAATGTAGATCGCAGGAAGCTGATGCTGCTGACCTTCGGTGTATTTATTGCCAGCAATGGCATCATGATGTTTGATCTTTCGTATGAAGCGATGCTCGGCATACGCATTATTCAGGGAGCAAGCGGAGGTATGACAACTGTTGTTGCCATGGCCGCAGCGACAAGGCTGGTGGAGAATGAGAAGAGAGGCAATGCGATCGGAATCATTCTGATGGGACTCAGCAGCTCGCTGGTGCTTGGCGTCCCGATCGGTACATTTTTCAGTGAGATGTTTGGCTGGAAGGTTCTATTTATTGTCATTGGTATCCTGAGTATTATTCCATTTCTGATCATCCATCGTAAGGTTCCGGCAATCAAAGAGGAAGAGCAGGTGACGATGGGCATGCAGCTCTCGATGCTGAAAAATAAAGCAGTTCTGGTCGCGCTGATGATGACACTGCTGTACGTGGGCGGTTACGCAGCGTTGTTCACGTACATTACGCCATTTTTGCAAACGACCTCGTCTCTGTCCATGACCGAAATCAGTCTGATTTTGTTCCTGGCGGGTGTCTGCAGCTTTATCGGTTCCAAACTGGGTGGACAATTGGCTGATGCCAAAGGGCCCAAATTCACCATTTTCCTCGGGCTGGTCCTGCAGGGGCTAACGCTTCTTTTATTTGCTGTGACCGGATCACATCTGATTCTGCTGATTCTGGTACTGATGGTGTTTATGCTAGCTACGTGGAGTATTTCCCCTGCTCAGCAGCTGTATCTGGTTACACTGGCACCTCGCAGCCCGGACATCGCGCTGAGTATAAACACATCATTTATTCAATTTGGCTTTGCCATGGGCTCCGGATTGGGCGGGCTTGTCATCAGCCGGGCTTCGGTCCTCGCTTTGAACTGGGCAGGTTTTGCCGCGATCTGTATCGCTCTCTTATTCGCCATATTACAGTTTAGGGGAACAGGCAGCAGGAGAGCCGCAGCCTCTGGCGAGAAGGTCAATGCGCAGTAAGATGCGTCGAAGCAGCGAATATTGGTCAGATAAAGTCAGAAGGTCAAAAATAGTCAAAACAAAAGAAAAAACGATCTATTTTTATTTATTGAGCCAAGACAGGGGATTATCGCTTTATATCGATTTTCATCGGCTTTGAACCTTGGCGGTATCCTGACTACAATAATAGATGTAAGCAGTATTAAATCCAACCACATTTAAGGAGATGGTGTTTATGTTTGATCTGATTCCATTTCGCAGAAGAAATGAAGAGCCGTTCGGACAGATGCTGAAATCCTTCCATGACATGGTTGATACCTCATTTTTCTCGTCATTCGGAACCGGTATGCAGCCATTTCGCACGGATATTCGGGAGGAAAACGGCAAATATCTGGTCGAGGCGGAGCTTCCGGGCATTGCGAAAGAAGACATCGACATTCAGGTCGAAGGCAATGAGCTTGTGATTCGCGCGAAACGCAATGAACTGGTTGAGCAGAAGGATGACGATAATCGGATCATTCGGCAGGAGCGCCGCGCCGGAGAATTTGTCCGCCGTTTCTACGTGGATCATATCGATGAGGAAAATATTAAGGCACGGCTTGAAAATGGGGTGCTGAAGCTGGATATTCCGAAACGTCCAGGCGATGAGCATCCGCGGAAACGCATTCAGATCGACTAAGTGAACCGCTTAGATGAGAAGTA